>CAZVEF010000064.1:0-12955 GCA_964625715.1 uncultured Spirochaetaceae bacterium | reverse complement strand
CCCACGTGCCCGATTCAGCCGAGCTGAATCGGCCGGTGTGCGTCAGGCCCGCTTCTTCTGCTGCTTAGCCCACGTGTCACGGAGTCCGGTGATCCGGTTGAACACCGGCTTGCCCGGCGCCGAATCCTTCTCGTCGGCTACGAAGTACCCGTGGCGCAGGAACTGGCATCGCTGCCCGGCGTCAAGCTGCGCCGCCGCCGGCTCGGCGAGCGCGCGGTCGAGGAAGACGCACGATTCGGGGTTGACGAAGCCGCGGAAGTCCAGGTCGCCCAGGTTCACCATGTCCTCGCGGACGAAGAGGCGATCGTAGAGCCGCACCTCGAGCGCGACGGCGTCGGCGGCGCTCACCCAGTGCAGCGTGCCCTTCACCTTGCGCCCGTCCGGGGTCTCGCCTCCGCGGGACTCGGGGTCGTAGCTGCAGCGAAGCTCGGTGACCTTGCCGTCGGCGTCCTTGATGATCTCGTCGCAGGTGATGTAGTAAGCGTGCTTCAGCCTCACCTCGCGACCTGGGGCGAGCCGAAAGAACCTCTTCGGCGGGTCCTCCATGAAGTCGGTGCGCTCGATGAAGATCTCCCGGCCGAACGGAAGCTCGCGGCTACCCGCCCCCGGGTCCTCCGGGTTGTTCTCCGCGCGAAACGATTCGGTCTGTTCCTCGGGGTAGTTCGTGATCACGACCTTCACCGGGTCGAGCACGACCATCACGCGCGGAGCCGTCCTGTTGAGCTCCTCGCGGAGGCAGAAATCGAGCAGACCCCGATCGACCATTATCTCGGTCTTGGAAACACCCACGCGTCGCAGGAACTCCCTGATGCTCGACGGCGTATACCCCCGCCTGCGGATACCGCGGATCGTCGGCATGCGCGGGTCGTCCCAGCCGTCGACGATCCCCTCGTCGACGAGCGCGCGCAGGTTGCGCTTACTGAGCAGCGTGTACGTGAGGTTGAGGTTGTTGTACTCGACCTGCTGCGGGTGCCAGACGCCAAGCGACTCGAGGAACCAGTCGTAGAGGGGCCGATGGTTCTCGAACTCGAGTCCGCAGATCGAGTGCGTGACGCCCTCGATCGAGTCGCTCTGCCCATGGGCCCAGTCGTACGTCGGGTAGATGCACCACTCGTTTCCGGTCCGGTGGTGACGCGCGTGGAGGATCCGGTACATGACCGGGTCGCGCATGTTCAGGTTCGGGTGCGCCATGTCGATCTTCGCGCGCAGCACGTGCTCGCCGTCGGCGAACTCGCCGGCCCGCATGCGCTCGAAGAGCTCGAGGTTCTCCTCCACAGGGCGATCGCGGTGCGGGCTGTTGCGGCCCGGCTCGGTCGGCGTGCCGCGGTACTCGGTGATCTGCTCGCGCGACAGCGAATCGACGTACGCCTGTCCCTGCCTGATGAGCTGCACCGCCCACTCGTAGAGCTGCTGGTAGTAGTCGGACGCGAAGACCACCTCCTCCCACTCGTACCCGAGCCACCGCACGTCGTCCTGGATCGCGACGACGAACTCTTCCTCTTCTCTCGTCGGGTTCGTATCGTCGAATCGCAGCTTGCACGCCCCGCCGAACTCCTCGGCGATGCCGAAGCTCAGCCAGATCCCCTTCGCGTGCCCTATGTGGATGTAGCCGTTCGGCTCGGGTGGCCAGCGGGTCTGGACCCTGCCGCCGAAGCGGCCGTTCTTGACGTCTTCGGCAACGCGGGCGCGGACGAAATCGACGGCGGTACTCTCTGTGTCGCTCATTGCGCAGAGTATACCGGACGAACGGCGGCGCAGCCAGACGGCAGGCGCCGAACGGAATCGGAAGACGAAGCGGGCATATCGATGTATAGTGAACGGCGAGGAGGATGGGATGCACAGAATCATGGCAGTCGTCGTGGCTATCGTGACCCTGCTCGGTGCGTGCGCGAGCGCCCCGGAGCCCGTGCCGCCGCCGGACGATGCGTACGACACCGCGGAGGAATTGCGGACGCAGATCCAGGAGTACGATCTCGCGCAGTACGCGCAGGACGGGTTCGACCTTGGCGAACAGCAGTTCGCATCCGGAGAGGTGGCCTACGAAAACGAGGAGTACTCCGTCGCCGAGGAGGCGTTCAACCTCGCCATAGACCGGTATACCGACGTCATCAGAGAAGGGTTCCGCGCGATCGCCGGCGCCCGACGCGAGGAGGCGACCGCAGAGAAAGAGCGTGCCGACGAGTTGAAGGCCGGCGTCGCCGTCCCGGACGCCTACGAAGCAGCTCAGGCGGTCTACAACGAGGCGATCGACGAGGCGTCCGACGGCAACGACCGGCAAGCCGCAGAGCTCTTTGAAAACGCCGCGTTTCTGTTCGCCGAGGCGTATCAGCAGTCAGACGAGAAACGCCAGCAGGCGCTCGACGCGATGAACAGGGTTGACCAGCGAGTCCAGGATCTCGATGTCCAGCGTGAGACGCTCGAAGAAGCCGCGCGCGAGGACCTCGACGAGGACGAGACCGACGAGGAGAACTGAGTATGCGGAAAGCGATACTACTGACCATTGCGCTGATCCTCGTCGTCGCGTCGCTCGGCGCCCAGTCGCTGCTCGACGACCCGGGGTACCGCGAGCTGATCGATCGGATTCAGGAGCTCAAGTCGCAGGCGCAGACCGCGCTCGACGAGGGCGACTACGACGACGCGGTCGAGTACTCGCGGCAGGCTGAAGAGGTCGCTGCGGAGGCGGAGGAGTACGCAGAACAGCGCGTGCTCGCCTACCAGGCGGTGGCGTGGACAAACCGGGCGCGACAGCGCATCCGCTACGCCGAATCGATCAACGCCGCCACGCACCACTCCGAAGCGTGGGAGCTCGCCAACCAGCACATGGCCGACGCGACAGCTTCCTACGAGGCAGAGGACTGGGCGGAGGCGATTGCGGCCTCCCGTCTCGTCGTCTCGACGCTCGAAGACGTGAAGCCCGTGCGTGTCAGCGAAGAGCCCGAGCCTGAACCGGAACCGGAACCCGAACCGGAACCCGAACCGGAACCGGAGCCGGAACCCGAACCCGAGCCGGAACCGGAACCGGAGCCGGCGCTTCCGCGCTACTACGTCGTGCGACTCATCCCCGAGCGTCGCGACTGTTTCTGGCGCATCGCCGAGTACGACTTCGTGTACGGGGATCCGTGGCGGTGGCGCGAGCTCTACGAGGCGAACCGGGACAAGATCCCGGATCCGAACAACCCCGATCTCATCCTCCCCGGGATGATCGTTGAAATCCCGTCGATCGACGGGGAGGAGCGGTCCGGGACGTGGAACCAGGAGGACCTGCCTCCTGGAGCCGACGAGCCGGGTGCGGACGAGTAGATCCCGGGACTATCGAACGAACGGGCCCGTCGGGCCCGTTCGCGTGTCCGGCGCGCCGCTGCGCCTCAGGCGGGTAGCTTCACCGTCTCGACCGCGTTCGCTTCGAGGTACTTCACGTCGACTTCCTGCCCCATACCGACCGTGCCTTCGGGCATGCTCGCCATGCCATCCTTGAGCACGACAGGCAGGCGGGAATCGGCGTCGCGGATCTGCTCCGGGCTCACGACGATGTCCTCGTAGTAGCGATTATTGGGTAGCGCGAGCCCCAGGTGCAGGTTCGCGGGACCTCCGCCGTGCACCTCCGCGTACATGCCGTACGATTCGGCGAGGTGCGCTACCTTCAGCCCGCCGGTGAACCCGGCCTTGTAGTGCGTGCTCGTGCGCATGATGTCGAGCGCACCGCGGCGGATGAACTCGCCGGCGTTCCAGTGGGCCCCGTCGGGCGTCTCCGCCGCGAGCACCGGGATGTCGAGGTCCCTGCAGAGTTTCGCGTAGCTCTCGAGGTCGAACTCGCGCATCGGCTCCTCGTACCACAGGTAGCCGAGCTCCTCGAGCCTGCGTCCGAACCAGAGCGCGTCGGTGTAGTCCCACAGCGCGGAGGCGTCGACGGTGAGTTCTATCTCGTCGCCCACGTGCTCGCGCACCCGCTTGCAGAGCTTCGCGTTCGTCTTCACGTCCCGGTAACGGAAGTGGAGCTTGATCGACCGGTAGCCCTGCTCGAGCGCCGCGTCGATCACCCGGAGGTACTCCTCCTCGGTATCGTAGCCGGTGGTCGACGCGTACGCCGGGATGCTGTCGCGGTAGCCGCCGAGCAGCTTGTAGACCGGCATCTTCGCGACCTTCCCCTTCAGGTCCCAGAGCGCGAGGTCGGCAACGCCCTGCGCGTAGATAGGGAACTCCTCGAGGCGATCCATGTCCCACATCCGCTCCCACAGGAACTCGGTGTTCAGCGGATCGGCGCCGATCAGGAAGTGCGCGAAGCGGCGCTTCACGACGTCAATCGTGGGCGCGCCGCGGCTTCCCACGACGCCGTGTCCCTCGATGCCCTCATCGGTCTGGATCCGCACGATGCACGTCTGGCGCATATCGAGCCCGCGCCCGTCGTCCGAGCCCGGCCTGTCGACCTGCCAGTCGAACGGATACTTCGTCTTTGAGTCCATAAGGTGAGCTACGATGGCGGTGATCTTCATGGCGTCTGTTCCTCGAGTGGCTGTTGCTTGATCGTGGTTACGCCCTTCAGGTCGAGCTCGTCGGAGAAGTGGCACGCCGACCAGTGTCCCGGCTCGACCTCGCGCAACGGCGGGTGCTCCTGCGTGCAGATGTCCTTCGCGTAGCGGCAGCGTGTGTGGAACTTGCAACCCGACGGCGGGTCTACCGGACTCGGTACGTCGCCCTGCAGGAGCACGCGCTGCGTCTTCTGTCTGGGATCGGTCTTGGGCACCGCGGACAGGAGCGCCTCCGAGTACGGGTGCAGCGGATGATGGTAGAGCTCGTGCGAGGTTCCCACCTCCACCAGGTCGCCGAGGTACATTACGGCGACCCGATCGCAGATGTGCTGTACGACCGACAGGTTGTGCGCGATAAAGAGGTAGGTCAGCCCGAACTGCTGCTGCAGCCCTTCGAGCAGGTTGAGCACTTGCGCCTGGATGGACACATCGAGCGCGGAAACCGGCTCGTCGCAGACGACCAGCCGCGGCCGGAGCGCGAGCGAGCGTGCGATGCCCACCCGCTGCCGCTGCCCGCCGCTGAAGGCGTACGGATAGCGATTCATGTGCTGCGCCTTCAGGCCGACGGCTTCGAGGAGATCGCGGACGCGGTGCTTCAGCTCGTCCCCCTTCGCTACCTTATGGATCCGAAGCGGTTCGCTCACAATGTCCATGACGGTCATCCGCGGGTTGAGCGAGCTGAACGGGTCCTGGAAGATGATCTGCATCTCGGTGCGAAAGGGTGTGAGCTGGGCGGGGCTGAGCGGCGCGAGGTCTACGAGCTCTCCGTCCTTGCGGAACTTGATCTCGCCCTCGGTGGGGTCGAGCGCACGCAGGATGCACCTGCCGGTCGTCGTCTTGCCGCATCCCGACTCGCCGACGAGCCCGAGCGTTTCCCCCTCGCGGATAAAGAAGCTCACGCCGTCGACCGCGCGCACGTGGCCGACGGTCCGGCGGAAGAGCCCCTTTTGCACGGGGAAATGCATCTTGAGGTTGTTCACCTCGAGTAGAACATCCTTATCACTCATTCTCAATCGTCTCCGATCACGGCATGTGAAGCGTACATCGCACGAAATGGCCCTCTTCCACCTCGACGAGCGGAACCTCTTCCTGACAGATGTCACGCTTGGGCATGGGACACCGCGGGTAGAAGGGGCAGCCCTGCGGAATCGAGAACGGATCCGGCACGCTGCCGGCGATTGGCGTCAACGTCTGCCGCTCTCCGGCCTGTATGTGCGGGATCGACCGCATGAGCCCGACGGTGTAGGGGTGCAGCGGTCGCTCGAATATGGTGTTCACGTCCGCGCTCTCCACGACCTTCCCCATGTACATCACGTTCACACGGTCGGACATCTCGGCGATCACCCCCAGGTCGTGCGTGATGATCATGATCGACATGCCGAATCGCTCCTGAAGCGAGTTCATCAGGTCGAGAATCTGCGCCTGGATCGTCACGTCGAGCGCCGTCGTCGGCTCGTCGGCGATCAGCAGTGCTGGACTGCACGAGAGCGCCATAGCGATCATCGCGCGCTGCCGCATACCGCCGGAAAACTGGTGCGGGTACTCGTCGTAGCGTTGCCGCGGAAGCGCGACCCCCACCGCGTCGAGCATCTCGATCGAGCGCTCCTTCGCCTGCTCCTGCGTCACGTCCTCGTGCAGCAGCACCGCCTCGGCAATCTGACTGCCGACCGTGTGGACCGGAGAAAGCGACGTAAGCGGCTCCTGGAAGATCATCGCGATCTCCCCGCCGCGCACGTTGCGCATGATCTCGCTGTTCGGGCTGACCTGCGCCAGGTCGAGCGCCTCCTGACCTTTGCTGCGGTAGTAGATGATCTCGCCGCCGGCGATCATGCTCGTCTTCGGAAGCAGCCGGAGAATGGAGAACGCGGTCACGCTCTTGCCGCACCCCGACTCGCCGACCACGCCGAGCGTCTCGCCTTTCTTCATCGTCAGCGAGACGCCGTCGACCGCGCGAACGACGCCGTCGAGCGTATTGAAATAGGTCTTCAGGTCGTCTACGCGCAGGATCAGGTCCTGGTTCTTCGCGTCCATCTTCGTGTCACTCATACGGTGTACGGGTCGATCGCGTCACGCAGCCCGTCGCCGAGGTAGCTGAACGCGAGAATGGAGATGGCCATGACACCGGCCGGAATGAACAGCCAGGGGTAGTGAGCAATGGTCTGGAAATTCTGCGCCTCCTGGATGAGCACGCCCCAGCTCGTCACCGGGGGCCGCAGCCCCAATCCGAGAAAGCTGAGCGACGTCTCGGCGATGATCATCGCGGGCATCGCAAGCGTGGATACGACGATGATGTGCCCGGCGGTCGCCGGAATCAGGTGCCGGAAGATGACCCAGCGGTGGTTCGCGCCGGCGAGCCGGGAGGCCAGCACGTAATCGACGTTCCGCAGCGCGAGGACGCTGCCGCGAAGCTGTCGCGCGAGCCACGTCCACCCGATCAGCGAGAGGATAATGGTGATGGCGAAATACGTCTGCAGGATGGTCCATTCCTCGGGCACCGCGGCGGAGAGCGCCATCCACAATGATATGGACGGGAAGGACCGGATCAACTCGATCAGCCGCTGTATGAGATCGTCGACCCACTTCCCAAAATAGCCGGACGTGATACCCAGTATCGTCCCCAGGAAGAGGCTGAACAGGACGCCCAACAAACCCACCGAGAGCGAGATCTGACTCCCCAGGATCGTGCGCGAGAATACGTCCCGCCCCTGCCGGTCGGTCCCCAGGAGCGCGACGACGCCCTCACCCTCCGCCCCGAAGAGGTGGATATCCGTCTCGATGAATCCGAACAGCCGATACTCGTCGCCGCGGGTGAACAGTCGTACCCGGTAGCGTTCCTCGGGTAACGGGTCGTAGACGACGCGGAAGTTCTCGTCGAGCGTCCGCTTCATCCCGTAGACGAAGGGAGCCTGGAGCTCGCCCTCGTGGAAGACCCGGATCCGCTGCGGCGGCATATGGATGTTCGCTCTGAACCGCGTCGTCAGCCCGTACGGCGCGATGAAATTCCCGAAGATCGCGGTCAGGTAGTAGATCAGGATGATGACCCCGCCCACAATCGCCGCGCGATTACGCGCGAACTTCTTGACGATCAGCCGCCACTGCGACAGACCGTACTGGCTTTCGGCGAGCTTGCCGTCCGCAATGTCCTGTTCGAGCTCTGCGGCCGACTTGTACCCGAGGGTATCGGCGAGCTTCTCGTAGTATCCGACGATCTCCCGCGACTTCTTCTTGCTGTCGAGAGAGGTCCACCGTTCCCAGAGTGTTTGCATGGATGCCCCTCCTTATCAATCGTACGCGATGCGCGGGTCGACGATCGCGAGCACGATGTCCGCAATCAGATTCGCCACCATGAGCATGACGGTGGTGAACAGCAGAATCGTTCCTGCGAGGTAGATGTCCTGCGTGCGCAATGCGCGCAGAAAGACCGGTCCAAGCGTAGGCAGGAACATGACGATCCCGACGAGAATAGACGCGTTGATGATCTTGGGCACCTCCAGCGCCATCACACTGATGAGTGGGTTGATTGCGACTCGAACCGCGTACTTGCGGATGACCTTCTTCTCGCGCATGCCCTTCGCGCGAGCGGTCGTTATGTGTTGCTGCCCGAGCACGTCGAGCAGGTTGCTGCGCATGATCCGGAAGAGTTGGGCGGTAGATGCGAGGCCGAGAATGATGACCGGGGGCCACAGATGGTTCAGATAGTCCAGCAGCTTCGGAATGCTGAATGGCGCGTCGCGGAACTCCATGGACGCGACGCCGCCCACGTCGACCCCGAGGATGACGATTCCGACGAACATCCAGATCAACGCCAGGAGGAAGCCCGGCAGGCTGATCCCGATGAACCCGAGCGCGGACAGCGCGACATCACCCGGCGAGTACTGGTGCGTGGCCGAGTAGATCCCGATCGGGATCGACACGACGACCATGAAAATGAGCGAAAGAAACCCCAGCCCGATCGTATACGCGACGTTGCCCCTGATGACGGCCCACACGGGCGCGTTCCACCCGAGCGAGTAGCCGAAGTCCATCCGGGGGAAACCGGATATCCAGCGGAAGTACTGACGCCACACGGGCTCGTTCAGCCCGTACAGCTCCTGGAGATGCTCGACGAGCTCCCTGCCCTGACCACCACCCGTTTCGGCCATCTCCGCCTGCAGCGTCGTGAAGAAATCCCCGGGAGGCAGCTGAATGATGATGAAGGTGACGATCGAGATGACGAACAGCGTCGGGATAACGATGAGTATCCGGCGCGCGATATACGTTAGCATTCCTGTGTCTCTTCTCCTTGCGGGGCGTCGTCCGCTCTGAGTAGACAGTCCCGGGGGGGGCCGGCGATGCCGGCCCGCCCGGGACGCTCTTCGAAAAGAGCCGGTAACCTGGCTACTGCTCGATCCAGAAGTGAGCCGGATCCATCGTACCCGGCGTCATGATGAGCCAGTCGGATGTGTGCGACTCCTGGACGTTGTGAAAGTTGTTCTTGACGATCGTGAGCGCCGGCGGCATACCGACCGTCGAGATTACGTACAGTCGTTCGGTGGAGAGGCGCACGATTTCTTTGGCGATCTCGAGCTGCTGCTCCGGGTCGGGAGTCACGCTGTACTCGTCGTAGAGATCCATGAGCTCCTTCATCTCCGCCGTGGGCTCCCTGCCCTGCTCTCCGTCGGTCTTGTACCAGATACCCCACGAGGGAGCCATCCACGATCGCTCGTCGAACGGGAACTGGTAGATCGGGTCGATCATGGGGACGAGGCCGCGGTCGGTCGACCACGTCGCGATCATAACGTCGTTACTTGTCGCACGCGGCCAGTAGACCTCTCGCGTTGAGACGTTCACCTTCGTAGCGAGACCGACGGCTTCCCAGTTCTCCGCGGCGATCTGAATACCGTCGGCGGTACTGCCGGACGAAGCCATCGTCTCAACCACGAGCTCGAGCCGTGAGCCGTCGGGGAAGGTCCTCCTACCCTCGCTGTCGAGCTCAAGACCGATCTCGTCGAGCAGCTCGTTTGCGCGATCGACGTCGTACTCCGCGTAGACGTCCTCAATCTCCGGCTGGAACAGCGCGGAATCCTCGACGACTGTAATCGTGCGCGGATGCGCCATACCGAGGAACATGACCTCGTTCAGGAGGTCACGGTCGAGCGCGTGCGAGAGCGCCTGGCGGAACTTCGGGTTCTGCATGAGCTCGCGGTACTTCTCGTCGCCGTAGCTCTGGTTCGGGAAGAAGGTCAGAAACGAGGCCTGCGCGGTCGTCCAGTTCAGTACGCTGTAGTCGTACCGGTCTGCCTGCTCCTTGTAGACGCTGACCTGGCTGAACTCGATCCCGCGGTGCTGCATGTCGAGCTCGCCCTGGAGCGCGAGCGTGTTGATCGCCGCGACGTCCTCGACCAGGTAGAAATACACCTCATCGATGTACGGGAGCTGCCGCCCGAGCTCGTCGACTGCCCAGTAGTAGGGATTGCGGCTCGCAACGAGGTAATCCGCGCCCGCTTCCCACTCGGTGATCCGCCATGCGGTCATCGACGGGCGCTCGGTGTTGTACTCCCACGCGGCGTCCTCGAAGTCCTTGTAGGACATGTCGGAGTTGTAGTCCGGATGGAAGTCCTCGAGGTAGTGACGCGGCGCGAAGAAGCCGAAGCGCTCGAAGCCGAGCGGCCATTGGTTGCCGTGGAACGCGAGACCGACGGTCTCCGCGAGGCCGTTCGGACCGGCGAACTTCAGCGTGATCGTAGCGTCGTCGACCTTCTCGAGCTCCATCGGTTCACCGTTCACGACCCATTCGGTGTGAATCGCCGGAGTGATGTTCTCGTTGGTCTCGATGTCTTCCCACCAGAAGATCACGTCGTCGACGGTGAACGGTTCGCCGTCGGACCACTTGAGGCCTTCACGGAAGTAGAGCGTGAGCTCGGTTCCGTCGTCGTTCCACTCCCAATCCTTGGCGAGACCGGGCTGCACGGGGTCAGCAGGGTCGCGCGGCCAGCGCAGGACCGGCTCGTAGATGATGCGCCCGAACGCGTGGAAGTCGTTGACGCCCCGCCACGCTCGGTGCCAGGTGCCGCCGTACTCGCCGATCGAATCGACCTTCTCGACGACGCGCGGTTCGGCCGGAAGCCGTTCCTCGACCGGCGGCAGATCGCCCGCCTCGACCATCTCGGCGAGCATGGGCGCTTCCATGCCCATCTCCTCGGCTACTTCCGTCGGCTCTGCCGGCGCTTCGCCTTCCTGTTCCTGTTCGCCCCCGGCGAACACGAAGCCCGCAACAGCGAGCATCATCAGAGACAGTAGAACACGTTTCATGAGTCCCTCCTTTTCGTCCTCGACCGCCGCCCGCTCGGACGCGCGACCGTTCGGCTCTCGATGCTGCCGAATGCATCTGCCCGGTCCCCGCCGCGTGAACCCACCCGGGCGTCGCGCGACCAGGAGTCGGATACCAGAACACCGGTTTCCGTCGCTCTGATCTGTGAAGTGTAGCATTGGTTCCGCGAGAACGCAAACGATTTCTCACGACCGTGTTCCAACTGTCTGCGCCGAGCCGCATGAGACAGCCGTACGAGACAGTCGCATGCAGCAACCGTTTGCGCGGACGGACCAACGGCTGGCAGCAGGAGTTCTTCCTGAAGGACGCCGCCGACTACCGCACGATGGCATCGATCGTGCGCGCTACGGCGGTGAAGCCGGCCTACGAGACGTTCGGACGAGCCGAGAAGGAAATGCAGCCCTACGCGGTGACGTGGACGATGGTCGGCCGCACCCCGCTGAAGGAGATGCTCGTCGACTACGCGGGTCTCGAGAGCTTCAGCCTCCACCTGTTCGACTACGAGGACGAGGTCCGCGAGCTCTACGACGCGATGCTCGACCTCTTCCGTCGCAAGGTGGAGGTGGTGGCGGCCGGCCCGGGGACGTTCGTCTCAAACCTCGAGAACTTCACCGCCGAGTCGCTCGGTCCCGATCGCTACGCTGAGTTCCTCCTCCCGGTCTACGAGGAGTGCTTCCCGGTCCTGCACGAGGCGGGGAAGATCGTCGGATGCCACTACGACGGTCAGACCGGCAGCGTGAAGGAGCTCATCGCCCGTTCGCCGATCGATCTCATCGAGTCGCTCACGCCACCGCCGGAAGGCGATCAGACCCTCGCACAGGCGCGCGCGGCGTGGCCGGAGAAACTCTTCTGGTCGAACATCAACGCGTCGGCGTACGAGCTCCCGCCCGACGAGCTACGCGCGCTCGTGCTCGAGCGCGTCGCCGAGGGTGCCCCCGACGGTCGCCGACTCGCCTTCGAGATCTCCGAGGCGAGGCAGACGAACTGGAGAGAGTCGATCCCGGTCGTGCTCGACGCGCTCGAGGAGACACGGGCGTAGGGCGGGCGTCGTCCTCAGCCGCCCCGCGGGCGCCCGGCCCCGTCACCCGGCGGCTACAGCCGCGCGAGATTCGCCTTGATGTAGCCGATCGCGTACGCGGTCGCCGCGCCCCGGCCGGCCCACTCGTGCATCCTGGGCGTGTGGTCGAGAATGAGCGATCCGTCGTAGTCGACCTCGCGCATCGTCTTCATGATGGCGAACATGTCGCCGTAGCCCTCGTCGATGAAGGTCTCCACGAAGTGCGGCAGCGGCCCGGTGATATTGCGGTAGTGGACGATGAGGATCCGGTCACGGAACTCGCGGATGCCGGCGCGGATGTCGCCGAAGCCGTCTTCGCCGCCCTCGAGCCAGCAACCCGTGCAGAACTCCATCCCCAGCGCCATGCTGCCCGCCGTCTCGAAGGCGCGCCGATAGTCGGCCGCACAGCGGATCAGGCAGGGGATGCCGGCGATCTCGTCGACCGGCGGATCGTTCGGGTGGAGCGCGAGCCGCACGCCGGTCTCCTCGGCCACGGGGATGATCCGCTCCATGAAGTACGCGAAGTTGTCCCACAGCTCCTCGCGCTCATACCGACGGCCGTGCGTGTACTCGTCCACCGGCAGGTCGCCCGCCGACACCGCACGCGCCTGCGCTCCGCCGCGCACCGTCTCCCGGTGCGTCGTCCAGACCTTGTCCGGCTCCCAGGTGAACGTGGTCCGCGTAATCCCGGCGCGCGCGAGGTTGCGCAGAAACTCGGCGAAGGCGTCGATGTCGCGATCGCGGTCGGAGAGCGCGAGGTGGATGTTCGGCGACTTGCCCAGGTCGTAGTTGCCCAGGTTGAAAGTGGTAAGGCCCGCTCCGCCGACCTTCTGGAGAAAACGCTCGATCGTCTCGTAGCGGTTGTCCGGCAGCCACGAGTAGACGTATTTGAGGCCCAGTTGCTTGAGAAAGGCGAGCTCACCCTCCTCCGGTTCCGGGCTCACGAAGTTCGACAGCTTGATCTGATGATTGGCCATTGTCTGCTCCTGTTCTCTTCTCGCCGCTACGCGCGGTGCTCACGCACGAGCGTCTCGCACTCTTCGATCTCATCGTCGCCGAGCC
>CAZVEF010000063.1:9289-13223 GCA_964625715.1 uncultured Spirochaetaceae bacterium | reverse complement strand
CGTTCACCGAGGCGAACCGGATGATCAACAGCACGATGAAGATGGTGCGCTACCGCATCACCGAGGTGTACGCCGACGAGATCGAGTTCCTCTACACCGACGAGGGACACGACGTGCGAAACACGCGCAACGTCGAACGCCTGGCGACGATGTTCGGCGTCCGGGCGGAGTAGCGCGACGCGACCCGGCGGGGGATGCGGGCGCCCCGGTGACGGGCCGCTGTGGCGGTAGAGGAGCCGGGCCCCGACTCTGGTATACTGCGGGCATGAGAACCGCCGCCTTCTTCGACATCGACGGTACCCTCTTCCGCGAGTCGCTCATGATCGAGCACTTCAAGAAGCTCCTTCGCTATGAGGTGCTCGACGAGGCGCTGTGGCACTCGAGCATCAAGACGCGCTACGAGGACTGGCAGAAGCGCCGGGGCAACTACGACGACTACATGCTCGAGCTCGCGTCGATCTATATGCAGTCGATGCGGGGTCTCGACAAGGCGAAGATGGAGTTCATCACGAACCAGGTCGTGGACCTCAAGGGTGACCGGGTCTACATGTACACGCGCAACCGCATCGGCTGGCACAAGGCCGAAGGGCACGCGGTCATCTTCATCTCCGGCAGCCCCGACTACCTCGTGCGCAAGATGGCGCAGCGGTACGGCATCACCGACTGCATGGGCACGCGCTACCTCACCGACGAAGACGACCGGTTCACCGGGGAGGTGGAACGGATGTGGGACGCAAAGAGCAAGCGCGGCGCGATCGACCACTTCGTCCAGAAGTACGACATCGACCTCGATTCGAGCTACGCCTACGGCGACACGATGGGCGACCTCTCCATGCTCGAGCTCGTGGGCCACCCCATAGCGATCAACCCTACGCGCGAGCTCCTGTCGCACCTCGCCGACCACGCGGCGCTCCGGGGGAGGGTCCGCATCGCGGTAGAGCGCAAGGACGTGATCTATCTGCTGCGCCCGGACGTCGAGACCTTCCGTGCGTACGAGGAGTAGATCGACCCCGGCGCGCTCGGCTGTCATGCGGGGGTAAGCACTACCAGCGGCCTCGTTCGGCCATCGACTCGAGCATCCGGCTCTACCGGCGCGGCAGGGCGGGGACGGTGTTCGGCGACTACCTCGACGCCGACGGCGGCTATGCGAACACCTCGCGATCGCCGGCTACCAGACGCCTCGCGACCGGGCCGAACAGGAGCGGCACGAACGACGCGCCGAGCGCCAGCAGCCAACCGTCACGTCCCACTGGAGCGAGCGACAGCACCCGCGAGACGCCGGGAAGCGTTGCTGCGCCGACCACCAGGCCCAGGCAGAGCGCGGCTGCGCCCCACACCCAGGGGTTGCCCGTGATGTCGTTTCGCAGCAGCCCCGACCGGTCGCCGCGCATGTTGAAGACGTGCCACACCTGCGCGAAGGCGAGCGTGAGGAAACTCACCGTAACCGCTCCTTCCTCTCCAGTCGAAAGCGGACCGAGCGCAACGAGGAATGCCGCGAACACCGCCGCCGCGATGAGCGCGCTGAATGCGACGAGCGCGAGCCAATGGCGTCGCTCGAGCACGGAGCTCTCCGGGTCGCGCGGCGGGTGGTGCATCACATCGCCCGACCCCGGGCCCACCCCCAGGGCGAGCGCCGGAAAGACGCCTGTCACGACGTTGAGGAAGAGGATCTGGAGCGGCCGGAGAGGCAACGGCAGCGCCGCGACCGCCGCGATGCCGACCGCCACGATTTCGGCGAGGTTGCACGACATCAGGTAGACGACGAACTTGCGGATGTTCGCGAAGATGATTCTCCCATAGCGGATCGCCGAGACGACCGACCCCAGCGCGTCGTCGGTGAGTACCATGTCCGCCGACTCCGCTGCGACGTCGGTTCCACGCTCTCCCATCGCGACGCCGATATCGGCGTGCTCGAGCGCCGGCGCGTCGTTCACCCCGTCGCCGGTCATCGCGACGATCTCCCCGCGTTCCTGGTGCCAGTCGACGATCGCGACCTTCTGCTTCGGGGTCACCCGGGCGAAGATGCGCGCCTCGCCGTCAGACCCCCCCGATGCGAGGTAGTCGTCGATCTCGTGCCCGCTCACCACCGGCGCATCCTCGTCGTCGATGATGCCGACCTCGAGCCCGATCGCCCGCGCGGTCCGGGCGTTGTCGCCGGTGACCATCGTGACGGCGACGCCGGCTTCGTGACAGCTCGCGATGACGTCGGCGATGTCCCGACGGGCCGGGTCGCGCATCCCCACCAGGCCGGCGAGCTCGAGGTCGGCGTAGACGTCGTCGGGCTCGAGCGATCCACCCTCAGACGCTTCGTCCTCGGTCGCGTCGACGTCCACGTCGATCGCCCTCCGCGCGATCGCGAGCACGCGCAGGCCGTCGGCCGACATCTCGTCGGAGACCTCGAGCCAGGCGTCCTCGTCGATCCCCCGGCACTGCCGGAGCACCCGTTCCGGGGCGCCCTTCACCGCGGCGAAGTGCCCATCGCCGCCGCGGTGGATCGTCGCCATCTCCATGAGCGAGGAGTCGAAGGCGATCTCCTGCACCTCCGGATACTCCTCGCGCAGATCGGCGAGATCGAGCCCGGCCTCGTCGGCGTCTCGTACGAGCGCCACCTCGAGCGGATCGCCCACCTCGGTTCCGGCGTCGACGTTGGTGCACAGCGCACCGAGCAGGCGCACCTCGCGCAGCCGCTCGGTCGGCGTCCGGTCGTCGCCGGTGGAGTCGGCAGCAAGCCGCTGCGGCGTGCCGTCGTCGTCGGCGGCGACCGCGAACTCCGCCACGGAGAGGCTGTTCTCCGTGAGCGTTCCGGTCTTGTCGGTACAGATGACCGTGGTCGAGCCGAGTGTCTCCACGGAGCTCAGTCTGTTGACCAGCGCGTGTCGTTTCGCCATCTCGTGGAGTCCTGTCGCGAGCGCGATGGTCGCGACGATGGGAAGGCCCTCCGGTATGGCGGCGATGGCGAGCGCGATGCCGGTCTCCACCATGAGCACGAGGCTGCGTCCGGTGATGATGCCGGAGACCGCGGCGGCGACCGCGGCGCCGATCGTAACGTAGACAAGCGTTCTCCCCAGAGCGTTGAGCCGCTTCTCGAGCGGGGTGCGCTCGTCCTCTGACTCGCTCACGAGCCGGCTGATCTCTCCGAGCTCGGTGTCCGTGCCGGTCGTGACGACGACCGCCTCGCCCGAACCGCGCGTCACGAAGGTGCCCTTGTAGAGCATGTCGCTGCGCTCCATGAGGTCGGTCTGCGCGTCGACCGCGTCCACCTCCTTTCCGACCGGCTCGGACTCGCCGGTCAGCGTGCTCTCGTCGACGAGAAGCCGATTGGTCTCGATCAGCCGCGCGTCCGCCGGCACCTCGAGTCCCTCCTCGACGATGACGACGTCGCCGGGAACGACCTCCTCCGCCGATACCTCGCGCACGGTCGAATCGCGGCGGACGGAGACGGTGCTCGAGCCGAGCTCGGCGAGCGACTCCATGCGCCGCACGGCCCGGAGCTCGGTGAAGAAACCGATGAGCGCGTTCGCCACGATCACCGCGCTCACCGCGATCCCGTCCGCCGCGCCCTCGAAGACGAAGGCGGCTATCGCGGCGGCCCCGAGAATCGCCATGATCGTGCTCTTGAACTGGTCGACCAGGATCGCGAACCAGGTCCGCGGTTTGCGCCGCTCGATCGCGTTCGGACCCACGCGCCGGCGCCGGCGTTGCGCTTCGTTCTCGGTGAGCCCTTCGCTCGGGCTCCCGAGATCGAGCTCGTCGAGCACCTCTTCAACGGACATAGCCCACCAGACCGGGCCTTCGGTGGCTCGGGATTCCTTCGATGCGCTGCTGCGTGAAGTCCGTGGCATGCGACAAAGCTACCCGGGCGGCACGAGCGGAGGGATAAGCCGTTCGGGGTATGCAGGCGCGCAGGCTCGGCCGAATCACTCGGTCGCACCGC
>CAZVEF010000063.1:6503-9189 GCA_964625715.1 uncultured Spirochaetaceae bacterium | reverse complement strand
CCGCGGAGTGCCACCCGCTCAGGTGGTCGCGGTAGCCCTCCCCCGCCGCTGCACGATCCCGTACGGCCCGTCGTAGAGGAAGCAGATCCGCGGCGTCGACACGCCCCGCGTCGCGAGATCGGCCTTCGCCCTCTTCACGAAGGCGTCGAGCGCTCGCTGGACGTTGGCCGGATCGTTACGGTAGCGGTCCGGCTCCGGAAGCAGCGTGTTTCCATCCGTGCCCGGGAGGATCTCGTAGTCGGCGCGGGCCGATTGCGGGCTGTAGTAGTAGAAGTGATCGCGCGCGACGGCGGCGTCGACCTTCGCCCACGCCTGGACCTCCCACTGGTCGGGCAGGAAGGTCCAGCCGTCCGAGAAGAGGAGCCGGGTGAAGGCGTCAGGACCGATCATCCGCAGCAGGTGCAGGAGCGTGCGATAGCGGAGGCTGCCGACGGGGTCGTCGTCGGTCGTCGAGGCGGGCAGGAAGAACCAGCCGCCTTCTGCGAGCGCCTCGATCGCGACGAGCGCGGGCTTCGCCGCCTGGTAGTGGTTGATCGACACGAAGCCACCGTGCGTGAGCACGATGTCGTACGGCTCGTCGATCTCGATCTCGACGTACTCGCGGATCCTCGCCACAGCCGCGCGGTGCGCGGCGTCGAGCTCACCGGCGAAGACCCCGGTCAGCCGGTAGTCGCTGTCGAGCGTGACGTTCACCGTGAAATCGGGCGGCGCCATGCTCGCGACTGCGAACGACTCCTCGTGGTGCGGGTTCCCGTCGAGCTTCAGATGCGTCGAGTCGGGGGAGGCGACCATGCGTGCCGAGTGGAAGCTGTGGGTGACCTGCTCGCCGACGATGCCGGGGCAGATCGCCTTCCGGCCGCCCGAGGCTCCCGCGAAGAAGTGGCTCTCAACGAGCCCGGTCGCGATTCTGATGTCGGCGTCGAGGTAGTGGGCGTTGAGCGTCGCCTCGGTTCCGCGCGCGGTCGTGCCGACGTAACGAAGCTGCTCCGGATCACGGCAGTCGTGGCTGACGACGTGCACCCTCGACGTGAGGATCCGGGGATCGAGCATCCGATCGATCTCGCTCGTGAGCGGATGGTGCGTGCCGGTGCCGACGAGCACGGTGATGCGCTCCTCGGCGAGCCCCGCGGCGACGAGCCGCTCGACGAGCGGCCAGAGAATTCCCTGCTCGCCGTTGTACGGAACCGGACGCGTGTGGTCGGCGATGACGATCGTCGCGGTCGGCACGACCGCCGCAGCGGCGACCTTCTCGCGCAGCAGCTCGTCGAGCGGCTTCGTGCCGATGGGACGATCGAACGCGGCCGCGATGGCCGCCCGCGGATCTGAGATCGGCTCGACCGCCCTCATGCGCAGGATCTCGGTCTCGTCCGGCAGCGTGAGCGTCAGGCTCTCGTCGCCGAACGGTATGGTAGTGGTCATCGGACTCCCCTCAGACGCTCGCCGTCGGGGGGCGAGGCGGCTGCGAACGATGGTATCGATCGAGTCGTCCGCCGGCAAGCCGGGCATCGGCTCGTCGATGGCGTAGGCCGGCGACTACGCGCGCTTGCGCAGCTTCCAGACCTGCTCGCTCGGCCACCGCTTCGCCCACTCGACGGGAATCGAAAACCGATCCTCGCAGAGGTGAGCCGGAGCCCGAAGCTCCTGGAAGTCGACGACCTCGAAGCCGGTCTCGCGGAAGAGACGGAACCAGCGCGAAGGGCTCAGATTGAACTCGACGCCGCCCGGGTCGAACTCGACGTTCCGCCAGTCCTGAACGTGCAGGTCGAACCAGGAGCGCTGGAGGGTCGTCCCGGTGGGCTTGCCGCTGTACGGCGCGCAGACGATCGCGAGCGGATGCGTGCCGAGGAAGACGAGCTCGCAACCGGGCTTCAGGAGCCGATGCGCCTCCGCGATCCACCGATACGGATCGCACCAGATCGCCGCGCCGTACTCGCTGATCGCGAAGTCGAAGCTCTCGTTCGCGTACGCGACATCCTCCGCGTTGCCGTGCACGAAGGTGATCCCGAGGCCGTGCTCGCGGGCAAGCCGCCGTCCGGTCCGCAGCTGCTCTTCGGAGTTGTCGATCCCAACGGCGGTCGCACCGAGGCGCGTCATCCACGCGCTCACGTAGCCCGTGCCGCAGCCGAGCTCGATCGTGGTCATGCCGGCCATGCCGGGCGGCAGCAACCGGAGCTCGGACTCGGGCAGGCCCCAGATGCCCCACGTCGGCTCGTCCTGCGCCCAGTGGCGCTCGCCCGCCTCGACCCACTCGTGTGCCATCCCGTCCCAGTACGAGCGGTTCTCGCGGACGTGCTCGGGTAGCTCAGCGGCCCTTCGACCCGGAGGCGTCTCTCGATCGGCCATGCGCGGACCCTATCCGAAAGCCGCGGACGCGGCAAGAGCGCGTCACCCGCATGGGTGATCCCGACGACGCGACGGCGCAGGTACCTTGGGACCCGGAGGAGCGATGCGATTCACCATCAGGATATCCCCCGGCGAGAGTCGCTCGTCACGCGGGCAGCCGCACGAGATCGTGGCCGAGCGCCTCACGGAGGCGGGCCTGACCTGCCGTACGATCGGCCGCACCGTCGATGTCACCGGCGATTGGACGACGGTGATGCGGATCCTCGGCAACGCTTCGCGGTCGTTGGGCGTCGACGTGGCCTCGATTGTCCTGTCGATCGGAGGCGAGGGAGAGGACGCGTCG
>CAZVEF010000063.1:5072-6403 GCA_964625715.1 uncultured Spirochaetaceae bacterium | reverse complement strand
GAGGCGGGGTCGCCCGACAGCCGAAGCGAGCAGACCGCCGACGAGGACTCCTTTCCCGCGAGCGATCCCCCGGGGATGCGTCCGGGACCGACCTGACCACACCACCGTCGGGGCGCGAGAGCGACATCGACGTGCACGATCGGTGCGGGTCGGATGCGCTCTCTCCCGGGATCTACGGGAACGAGAGATCTGCCGTCGCAGCATCTGCTCACGGCGTCGCGCTCATGGACAACGCGCGGGAGTATGCCGATGGTCGGGCCGAGTCGCGCATTGGCCGGGCGCCGACCGCCCTACCGCTCGATCCCGAGCTGCCGCCGAAGCATCGAGTAGACGTTGCCCTCCCAGTAATCGCTCAAGTGCGAGCCGGGCGGGAAGATCGAGTCGATGCGCTCGTAGTCGTCCCGGGTGAGCTCGATGTCGACCGCCTTCAGCGACGAGACGAGCTGGTCGACGGTCCGCGGTCCGACGATCGGTGCGGTCACCGCCGGCTGGTTCATCACCCAGGCGAGCGCGAGCTCGGCGAGGGTGACGCCCTTCTCCTCGGCGAGCGGCCGCAGGAGCTCCACCGCGTCGACAGCCTCCGGGGTGCAGCGGTGATTCCAGTCGCCGAAGCGCGAGCGGTCGTCGAAGCTGCCCTCGCCGTACTTGCCGCTCAGGACTCCCGCGGCGATCGGCGCCCAGGGAATCACCCCGATGCCGTACCGGTTGCACGTCCACAAGAGCTCGTCCTCCACGCGGCGGTCGAGAAGGTTGTACGGCGGCTGTTCGGTGACCGGCTTCGTCCAGCCGTAGCGGTCGCAGAGCGCCACGATCTCGGCAATGAGCGGCGGCGCCCACTTCGACGTGCCGATGTAGAGGATCTTCCCGGCGCGCACGAGGTCGTCGAGCGCGCGGAAGAGCTCGTCGATCTGCGTGCCCGGCCACATGCGGTGCACCTGGTAGAGGTCGATCCGATCGGTCTGGAGACGCAGCAGGCTCGCGTCGCACTCGGCGATGACGTGGCGTCGCGAGAGCCCCTGCCCGTGGACCGGGTTCGCGCGCTCGTTGCCGAACTTGGTCGCGAGGAAGATCTCGTCGCGGCGGCGCGATTGCGCGAGCCATCGGCCCACGATCCGCTCCGACTCGCCGTCGTTGTAGACGTTCGCCGTGTCGAAGAAGGTGATGCCCCCCTCGACCGCGCGGTCCATGATTGCGTGCGCGACCGGCTCGTCCGCCTGCCTGCCGAACGCCATCGTGCCGAGGCAGAGCGAGGAGACGCGCACGCTCGTTCGTCCGAGATTGCGGTAGATCATGATTCCTCCTCAGAGCTGACGCTGCTCGTCGCGGATGCC
>CAZVEF010000063.1:0-4972 GCA_964625715.1 uncultured Spirochaetaceae bacterium | reverse complement strand
GCGCAGGCCGGGCGCCGCGACGCGCGAGCCTACGACGGCTCGTACCCCGCCACGACCCCCCACCCCTCGCGCGCGAACTGAGAGAGCGTGGACTCCGCGGCGCCGAAGCCGATGAACTCGTCCTCGCGCATCCCGTCCGGCTCGTACGCCCTGACGAAGTCGGGAATCGCGCGCAGCTGTTCGACGATCGCCTCGTCGACAGGCTCGTCGACGCGCGGCTCCTGCGGGAACGAGCCTGCGGCAAGCTGTGACGCCATAGAGGGCGAGATGGAGAAGACGAAGTCGCCTCCCGCGAGCTCGGTAACGTGGCCCGCGTGGCGCATACCGGAGGGCAGGATCGTCGCCTCGTGGCCGCGTTGGGCGAAAAGAGCACGTGCCCGCTTGGTCACGGCGATCGCCGCCCGGTCGATCGTCTCCTCGTCGACCCCGTTCGCCACGCGCTTGAGGTGGTCATCGAGTCTGCCGAGCATGATGACCGCGTACACGCGGCCCGGGGTGCGGTTCGCCTCGCGCGCCGCCTTCGACGCGCGCAGATGCGTCTCGCCGATCGCGAGCGCCTGCGGCAACGAAAAACTCACGGTCGCGACGATGTCGATGCCGCCGGCCACGCAGACCTCGAGCGCCTTAAGCCCAGCCCTCGTGACCGGGAGCTTCACGATCACGTTCGGCGCCCAGGAGTCGAACTCTCGCGCCTGCGCGACCATCGCCTGCGCGTCGTCGGCGAGCGACGGATTCACCTGCGCGCAGACGTAGCCGCCGGCACCACCGGTCTTCTCGTAGACGGGCTCGATGCGCCGTGCGACGTCGATCGCGACGCGCCGGGTGATCTCGACCGCCCGCTCGTCACCAGCCGGAGGCAGGGCGCCGGCGGCGGCGATCGCCTGCTTCGTGCCCGGCTGCGCGTCGGCGAGCCCGCGGGCGAGCAGGAGCGGGTTCATCGTGACGCCGGCCGCAGCATCGGTCTGCGCGGCGACGATTTCCTCGATCACGCCGGTGTCGACCCACCAGCTTCCCGGGGTCTCGTTGCTCAGCCATTCCAGGTAGTTCGTGCTCATGCTGTCTCCTCGAGGGTCTCCATCGTATCAGTTCTGCTCTCGTCGATCTCGATGCCGAGGCCTGGAATCCCGGGGAGCGCGAACGCGCCGGGGACTCGCTCGCGATGACAGCGAGCGATGCGTAGCCGCCGTGGTGCGGGATCACCTGGAGGGGAATGTCGATGCAAGGGCACGGATGCTCTTCGACTCGGTCAGGCCGCCGCGCCACGTGGGGTCGGGCTGGAGCACGTCGACGGCCGCTGCGTCCAGCAGGCGCCATGAGGAAGCCGTGAGTCCTCAGCACGATATCTCACCGGACGCCTTCACTGCCGGACCTCGAGCCGGACGCCGAGCACCTCCGCGATCCGGGCCGCGGTGGCGTGCAGATCGTCGACACTCCGCGCCTTGATCGCCTCCACGGTCACGAGGCTCCGCCCCAGGCGGGTACTCGCCTCCTCGTCGAGCAGGAGCGCGAGCCGGCAGTAGCGCTTCGACCCGAAGGGACCCTCGCGCCTGCCGCGCCCGGTGTCCGGGTCGGCCTCCCCGGTCTCACGAGTCGACCTGCCGATCGTGAAGAGCTCGAGAAGCACGGTCGTCACCTCTGTTGCGGCCAGATCGGTCTCTCTCCGGAACGGGACGATCCCGCCGAGCCGGACGACGCGGTCGTCGGCGCGGTCGAACTCCCACCGCTCGTGGAAGAGCGCGCCCGCTGCGAAGATGAGGAAGAAGATGAGGAGCACCCAGGAGATGCCGGCGACGAAGAACTGCCCGACGAGCGTGCCGATCGCCAGCGCGGCGAGCAGGAGCGTCTGGGTGATCGGGGTGACGAGAACGAGCCGGTCGTCGGCGTTCTCCGCCATGGTGAGTCGCAGATCGAGCATGATACCTCGCCCCCGAGTATACCATCCGTGCGCCGGGGCGTAACCGAGTTGGGAGATCGTGCTACGCCCTCCGGATTTCGTAAAGGCGGCGCCGGTCGACCAGGCGCGCGTCTGGGAGGAGGATCCCGATGTGCGCGAGCGCCACTGTGCGCGCGCAAGGCGCTGCTTCTCGATCGTCAAGCGCGGGCTCCGTCCAGATCAGTCGAGCCACGCGCTCATCTTCGTCGTCGCCTTCTCTTCGGTGAGCGTCCGACCCGCGCAACGCCTTCGAGCACGAGGAGCCTGCTCTGCAGCGACTCGGACGCGCGCATGTCGGAGAGGATGCGGTCGCCTGGCGTTTGAGGTGCGTGACGCGCTCGGTCTTCATGCATTTATGGCACTATCCATGGTTCGCACCAGGCGTGGGAGGCCCCAATGGCAAATCGACCCAGGGCGCAGCACGTAGCCTCCAGATGGCGCCGCACTACTTCTACGACGAGAGGGCATCGACCACGTCCTCGGCACGCGCCAGAAGCTCGGCGGCGTCGGGGAGATCCTCGTCTACTCGCAGGTACTCCACGATACCTGGGGACAGAAGTCGCCGGACATCTCGCGCTCGAACAGGACCCGAATGCGGTCTACGGCGATAAGGACATCTTCGACGACCTCGCCGAGCCGATGAAGCGTCGCAAGATGAAGCGGCGGTCGACGCATATGGAACGCGACCGGCCACCCCCTGCCCGATCAACCCCGACTACCGGGCGTGGTGGAACGCAGGGATCGAAGACCTGAAGGAACACCACCCGCAGATCGCGGGGCGGCCGACTTCGTGAGGCTCGTCGTCTACTCGAACCCGAACGGCTACCGGGCGCGCGAAGTTCTTCTGGCAGAACGGTTCGCTCGAGTCGTGGCTCTCCGACGTCCCCGAAGATCCCGCGGTCGCCTTCCTCTATTCGATCATGGGCTACGATCCGGCGAAGGAGCCGAGCGCGAAGGAGCTCCACACCACCGCGCTTCGCAGCCTCACCGACGATTACGTCTACCGCCAGACGCGGCCGGGAGTCCGGGCGATCGGCGAGGTGCCGACGTACGCGGGCATCGGCGTGGACATCCCTCCCGCCGAGCCGAACGCATCGGCCAATACGAGGAAATCGGCCTGCGCCGACACGATCGCCGCGCTGCGGGCCGGCGCCCGTGACACTCTGATCTCGCGCGACTCCACCGAGATGCAGCTCGCCGGGATCGAGGGCGTGGGCAAGGCCGTCGCCGACTGGAAGGCGGGGAAGGTCAACGCGTAGGCGACACCCGCCGACCGCAAGCTCCTAAGCCGTTTCGGTTATGCATCCCCGCTCCTCCCCTGCGTACGTTGGAAGAGACGCCCAGGGGAGAAATCATGAAGCAAAGCCACAAGTGCCCCAAGCCGCGCGGTTGCCTGATGGTAGAACACCGCCTGATCGAGCGGGTCATCAACGCGATCAGGAACGAGAAGAAGCGCCTCGAGGACGGCGGCGACTTCCATCCTCCAGCGATCGACCTGCTCGTCGACTTCATGCGCACCTACGCCGACGACTGCCACCACGGAAAGGAGGAGGACATCCTCTTCGACGAGATGGACGAGAAGAAGTTGTCGGACGAAGACCGGGAGCTGCTCGACGATCTGATCGAAGAGCACACGATCGCGCGCAGGACGACCGGCGAGCTCGTCGAAGCGAGGAACGCGCTCGCGGACGGAGACCGAGACAAGCTGACGGTGGTGCTCGAGAAGTTCCAGGTCCTGCTCGACCTCTATCCGCAGCACATTGAGAAGGAAGACAAGCGGTTCTTCCCGAACTCCGAGGAATACTTCTCCGACGAGGAGCTCGACGAGATGCTCGCACGTTTCTACGACTTCGACATGGAGATGATCCACACGAAGTACGACGACGTTGCCACGGAGCTCGAAGAGCGGATGCAGGCGAAATAGGTTTCGTCAGAGATCCAGCGACACTTCCGGACCTCCTCCTGACCGCGACCGACGATCACCGGCAGCAGACGCTCCTCAACCACCCGTACGGCGAGTCGTGAATCTCATCTACCTGGACCGATGTGCGCGAGCGCACCGCGGAGCGCGCCTTCGGGCTCGAACGGCTCGGGATTGTGCGCGGCGCATCCGAGCGGTTCCGCATACGCCGGCCGCCGCGTGTTCTGCCGATGCTGCCGCTCGGGCAGTTCTTCGAACGGGCGGTGGCGCCGGTCTGGTGGACCGCAGATACGAGACGCTCGTCTACCGAGCGTTTGGTTCACCGCTCGGTGGGAGGTTCCGTTCGATGCGACGGTCCGGAGTCATGGTACCACAGAACGGCGACTTGGGCGGAGCACCTCGCCTTTGGCGTCTGCATTCCCGACGAACGAGACAATCACCGGGAGAAGCGCAGGCACGGCCGAGGCTTGAAGTGGCCTGGGTCAACGCAAGGACCCTTGCGCCGCGCGCCAAACCGCGCGATGCTGTAGATGGTCGCGCACCTAAGCGCGGGAGACGGGAGGAGCAGGCGTGAAGACAGTGGCGTTGATCCTGACAGGCGTGATCCTCGCGGGAATCGTGATCGGTTGTGCGTCTACCGGCCGATCCGAAGACGCCCCGCAGACGGTGCCCTTCGTCGACCTCGAACGGTACGCGGGGCTCTGGTACCAGGTCGCGCGCTACCCCCACTCGTTCCAGCGGCGCGAGTGCGCCGTGTCGACCGCGCGCTACACGCTTCTCGACGACGGACGTGTCGAAGTCCGAAACAACTGCTGGGCGGACGAGGCCGGCGGCACGAGCCGCCAGTCGGTCCGCGCATTCGCGCGCCCGGTCGACGATTCGAACTCCTGGCTCAAGGTCCGGTTCTTCCGGCTCTTCAACGCCGACTACCTCATCATCGAACTCGACCCGGACTATCGTTGGGCGGTCGTAACGAGCCCCGACCGGAACACGCTCTGGATCCTCGCGCGCGAACCCGCACTGCCCGAACAGACGTACGAAAGCGTCGTGGATCTGCTCGTGAGCCGGGGATTCGACCGGGAGAAGATCATTCGGACGTCCGGGCAGTAGGCGACAAA
>CAZVEF010000062.1:3885-13236 GCA_964625715.1 uncultured Spirochaetaceae bacterium | reverse complement strand
ACGACGTGACGGGTTTCGCTGAGCTCTCCGTGGAAGGAATCACCGACTCGAGCGGGCTCTCGCTGCACACGATCGACCTCGACGATCGGACCGAAGGCGTCGAGATCGAAGACGGCAGATGGTCGGGCACGCTCTTCACCGGCATTCCGGTCACCATCGAGTCGAGCCGGAGCGATCTGCGCGATGCGACGTTCGAGCCTGACGGGCGCGTGCAGATCATCGACCGCTCAGAAGAGCGTCTCTCGTTCTACCTGAACGGGAACGCCCGGCTTACTCTGTCGACGGGGGCTCAGTAGCGAGCGCGGCCACCGCAGGATCCGGATCCGGCGACCCGAGCGCGGCCGTCATTGCGCCGCGGACCATGGTATTATCCACGACGTCCAGGAGAAGCTCTGCCCCAGGCCCGATCGCGTAGAGCGGGACATCGACGCCGGTATGCCCCGTCGTCGACCAGGTCACCTCGGGCAGCGTCCCCTTCCCCCCGCTCGAGATCACGGTGAGTCCGCCGGTCTCGTGGTCGGCCGTGACCACGATAAGCGTATCCGATTGCAGCGCCGGATGGTCGAGCAGCATCTCGACCACCGCGTCGAGCTCGAGTACCTCGGGAATCAGACGGGCGATGTCGTTGGCATGACCGGCGTGATCGATCCGCGCCGCCTCGATCATGAGAAAGAAGCCGTCGTCGTCGCGCGCGAGCACATCGACGGCAGCCTCCGCCATTTCCACGAGGCCCGGCGTCTCGTCGGACCGACCGTCGGCGAGATACGGAAGGTGGCCCCTGCCGAAGAGACCCGCGATCCTCTCGCCCGGACGGGCCGCTTCGGCAGCGCGCGCCAGTGTGCCCGAGTCACGGACAACGGTGTACCCCGCCGCGGTCACTGTTTCCGGGTTCATGCCGTACCCCCCTCCTCCGAGTATGAGATCGGGACGCAGCCCGGAGAGGTAGTCGTCGGCAATACCGTCGTAGTCGGTGCGACTCGCCACGTGCGCGGCGAATGCCGCGGGAGTCGCGTGCGTCGTGAACGCCGTCGTCACCAGGCCGATCGCCCATCCCCGGTCCTTTAGCTCGCCGGTGATCGCGGGAAGCTCGCCGCCGTCGCCCGGGAGCCGCAGTCCCACCACCCCGTTCTGCACCTTGACGGCCGTCGCGAGCGCTGTTCCCGCGGCAGCGGAGTCGGTCACGGAGACGGACGCGCTCGAGGTGCCGATGGAGCCCGTCACGGGGAGCGAGTGCACCCGAAGGCCGTCGTCGGTGCCGGTCTCGTACAGACTTGCGGCCCGAAGTTGCTCCTCACCCATCCCGTCGCCGATCACGAGGATGAGGTTCCGGGCCTGCTGCGCGGACGGCTCGGGAGGCTCGAGGATCTCCGCAGGCAAGTCCTCGCGCGCGGAGAGCTCTTCGCCCGGAACCGGATCCGACGGGTGTGCGGCGAAGAACGATCCCGTCTGCAACGAGCAAGCGGGAAGAACGAGTACGATCACGAGGCCTGCAAGCACCCGAAGGAACGCGGTGGAGACGAAACGGAGATTCAGTGAATGGGACAGGTGGCGTGACATTGGGCTTCCTCGAATAGATGCGGAAGACAGCCGGCAACAAGCTGGCGATCGGCGCGCACAAAACCTATCACGTGCGCGGTTGGAACACAATCCTCTCGTCCGGGACCCGAGCGGGATTTCTCACTTCGCAGGCGAGCTCGATTCCGTCATTCGCTATCACCTTGGAACTCCGCCGTCGTCCCGACAGGATTCTCGCCGATGAACGCACGTTTCTCACCTACGTACGCACTCTTCCGGCGCTGGTCCTGGTCGGCGCGAGGGTCATCCGCATCTTCGAGGATCCTTCGCTCAACACCATCGGGTGGACACTGGATTAGTCGGCGTGCTCGTCGGACGGGTGGGTAACGGCAGTGCCGCATCGTGCATGCGCGCCCATTCGGTAGGCAAGCGAGCTGCCGGATGACGAAGGCGGCGACGGCGAGGACGACCATGGCGCGCCGCCCGTCCCTCGATATCGATTGGAGTGAGCTGTATCCGATCCCGCTCATGTCAGCCGAACAACGGCACGATCGCCAACAGCACCCCCGCCGCCACAGCTGAGCCGATGACGCCGGCCACGTTCGGACCCATCGCGTGCATCAGGAGGTGGTTGTCCGGGTTCGCCTCGCGCCCGATCGTGTTCGCAACGCGTGCGGCCATCGGGACGGCCGATACCCCCGCCGCACCGATCACGGGATTGATGGCCGCCTTGCTCACTCTGTTCATCAGCTTCCCGAGCAACACCCCGCTCGCCGTGCCGATCGCGAAGGCCACGAGCCCGAGCACGAGAATGCCGATCGTCTCCAGCGTGAGAAACCGCGCGGCCGACAGGCGAGAGCCCACCGCGAGCCCGAGCATGATCGTCACGATGTTCATGAGCTCGTTCCCCGCGGCCTTCGCGAGACGCTCGGTGACGCCCGACTCGCGCACGAGGTTGCCGAACATGAGCGCGCCGATCAGCGGGGTCGCCGACGGCAGGAGCAGGATGCAGATGCCGAGCACGACCAGCGGAAAGAGAATCCGCTCGAGCTTCGACACCTCGCGCATCTCAGCCATCGGGATCGCTCGTTCGGCCCTTGTCGTGAGGAGCTTCACGATGGGCGGCTGGATGATCGGCACGAGCGCCATGTACGAGTACGCGGCCACGGCGATCGATCCCAGGAGCTCGGGCGACAGTCGTGTGGCGAGGAAGATCGCCGTGGGCCCGTCGGCCCCGCCGATGATCCCGATCGACGCGGCGTCGGCGAGGGAGAAGCCGATCTGCGGGAGCCGTCCCAGACCGATCGCGCCGAGAAGCGTCGCGAAGATCCCGAACTGCGCGGCTGCGCCCAGAAGTGCCGTGCGCGGATTCGCCAGCAGCGGCCCGAAATCGGTGAGCGCCCCGACTCCCATGAAGATGAACAGCGGGAAGAGGCCGGTGGCGATGCCGAAGCCGTAGATCTGCCCGAGGAAGCCGCCGGCCTCCGCGATCCCGATGAAGGGGATGTTCGCGAGGATGCCGCCGAACCCGATCGGGACGAGCAGCAGCGGCTCGAACTTCTTCGCAACCGCGAGGTAGATGAGCACCAGCCCGACGAGAATCATCACGATCTGCTGCCAGCTGAAGCCCGCAACCCCGGTCGACCTCCACAGCTCCGCGAGCGCGTCGATCGTACTCATGACTCGCGCACCGTTGCGACGACAGCGCCGCTCGCGACCTGATCGCCGGGCGCGAAGCGGATGGAATCGACGACGCCGCCGATCGGGGCGGAGAGAACCGTCTCCATCTTCATGCTCTCGAGCACGACGACCGGCGCGCCCTTCGCCACGCTCGCCCCCGGCTTCGCCTCCACCCTGAGCAGCAGCCCGGCGAAGGGCGCGGTAATGGGGGCGCCGTTGCCCGAGCCCGCCGCGGCACCGGCACCACCGGTGATCCCCGTCGCCCGGGCGCCGTCGGGCGTGGCCGAACCGGCCGCACCGGCGGTCGCACCGCCGCCGCGAGAGGCGCCTGGTCCGACCTCCACCGCGTACGCTACGCCGTCGACCACTGCGCGCCCGTCCTCAACGGTCACCTCGTGCGGCAGGCCGTTGACCGTGACGGTATACGTGGCGGCGCCGGTGGCCGCAGGGGCGGCGACCGCACCGGCGGAGGCGCCGCCGGCTGCCCCGCCATCGGCTTCCTTCTTCCGAACATTGACCCGCGCTTCGCCGGCCAGGAAGGCGATGCCCTTCTCCTTGCAGGTCGCCGCGATGAAGACGTTCTCGTCGGTATGCGGGAGCCCCGCCGCGTCGAGCATCGCCTTCGCCGCGTCGACACCCTTGTTCGGGTCCTCGTCGTTGATGTCGATCGGCGCGCGCTCGGTGGGCTCGAGCTCCATGAGCTCGCTCGCCCGCCTCACAATCTCCGGATCAGGCGGCACCGGCGTCTTGCCGAAGTAGCCGAGTACCATCTTGCCGTAGCCCTCGGCCATCCGCTCCCAGGGACCAAACATGACGTTATTGAACGCCTGCTGGAAGTAGAACTGGCTGACCGGCGTCACGGAGGTCCCGAAACCGCCGCGCTCGACGACCTCGGTCATCGCGCCGATCACCTCCGGATAGCGGTCGAGGATGCCGTTGTCGCGCATCATCTGGGTATTCGCGGTGAGCGCGCCGCCGGGCATTGGGGAGAAGAGGATCGTCGGCTCGACGGCGAGCGCCTCAGGCGGGACGAAGTAGTCGCTCATGCACTCGCTGAAGATCGATTCGACCTCGCGGATCCGGTCGATATCGATCCCCAGGTCGTAGTCGGTGCCGCGGAGCGCTCCCCACAGCGTCACGAGGTCGGGCTGCGCGGTACCACCTGAGACCGGCGCGAGCGAGCAGTCGACCTGGTCGGCGCCGGCGTAGATCGCCGCGAGGTACTGGCTGATCGAGATCCCGGCGCTCTCGTGGCTGTGAAACACGATGTGCGCCTGCTCGCCGAGCAGCGCTCGCGCCTGCCTGATCGTGTCGTGCACCACCGACGGCGACGTGGTGCCCGAAGCGTCCTTGAAGCAGACCGACGAGAACGGGATATCGGCGTCGAGGATCTTCCGCAGGACCCCCAGGTAGAAGTCCGCGTCGTGCGCGCCGGTGAGCCCGGGGGGGAGGCCCATCATCGTCACGGCGACCTCGTGGTTGATGCCGGCGTCGGCGATGCGACGGCCGGAGAAGACGAGGTTGTCGACGTCGTTGAGCGCGTCGAAGTTGCGGATCGTGGAGACCCCGTGCTTCGCGAACATCCTCGCGTGCAGCTCGATGATGTCGCGCGACTGCGAGTCGAGCCCGACGACGTTGATGCCGCGCGAGAGCGTCTGCAGGTCCGCCTCCGGGCCCGCGATTCCTCGCAAGGTGTCCATCATCTCGAAGGCGTCCTCGTTGCAGTAGAAGTAGAGCGACTGGAAGCGTGCCCCGCCGCCGACCTCTATCTTGCGCAGGCCCGCCGCGACGGCCGCCTCGAAGGCGGGAATGAAGTCCTTCGTGAGCACCCGCGCGCCGAAGTACGACTGAAACCCGTCGCGGAAGCCGGTGATCATCGTGTCGATACGCTTCTTCATGCCCGGCCCCCCGTGTCCGCGCCGTCGGATCGAGCGCGCGCGGCGCGGTGGTGCAACGCGGCCACGGCCGCGGCCACCGTGGCCGCATCCGGACCGGCACCGCCGCCGGCCCCCGGGATGCGGGCGACGAGCGCGCGAAGCGCGGACATCGCGGCAACGAGAACGACCAGAAAGGCGAACACCGTCAACATACCTACGACGGTGATGACAAGTCCATTAGTCAAAACGACACCTCAATTTGTAGAACGGCTCCGGGTAATACTACCAGACCCGGACGGAATTCTCAAATCGAACTTCGCTAGAAATGGTACTCCGCCCACCACTCGAGCGCATCACCCGCGCCGGCGGTCTGTTCGAGGTACGGCTCGAAGGAGAAGGTGTTCGGGTTGCCCCAGACGAGGACGTGCCCGGCTGGAAAGCTGTAGCGCGCGGTGACCAGCCCGAGCGTCGGGTGCCGTTGGAAGACCGCGAGCGGCCCGCGCTCGTCGCAGCGCACCGCGACCGCCTGGAGCGCCGCGAGATCGCTGCAGCGCAGGTAGCCGTCCGCGCCGAGCGAGTAGGTGGCGCGCCTGGGCAGCGTGACCGGCCCGGGCAGCGCGCAGAGCGGCTCACCGTCGGAGTTCGGTCCGGCCGGAAGCGGATAGAAGGGGTGCGGGAACCAGCGCACGGGGATTTGCGGCTTGCCCACGTTGCGCAGCCGGGTCTCCGACACCACCACGCGCCCCGCAACCGTGAGGTCGCGATCGAGCTCGAGCGCGTACTCGCCCCACCGCTGCATCGTGCGGAACTCGATGTGATCGGCGCGTTCGAGAACCGTCCAATCGCAGTGCTCGAGAACCGTGCGCTCCACCGTGTCGCACAGCCCGATACCGGGGATGAGCGCATGCGCTCCCGGTGTCTTCGCGTCGAGCAGCGGCGAGCGTGCGAAGGAGTCGGGGATGCCCTGCCCGTCGAACCAGTTGAAGCTGTCGGGATAGGTGGGCCCGCTCAGCAGCGGGCCCGATCGGTCCTCTACCTGAAAGATGTAGCCGCCGGTGCAGTAGCGCGGTCCCATCCGGTCGCGGTCGGCGACGGGATCGAGCACGCCGACGGTGAGCTCGTCGCTCGAGATCTCGTACATGACGCCTCCGATTTCGCCTTCGACAGTGGCAGAGATTGGAAATCTCGGCAACCGGTTTGCCAACGAGCGACACGTGTCGTAGGATCAGCGCTCGTGCAAACCGACTCCCCGAACCATCGCCTCCCACCCGACCGCGCCCGCGTGCGCAACCTCATCGAGCTCAACGTTTCGGCCGTTCTCTTCGGAGGCACCGCGCTCTTCGCGAAGCTCATCGACCTGCCGGTGAGCGCGATCATCTTCGGCAGGTCCGCATTCGCCGCGCTCGCGATCCTCGCGTTCATGCTCGCCGCACGGCAATCGCTGCTCGTGACACGACGCCGCGACCTGGCGGTGCTCACGGGTCTCGGCGTCGTGCTCGCGGTCCACTGGCTCGCGTACTTCCAGTCTATCCAGGTAAGTACCGTCGCTGTGGGTGTCATAGCGCTCCACACGTACCCGATCATGACGGTCCTCATCGAACCGGTGGTCGACCGCAGTCGCATTCACGTCGTCGACATCGGTCTCGCGCTCGTCGTATTCGCCGGCATCGTCGTCCTCGTCCCGGAGTTCTCGCTCGAGAGCGAGACGACGCGCGGGGTGCTCTGGGGAGTCGGATCCGCGGTGCTGTTCACGGCCCGCAACCTCACGGTGCGCCGCTACGTCCAGCGCTACTCCGGAGCGACGATCATGTTCTACCAGACGGCGGTCTCGGCGGTCGTGATTCTGCCCCTGCTTCTGAGCGCCGGAACGCTCGGCCGGACGGCAGGCGAGTGGCCGTTGCTCCTCCTGCTCGGGACCGTCTTCACGGCCCTCACCCAGTCGCTCTACGCCTCGAGCCTGCGCAATCTCTCGGCGAAGACCGTATCGATCATCGCGACGCTCATCCCGCTCTACTCGACGATCATGGCGTTCTTCGTCCTCGGCGAGGTGCCCGCCGTGCGTACGATCACAGGCGGGCTCGCAGTCATCGTGGCGGTGACGGTCGAGACGGTCCGCGCGAGCAGCCGGAGACCGCGCCGTGAGTGAAACACGGTTCCATTGGACGGACAAGCTTGCAGAACCCCGTACGACGCGCTATACAGAGATATCACCATCATTGAGAGGCATTGACCCATGGCACCAAAGATCGGACTCATCGGACTGGGCATACGCGAGCTCGTCGATAAGGACCCGGAGTGGGTCCTGAGCTGGCTTTCCGAGCTCGGGCTCGACGGCATCGAGGGCGCGGCGTCGTACGCGGAGAAACTCGGGATCACCGAGCAGGAGCTCAAGAAGAAGCTCGACTCGCTCGGGCTCGCGGTTCCGTGTCAGGGCGGCATCAAGTTCGGCAAGAGCGACGACGAGGTCCGCGCGGCGATCGAGACCGCGAAGACGATGGGCGCGCCCTTCGTGGTCGACTACTTCGCGCCGTTCAAGGACAAGGAGGAGATCCTCGAGTACGCCCGGTACTACGAGCGCGCCGGGAAGATCTGCGCAGACGCCGGCGTCGGCCTGCTCTACCACAACCACAACCACGAGATGGTCGAGATCGGCGGGAAGCGCGGAATCGAGATCTTCCTCGAGAACACCGACCCGAAGCTGGTCAACGTCGAGCTCGACGTCGGTTGGGTGGCCTTCGGCGGAGGCGATCCGGTCGAGCTCATCGAGAAGTACCCCGATCGCTTCCCCGTCCTGCATATGAAGGACTTCGAGTCCCTGATGCCGGACGCCGAGGATGCGAACGCGGCGCGCAAGGAAGCGACGTTCACAGAGGTCGGCGACGGCGTCGTCGACATCGAGGGCGTCGTGGCGGCGGCGAAGAAGGCGGGCGTCCGGTGGCTCACGATCGAGCAGGACCGCCTGAACAAGCTCGGCCCGAAGGAGAGCCTGGAGCGCAGCTACGGCAACCTGAAGGCCATGGTCGGCTGATGGGGGATCGTCCCCTCGTTCTCATCACGGGCGCGGGCGGCATGATCGCCCGCGACCTGGTGCGATTCCTCGAAGGCCGCTCCCGGCTGCGCCTCTGCGACGCGGTCATCCACCTCGGCGCGCCGCGAGCACCGAGGCGCCGCCGCTCGTGGCCCGCCCCGATCTCTAGATCGGCCCGCTCACCGTCCGCTTCTCCGCAGCCGATACCAGCGCCGCCTCGCGCAGCTTCATCATCCGCACGACCGACTCGCCGGTCACCGCGAGCTCCTCACCGTGCAGAATGTGCGAGGCGACGTTCTCGTAGAAATCGACCCAGTCGCCCGGGCCGGGCGAGCCGAACGCCGTCGTCCCCTCCGGCCCGACGATCCGGACCTCGTAGTCACCCCCGCTTCGCTCGACGCCCCGCACCTGCTGATTCAGGAGATTCTCCCGGGGATCGAAGCCGGTTACGGTGAGCCGGCCCTTCGTGCCCCAGAGCTCGTAGCCCTTCGACGATTCGTGGTAGAGCTGCGTCGTCTCGATCACGTGGCTCGTGCCGTCTTCGAAGCCGATGACGCAGAGCGCCGCGGTCTCGACGTCTATCTCGGGCAGGGCGTGGAGCATCTGGCACGACACGCTCGCCACGGGTGAGGCGTGCAGCTGCAGCGCCTGGTCGACGAGGTGCGCGCCCCAGTCGCTGAAGATGCCCCCGCCGTGGGAAGCCTGCGCGCGCCAGCGGGCGGGATTCGGCGCCCCCGAGCCGTGGACCCAGGCGCGGATGCGAAGGACGTCGCCCAGGTCGGGGAGCTCACCGACCGCGCCCGGCGCGACCCGGCCGCCGGAGGCACCGAGCGCGCCGCGCCCGCTCGCGGCCGCGAGCGCCGCGCGAACGGTGCGGAAGTCGCCGTCCCAGCGCCGGTTGTGGAAAACGCTCAGGCTGACTCCCGCCTCGCGCGCGGCGGCGACCATCGATTCGGCTTCGTCGACGTCGAGCGCCATCAGCTTGTCGCAGACGACGTGCCTGCCGGCGGCGCACGCCTCGCGCGTGAGCGGCAGGTGCGTGTCGTGCGGCGTGGCGATCACGACGAGGTCTACGTCGTCGCTCGCGATGAGCTCGCTCGCCTTCGCGTGTGCGCGAAGCCCGCGGCTCCTCGCGATCTCCTGCCGTTCCTCGCGACTCGTCGAGACCGCGACGAGCTCGAGCTCACCCACCGCCTGAATCAGCGGCGCGTGAAGGACTTCGCCCGCGTACCCGTAGCCGACGATGCCGAC
>CAZVEF010000062.1:0-3785 GCA_964625715.1 uncultured Spirochaetaceae bacterium | reverse complement strand
TCAGCCATTCGCCTCCTCCCACACGCGCACGGTCTTCTCCAGCGACTCCTTCGCCACGCCCGCGGCGCTGCCCGCCTCGTACTCGGGCCGGAAGAGCTCGACAGAGAGATACCCTGCGTAGCCAATCTGCGCGAGCGCGCGGTAGAAGTCGAGCACCGGTCCGGTGCCGTCGCCCGGCATCACGCGGTCTGCATCCTTGATCGTCTCTCGCGGCGGATGCGACGGATAGTCGTTGATGTGCACCAGGCCGACCTGCTCGCCGCGAAGGCCCGCGACGTCCTCAACGCTCGACCCGCCGGTGTACATGTGGAAGAGGTCGAGGAGCATGCTCGCGCGCACGAGCCCGCTCTTCTTCAGGACGGTCTTCGCCTCGGCCACCGAGTGCAGGACCGGCGCGCGTCCCCAGAACTCGAGGATCGGCGTCACGCCGAGGCTCCGGGCGAGCTTGTCGAGCACGAGCAGGTTCTCGGCGATCTCCTCCAGATCGAGCTCGGCGACGCTGCCCGTCGGGGGCGCGGCGACTGCGAGGCATCCGACGCGCTTCAGCAGATCGATCTCACGACGCGCCTGCTCGAGCCCTTCCTGCCGGACGTCCGCGTCGGCATCGGTCCACTTGAAGAAGGCGATGCCGTTGACGATCGCGATCCCCCGGTCCCGCGAGCGCTTCGCGAGCTCTTCGGGTTTGTGGCCCGCCTCGACGAAGGCCTGAATGTCGCGCACCCAGAGCTCGATGCCGTCGAAGCCCGCGTCGGCGGCGACGTCGATCTGTTCGGGAACCGAGAGGTCGTAGGGCCTGAGGGTCGATGTATTCAGCGCCGGCTTGAACGGGAAGCTCTCCATAGTGACTCCTTATCGTAGTTCTGCGGCAATGAGATCGCGGAGCGCCGCGATCTCGGCTTCGCTGTCGAGCTCCTCGCTCGGCAGGTACTCGATCGTCAGGTCGCCGCGGTAGTCGATCTCGCGCAGACGCGAGAGGATCCAGCGGATCGCCTCTCGTGCCTCGGGAAGCGGCGCCTGCATCGCATCGACGGCGGCCGAGCGCAGGTGCACGTGGTGCGCGCGGTCGAGCAGGAAGGCGGTCGCCTCGACCGGTTCGCCCTGCATGATGAAGTGGCTCGGATCGTAGGCGATGGTGAGATCGGGCAGCTCCTCGAGAAGCCGCCGGCTCTGCTCGAGCGTCTCCACGTTCGTGTTCCAGTGGAGCTCGGGTCCGAGCACGACCGAGTGCTCGGCGGCTACGGCGGCGATCTCGCGCACGGACGCGATGGTCGCCGCGTAGATCGACTCGTAGTCGGCGTCCTTCTGCTTCACCCCCGGGTAGTAGCTCCCCTTCGCAATGCCCAGGTCGTTCATGAGGCGGCAGAAGAGGCGCGTGTGCTCCTCGCGCGCCGCGTTGGCCGCCGGGTCGCCGCGCTCGAAGAGCTGCGGGGTAATCGCGAGGTTCGCGGCGATCGGCGTGAGCTCGTACTTCGACAGCAGGCGGCGAACTCGCTCGAGCTCGCCCGTGTAGTTCGCAGCGAGCGCGTCGATCGTGACGTGTCCCCACTGCGCGATGCAGATGAGGTCGACGTACTCGAACCCGAGCGACTTCACGCGCGAGAGCGCGTGCTCGAGGTCGCCGCGCCAGGCGGATGTGGAACAGGCGGTTCTCATCGGTTCCCTCCAGACGTTCGCTTGTCTATGCCGCGGGGCTCGCGCAGATCGACCTGCAGGACGTCGTCGCCCTGCGCGACGATCTTGCGGGCGAGATTTCCGGTCGAACCGGTGACGAGGTACTTCACGGGTGCTCCCTCCCGAACCAGCTTACCAGAATCGCAACGCGGTTGCACATACGATCCGTTTGAGCGAGCGATCGCAGGCCGATATACTCGCCGCATGGACACCCTCACGCAGAACACACGGTGGGACGCTCGCTGGATCTGGGACCACACCGACGGCACGGAGAAAGACGCCTACGTCCTCTTCCGTCGCGCCTTCGAGTTACGCGAGGTACCCGACCGATGTGCGCTGCGGGTCACCGCGACCACGCGCTATCGGCTCTACCTGAACGGTGCTCCGCTCGGCGAGGGCCCGCCGAAGAGCCAACCCTTTCTGACCTACTACGACGAGTACGTGATCGAGGGCGAAACCGTGGATGCCGAACCGACAACCGCCGGCGCCCCGCGCCTGCTCCGCGGCGACAACGCCATCGCGGTCGTCGTCCAGCACGTCGGCTACGACGACGACAGCCGCGGCGGCCTGCTCGCGGAGCTTCGGCCGCTCGGTGACGACGCGGTCGCAGCGCCCATCGTCGCGACCGACGGGCTCTGGAAGGTCACGCGCAGCGCGGCCTGGCGCGCGGACACCTTCTTCTGTCACTTCAACCGCGTAGCGCCCTACCAGGAGCACTTTGACGCGCGCAGACTCGACCCGAGGTGGCTCGAGGCGCGCTACGACGACTCCGCGTGGGCCGACGCCACGATCGTGCGCGGCCGCCAGTCCGACCGGCCGCCGCGCGTCTCGCCGTGGACGCGGATCGTCGCGCGCGACATCCCCTTCATGGGCGAGCGTCGCCTCTACGCGAAGGAGATCGCCGAGACCGGCGAGATCACCGCGGCGACCAACCGCACGCGAAGCGAGGACCTGTCGATCAGCCTCTCGCAGCCGGCCGTCCCGCTCGACCTCGCGACGATCGACTCGCCGGAGGCGCTGCTGTGCGCGGAGGGCGAGACGGCTCTTGCGTGCAGCACCGAGCACCGCTCGGACACGAAGGTCGGCATCCGCGAGCCGGTCGTGATGCTCGACTTCGGTCGGATCGTGAACGCGTACGTGGAGCTCGATCTGGAGGGACCGACGGGGGCGCGCGTGGAAATCGGCTACGCCGAACGCCTGCTCGACGGCCACTTCAACAACGCGATCGAGGGACAGTTCGCCGACGCGATCACGATCCGCGAGGGCCGGCTGCGGTGGCGGGTCTTCGCGTGGAAGGCGTTCCGCTACCTGCGCATCCGCGTCCACGACGCGTTCTCACCGGTCATCGTGCACGAGCTCGCGGCGAGCGAGACGAGCTACCCCTTCGACGAGCGCGGCGCGTTCTCCGCCACCGACAGCGAGCTCGAGCGGATCTTCGAGATGTGCCGATACACGGTTCGCCTCGGCTGCAACGAGTACATCACCGACACGCCCTGGCGCGAGCAGGGGCAGTGGCTCGGCGACGTGGCGGCCGTCACGCTCGGCACGATCTACGCGTGCTTCGGCGAGACGCGTCTCGCGCGCAAGTTCCTCCGCCAGTCTGCGGCGACGCAGTACCCGACCGGCTTCCTCGGCAACATGACCAACACCTTCTCTGCGAACTGGCAGGGGGTTCTGGTCGATTTCTCGCTCTGGTGGCTCATGGCGCTGCGCGACTACTACCGGTACTCCGGCGAGGAAGAGATTGTCCACGAGCTCTACCCCGTCGCGGTCAGGCTCGTCGACGCGGTGCTCGCGTACCGCAACCCGGAGGGCATCGTGGAGGACATGCCCTACGTCGTCTTCATCGACTGGGCTAACGTCGACCGCAGCGGCGCGAGCGCCGCGTTCAACGCGATCTTCACGGGCGCGCTGGACGCGATGCGCGAGCTCGCGGAGTTCCGCGGCGACGATTACACGGTGCGCCGCGCGCGCGAGGCTCGCGAGGCGATCGTCTCGCGCTTCCCGGGGCTCTTCTGGGACGAGGACGAGGGACTCTTCTGCGACGCCGTCGACGACGGCGTCCCGACCGGACGGTACAGCGAGCAGACCAACGCCGCGGCGATCGTATTCGG
>CAZVEF010000061.1:0-13301 GCA_964625715.1 uncultured Spirochaetaceae bacterium | reverse complement strand
CGCTCTTCGAGCTCATCTACTCGTGCGGTCTGCGGATCTCAGAGGCGGTCGAGCTCACCATCGACCGGATCTACCTTGCGGAAGCGCTGATCAGGGTTCACGGGAAGGGGGACAAGGAGCGGCTGGTACCCATGGGGGAACACGCCCGCTACTGGCTGCGGCGCTACCTCGACGAGGCGCGCGCGAAGCTCGCGAAGCGGCCGGAGAACGCGCTGTTCCTCAACAACCGGGGGCAGCAGCTCTCGCGAAAGGGCATGTGGAAGCGCTTCCGCGAGATCGCCGCGAAGGCCGGTGTCGACGCGAAGGTCCACACGCTTCGACACTCGTTTGCGACGCACCTCCTCGAGGGCGGCGCGGACCTCCGTGCGGTGCAGGAGCTTCTCGGCCACGCCGATATCTCCACGACCCAGATCTACACCCACGTTGACCGCGACGAGCTCGCGACCTACCACGCGGACTTTCACCCGAGGGGCCGGTAGTGATGCACGATGCACGTTTCGGCGGTAGAGGAGGAGGAGGGCGATGATGCCGCGCCGCGCGGGCGGAACGTTCGCGCTGGTCACTACGTTGACGCTTACCCTGGCGCTCGCCTCGTGCGGTGGCGACGATCCGCGTCTCGAGAGCATGCGGAACCTCGAGCCGGAGCCGCCGAGCGAGGACCGCATCGAGGAGCTCAAGCGTACGATCGAGGAGTACGAGGAGATCGTGGCGGACGCGGTCGAAGCGGCGGTGCGCCAGGCCGACGCGCTCAAGCTGCTCGGGCAGGAGTACATGCGGCAGGAGCTCTACGGGCCGGCGCTCGACGCGTTCGAGGAGGCGATCCGGATCGCGCCGCGCAACCACGTTCTCCACTATCTCGCCGCCGTCGCGGCGGGGTTCGTGGGCAAGGCGCAGGCACGACCCGAGGAGCGTTCTGAGTACCTGCGTCTCGCCGAGCGGTCGTACCTGCAGGCGATCGAGGTGTCGCCGGATTATCTCGACGCGCGCTACGGTCTCGCCGTTCTCTACGTGTTCGAGCTCGCCGAGCCGGCGAAGGCGATCCCGCACCTCGAGCGTGCACTCGAGATCAGCGAGCATCACGCGCCGTCGCTCTTCGTGCTCGCGCGCGCGCACGTCGCGCTCGGCAACGTGGAAGAGGCGGTGGACGCCTACGATCGGATCATCCGCACGGCCCCCGGCGACGAGATGCGACGCCGGGCAGAGCGCAACCGGCAGCTGCTCCTTGGAGGTGAATCGTGATCCCGGAACCCCTGCTGCGGCTCGCGATCAACCGGTTCGACGTGCTGCGCCCCAACGAGAAGTGTCTCGTTGAGGATCTCGTGGACAGCGAGGAGCTCTTTCGGGCGCTCACGCCGGCGCTGCTCTCGCAGATGGTCGGTCGACAGGTGGGTACCCGCCGCGCCCATCGCGACGCGGACGCACCGTCGGGGCCCGCGCATCCGGCTCCGGTGGACCTGCTTCGCCTTGCCGAGAAGGATCTCGCCTTTCTCCGCGCGCACGCTATCCGCGCGATCTCGCAGGCCGATCGCCGCTACCCGGCGACGCTGCGCGAGATCTACGACCCGCCGTATCTGCTCTACGTGCGCGGCGAGCTTCCCGACGGCGATACTCCGTCGGTGGCCGTCGTGGGGACGCGTCGCCCGACCGCCGCGGCCGCGATCGCAGCCGAGCGACTGGGCGCCGATCTCGCGACCGCCGGGGTGACCGTCGTATCCGGTCTGGCGCTCGGGATCGACGTGGCGGCGCACCGCGGCGCGCTCGCCCACGGCACGACCGGGGCGATCCTCGCCTCCGGCATCGACATCGTCTCGCCCTCCTCGAACCGCGGTGTGGCCCGGGCGATCCTCGACGCCGGCGGATACCTCGCGACCGAGTACGCGCCCGGCGTGCCCCCGGTGAAGTACCACTTTCCGGCGCGCAACCGGATTATCAGCGGACTCTCCCGCGGCGTGGTGATCGTGCAGGCTCCGGCGCGCAGCGGCGCGCTCATCACCGCCGACTACGCGCTCGATCACGGTCGCGATCTGTTCGTGCACCGCGCCGGGCTCGAGCCGCCGGAGGGCGCCGGCACCGCGGATCTCGCCGCCGACGGCGCGCTGATCGTGGATGGGGCGCCGGACGTGCTCGGTGAGTGGGGCGTCATTGTGCCGGGGTGGGCCGGGGAGCCCGAACGGGCCGACGGAGCGATCGAACCGCGATCGGCCGCCGACGCCGCGGCCGCTCGCGTGGCGGCGATGCGGGCGGCGGTCTTTACGGAGGCAGGCGTATGAGCGACCGTCGTCCCCTCTCCAAGGACGGCCCGGTGTTCGTCGCGCTTCTCGCTGCATGCGAGTACCTCGACTACCTGAGAAGTGTGCGGAACCTCAGCGAGGCGAGCGTCCGCGCGTACCGCGGCGATCTGGCCGCCTTCGACGAGTGGCTCGCGGCAAACCGGCTCGACCAGACCGACGTGGACGCCGCGCTCGTGCGCCGCTATGTCGCGCACCTCTCGCGGCAGAACGCGGCGGTGAGTACCGTCAACCGGGCGCTCTCCTCGCTGAAGGGCTACTTTCGGTTCCTCGTTCTCACCGGGGGCGCGCAGGCGTCGCCGCTCGAGGGTGTTCGTGGCCTCAGGCGCCGGCGCAATCTGCCCGGTTTCCTGTTCGAGGACGAGATCGCGCGGCTGCTCGAGCTCGAAGGCGACGACTTCACCACGCTCCGCGATCGGCTTATCTTGGAACTGCTGTACTCGACCGGATGCCGAATCGGCGAGCTCGTCGCGATCAACCTGGACGAGATCGACTACAAACGCGGGCGGATCACGGTGCACGGGAAGGGTCGGAAGGACCGGATCGTGTTTCTCGGGACGACCGCGCGGAAGGCGCTGACCGACTACCTCCCCTCCCGTTCGGCCCGCGTGGCGCGGCTGGGAGGCCGAGACGAGAAGGCGCTCGTCATCAACGCCAACGGAGAACGGATCACGCAGCGCGGGGTCGCCGGGATCATCCAGAAGCGTGTCATGGAGAAGGGGATCGCCAAGAAAGTGAGCCCGCATACCTTCCGGCACAGCTTTGCGACGCACATCCTCGACCACGGCGCCGACATCCGGGTCGTCCAGGAACTGCTCGGTCACAGCTCGCTGTCGACCACGCAGGTGTACACGCATCTCGGTCTCGGCGCGTTGAAGCGGATCTACGAGCAGGCGCATCCGCACGCGGGGCAGACCGATGGTACAGCGAAGGGAGTCACAGAATGAGCACGATGCACGGGACCACCATTCTCTGCGTGCGCAAGGACGGCAGCGTCGCGATGGCAGGCGACGGCCAGGTCACGATGGGCGAGACGGTGATGAAGGCGAACGCGCGCAAGGTCCGTCGGCTCTACGGCGACCGCATCCTCGTCGGTTTCGCCGGGGCGACGGCGGACGCGTTCACGCTGTTCGAGCGCTTCGAGGGCAAGCTGAACGAGTACTCGGGCGATCTGATGCGCGCGGCGGTCGAGCTTGCCAAGGAGTGGCGGACCGACCGAATGCTGCGGCGCCTGGAGGCGCTGCTCCTCGTCGCCGACCTGGAGAAGACCTTCCTCATCTCCGGTACCGGTGACGTCGTGGAGCCGGAGAGGGGCGCCATCGCAATCGGCAGCGGCGGTAACTACGCGCTCGCGGCGGCGCTCGCCTATCTGGACGAGTCGAGCCTGACCGCGCGCGAGATCGCCCAGCGGAGCCTGGCGGTTGCCGGTAGCATCTGCATCTACACAAACGGTGAGCTCACGCTCGAAGAGCTCACGGCGGAGGCAGCCTCATGAGACGCGACCTGAGCGAACTGACACCGAAGGAAATCGTCGCCGAGCTCGACCGGTATATCATCGGGCAGGAGCGCGCCAAGAAGGCCGTCGCGATCGCGCTTCGAAACCGCGTACGGAGGCAGCGTCTAGCGGAGGAGCTGCGCGACGAAGTCGCGCCGAAGAACATCATCATGATCGGGCCCACCGGCGTGGGGAAGACCGAGATCGCGCGGCGGCTCAGCAAGCTCACCGGCGCGCCTTTCGTGAAGGTCGAGGCGACGAAGTACACCGAAGTCGGCTACGTCGGGCGAGACGTGGAGAGCATGGTCCGCGACCTCGTCTCGGTCGCCGTCGCGATGGTCAAGGAGGAGCTCCAGGAGGGCGTGCGCGAGGAGGCCGAACAGCGCACCGAGGAGCAGCTGTTGGACCTTCTGCTGCCCGGTGTGCCGGGTCAGCAGGATGAGCGTTCCCCCGGCGAGCCCGCGTCGCCCCCGCTTCCTGCAACGCCGGAAGGCGGCGGGGAAGCGGGTGCGGCAGGCGGCGTGCAGAGCGCGGCCTCGTCGACGCGCGAGAAGTTCCGGCAGCGCCTCCGTGATGGAAAGCTCGAGGACAAGGAGGTCGAGGTTCAGGTCAGCGGCGGCCAGTCGCCGGCGATCGAGATCTTCTCCGGAAGCAGCTTTGAAGAGATGGACCTCAACCTGGGCAACCTCGGTAATCTCTTCGGTGGGCGGAAGAAGCGCAAGCGGACGACGGTGCACAACGCGCGCGAGATCATCATGCAGGAGGAGATGGACAAGCTCGTCGATCAAGACCGCGTCAGCGAGCTCGCCCGCGACCGGGCGGAGCAGTCGGGCATCATCTTCATCGACGAGATCGACAAGATCGCGACGAAGGAGCAGCGCGGGGGCGTGGACGTCAGCCGCGAGGGCGTCCAGCGCGACATCCTGCCTATCGTCGAGGGCAGCCGGGTGAACACGAAGTACGGCATGGTCGATACGTCGCACATCCTCTTCATCGCCGCCGGCGCCTTCCACATGAGCAAGCCCAGCGACCTCATCCCGGAGCTGCAGGGGCGCTTCCCGCTGCGCGTCGAGCTCGCGGCGCTCGACGCAGACGACTTCAGACGAATCCTGACGCAGCCGCAGAACGCGCTCATCCGGCAGTATACCGAGCTGCTCGCCACCGAGGGCGTCACGCTCGAGTTCAAGGACGAGGCGCTCGTCGAGCTCAGCCGGATCGCCGCGGAGGTCAACACGAAGACCGAGAACATTGGCGCGCGACGGCTGCATACGATTCTCGAGCTCCTGCTCGAGGAGGTGAGCTTCACGGCGACCGAGCTCGCCGGACAGTCGATACCCATCACGCCGGAGTACGTGAAAGAGCGACTCGGCGAGGTCGTGCAGGACCAGGACCTGAGCCGGTATATCCTGTAGGAAGGTGGGCGGCTCTCAAGTGCCGGCGTGTTCGGTCGATGATGATAGAGAGGGGAAAGCATGTTTGTGAACAACAGCTTCGGCAAGACACTCGATATCCTTCACCGCAGCATGGACGTCTCCATGCTGCGTCAGGATGTCATCGCCGACAACATTGCCAACGCCGATACGCCGAACTTCAAGCGGAGCACCGTCAATTTCGAGAGCCGGCTCGCCGCTGCGCTCGAGAGCGAGAATGGTCCGCAGCCGCTTCAGGCGCGGATGTCGCGCGAGCGGCATATCCCGTTCCAGCGGCCGGTCGACTACCGCACCGTGGAGCCTCAGCGGCGGCTCGACTATCTCACGACCGCCGACAACAACGGGAACAACGTCGACATTGAGGTGGAGAGCACGAACTACCTGAACAATCAGCTGCTCTACTCGATGATGACCAATTCGGTGAACCAGCAGTTCCAGCGTGTCAACCTGGTGGTGAGGGGGTAATGCATGGGTATGTTCTCGAGCATTAACACCGCTGCAAGCGGCCTGACAGCGCAGCGGATGCGCCAGGACGTCATCTCGGACAACATCGCGAACGCCTCCACGACTCGGACCCCGGAGGGCGGACCGTTTCGCCGAAGCCGGGTCATTCTCCGGCCTCGCGTCGATCAGCCCTACTGGAAGAGCCCGTTTACCCCGGCGCGGCTGGACAACGGCGTGGGGCAGGGCGTTCGCGTCGCGGAGATCCAGAAGGATATGGACTCCGAACCGCGGCTCGTGTGGGATCCTGAGCATCCGGATGCGATCAAGAGCGGCGCGCGCGCCGGATACGTCGAGATGCCGAACGTCAACGTCGTCAACGAAATGGTCGACATGATATCGGCGTCGCGCAGCTACGAGGCGAACATCGCGGTCGTTGACGGGGCGAAGACGATGTTCCAGCAGGCCATCAACATAGGCCGATAGGGAGGAGTAGATGACAAACCTGAATGCACACCAGGTGACCGGGCACGAGCTCGCGCTCGCGCGCACCGATCCTCGGCACCTCACCGGTCGGCTCGATCCCAGTCAGAGCGCGTCCGCCGCCGGTGAATCGGGTTCGCGGGGCGGCGCCTTCGCCTCGCTGTTGCTTGACAGCCTCAACACCGTGAATGCTCAGCAGCAGACCGCCGACCAGCTCTCGGTGCAGGCGGTCGTCGATCCGGACAGCGTCAACCCGCACGACGTGTCGATCGCGGCGGCGAAGGCGAATCTGAGCTTGAATGTGACGAAGAGCGTCGTGGATCGGGTGATTCAGGCGTACCGGGAGATTCAGAACGTGAGATAGGTCGATCGCCCCGGGATCGGGGCCGAACGATTGCCGGGCCGGCTGACCGTTAGCAGGTGGTTCGGTGCCCTTGGGAGGGGACATGGAGTGGTTTCGTAGACTCATCGGACAAATCAAGAATCTCTGGGGGCAGTGGAAGCCCGTCCAGAAGGTTGTCTTCCTGTCGATCGTCGGGGTGCTCGTCGTGGGCATCGTGCTGCTCGTTGCGTTCAGCGCCCAGCCGTCGCGCGCCGAGCTCTTCTCGAGTCCGATTACCGATCCGGAGGACCTCGACCGGATCGGAATTCGGCTCGACGAGGAAGGTATCCCCTACACGGTGACCTCCGACGCCCGGATCCTCGTCGATGACCGGGCGGCGGCTCGACGCGCGCGCAGCATCCTCGTTCGCGAGGACCTCGTTCCAACAGATACCGATCCGTGGCAGCTGTTCGACGTGGAGCGGTGGACGCAGACCGATTTCGAGCGCAACGTGAACCTTCAGCGCGCGCTGACGCGCCAGCTCGAGATGCACATTGAGGCGATCGACGACGTGGACAACGCGAGCCTCACGATCGCCTTTCCGGAGGATCGGCTGTTTCTCGAGGAACAGAACCCGGTCACCGCGAGCGTGATCCTCATGCCCAAGCCGGGCAGCGACATCCGCGAGAGTCGGTCGAAGATAGAGGGAATCGAGAAGCTCATCCAGTTCGCGATCGAGGGGCTCGATCCGGAGAACATCACGATCACCGACACGTCCGGCGTGGTGCTGAATGACTTCGAAAACCTCACCGCCTTCGACCGAATTCAGCAGACGCGTCAGGAGCTCGAGCTGAAGGCGAGCGAGGAGCGCCGAATTCGAGCGGAGATTCTCGAAGGGGTGTCCGGGATGCTCACGCCGGACCGCGTTCGCATTCCGCGGCTCGAGGTCGAGATCGACATGAGCCAGCAGGAGATCAGCACGCACGAGGTGCTGCCGACGGTGATCCGCGAGGATAATCCGCTGACACCCTACGACGATTCGGAGATCGAGCTGTACGTGCCCCTCTCCATCGAGAGCACCGAGGAGCAGTTCCGGGGGACCGGCTTCAACCCGGAGGGCCCCCCGGGGCAGGAGGGGCAGACGCCGCCGGCGTACCAGGATCTCCAGGACCAGGTTGGGGAGTGGAGCAACACCGTCCGCCGGCAGAACAACGAGGTTTCCACGCGCGAGACGCAGGAAGTGAAGAGCCCGACGCTCGGGCGTCGCACCGTGGGCGTGGCCATCGACGGAATCTGGCGCAAGGAGTATGATGATAACGGTCAGCTGATCATGAATCCGGACGGATCGATCAAACGGACCTACACTGCTCCTTCGCCGGAGCTCTTGTCGTCGGTCGAGCAGATCGTCGAGCACGCGATTGGCTTCAGCGAATCCCGCGGAGATGGGGTGACGGTGCAGCACGTCCAGTTCGACCGTGCCGCGGAGCACCTCGAGGAGGACGCGGCGGCGCGACGCCAGCTCCAGATGCAACAGATCGTGCTCTACAGTCTGATCGGCGTCGCGGTTCTTCTCGTGGCGTTCATTGCCTTCCGGCTCATCAGTCGTGAGGTCGAGCGCCGGCGGCGACTCCGCGAAGAGGAGCTCGCGCGACAGCACCAGGCGATGCGCGAGGCCGCGCTGAGAAGCGCCGAGGAGGAGGGGACCGAGGTCGAGATGTCGGTCGAGGAACGTGCTAGACTGGAGATGCAGGAGAATGCCATCAACATGGCGCGTGAGCATCCCGAAGACGTGGCGCAGCTCATTCGCACCTGGCTGATGGAGGAGTAGTATGGCGAAGCAGACAGCCGGTGCCGTCGCCGGAGGCGGCGGAGGCAAGAAAAGCGGCCTGAAGAAGGAACTGACCGGGCGACAGAAGGCGGCGATCTTCCTCGTGACGGTGGGCAGCGAGATCTCATCGGAGATCTTCAAGCACCTGCGCGAGGATGAGATCGAAGCGCTGACCTTCGAGATCGCCCGACTCGAGAGCGTGGACAGCGAGGAACGCGACAGCGTACTGATGGAGTTCCAGGAGCTCATGATGGCTCAGGACTTCATCACGACCGGCGGCATCGAGTACGCCCGTGAGCTGCTCGAGAAGAGCCTGGGAAGCCAGAAGGCGGTCGACATCATCAACCGGCTCACCTCGAGCCTCCAGGTCCGTCCGTTCGACTTCGTGCGTCGTACCGACCCGATGCACCTGCTGAACTTCATCCAGACCGAGCACCCGCAGACGATCGCGCTGATCCTCGCGTATCTCGAACCGCAGAAGGCGTCGATCATCCTCTCGAGCCTGCCGCACGAGATCCAGAGCGACGTCGCCAAGCGGATCGCCACGATGGACCGTACCTCGCCGGAGACCCTGCGCGAGGTCGAGCGCGTGCTCGAGAAGAAGCTCTCCACGCTCAGTAGCGAGGACTACACCGCCGCCGGTGGTGTCGAGAGCATCGTCGAGATCCTCAACCTCGTCGATCGGTCGACGGAGAAGGTGATCATCGAGAGCCTGGAGGAGGAGGACCCCGAGCTCGCCGAGGACATCAAGAAGCGCATGTTCGTCTTCGAGGACATCGTCATGCTCGACGACCGCGCGATTCAGAAGGTGCTGCGTGAGGTGGACGTCAGCGAAATGGCAAAGGCGCTGAAGAGCGTGGATACCGAGGTTCAGGACAAGATCTTCCGCAACATGAGTAAGCGCGCCGCGACGCTCCTGAAGGAAGACATGGAGTACATGGGACCGATCCGCATGAAGGACGTGGAAGAATCGCAGCAGAAGATCGTGAGCATCATCCGCAAGCTCGAAGAACAGGGCGAGATCGTCGTGGCCCGGGCCGGCGAGGATGAGCTGGTGGTGTAGCCGATGGCAAAGAACGTGTTTCGCGCGCAGGAGATCAAGAATACCTTCCGGAAGGTCTACGTGCAGCCGCCGGAGGAGTTCGCTCCGCAGCTCGTTCCGGCAGAGGCCGAGGAGGTCGAGGAGTACACCGGGCCAACCGCCGACGATCTCCGTCGCGAGGCCGAGGAGTTCCAGGCGCAGTGGGAGCAGGAGAAAGAGGCCATGCTCCAGCGCGCGCGCGAGGAGGCCGACCGGATCGTGAAGGACGCCGAGCGCGTCGCGTTCCAGGAGGTCAAGAGCAAGCAGGAAGAGGCGCAGACGATCCACGACGACGCGGAGGCGGAGGCGGCTCGTATCGTCTCGGAGGCCGAGCAGAAAGCCTCCGACATCACGCGCGAGGCCGAGCGCAAGGCGCAGGACGCCGAAGAGGATGCGCGCCGCGCGGGCTTCGAGGAGGGCCGTGAGAAGGGCTTCGAAGAGGGGCAGGCCGAGCACGAGCGGCTCGTCGAACGGCTGCACGTGATCATCAACAAGGCGATCGATCGGCGCAACGAGATCATCGAGGAATCGGAGACGCAGATCGTGAATCTCGTAGTCCAGATCGCCAAGAAGGTAGTCAAGGTCATCAGTGAGAACCAGCGCAACGTCGTGGTCAACAACGTCGTGCAGGCGCTGCGGAAGCTGAAGGAGAAGACCGACGTGATCATCCGGGTGAACATCGAGGACCTCGAGATGGTCACGAACCACGTGCAGGACATCATCGAGCGGGTCGAGCGCGAGCACCACATCACCGTCGCCGAAGACAGCACCGTCGACCCCGGCGGCGCCATCATCGAGACCGACTTCGGGGAGATCGACGCGCGGATCGCGAGCCAGTTGCAGGAGATCGAGGACCGCATCCTCGAGCTGGTGCCGGTGAAGGCGAAGAAGAAATAGCATCGCGCCGGGAGGAGGGGCCCGTGGGCGTATTTGACAAGTACACCGCCGTCGTCGAACGGACGGAGACGATCCGCTACATCGGGCGGGTGGACCGCGTGCAGGGGCTGCTCATCGAGAGCACCGGCCCGCAGGCGGTCGTGGGCGAGGTATGCCAGATCGAGCTCTCGCCGGACGGTCCCATGGTCTGGGGCGAGGTCGTCGGTCTCAAGGGCCGTACCGTCCAGCTCATGCCGTTCACCGACATCGAGGGCATTCAGATCGGCTCGCGCGTGATCGCGAGCGGCAGTACGCTCAGCGTTCCGGTGGGTGACGACCTTCTCGGCCGCGTCCTGGGGCCGTTGGGCAAGGCGATCGACGGGCGGGGGGACATCAACACGCGCACGCTCTACCCGGTCGTCTCGACGCCGCCCGACCCGCTCGAGCGACGTACGATCAGAGAACAGCTCGTGACCGGAGTCCGTGCGATCGACGGCCTCGTCGCCACCGGCAAGGGGCAGCGGCTCGGCATCTTCAGCGGCAGCGGAATCGGCAAGAGCACGCTCATCGGTATGATTGCGCGCAACACGCGCGCGGACGTCAACGTGATCGCGCTCATCGGCGAGCGTGGTCGCGAGGTGCGCGAGTTCCTCGAGAACGACCTGGGCCGCGAGGGCCTCGCTCGCAGCGTCGTCGTCGTGTCGACGTCGAACACCCCGCCGCTCGCGCGGCTGCGCGGCGCGTTCGTGGCGACCGCGATCGCCGAGTACTTTCGCGACCAGGGCAACGACGTGATGCTCCTCTTCGACTCGGTGACGCGGTTTGCGCGCGCGCAGCGGGAGATAGGCCTCGCGACCGGGGAGGCGCCGGCCACACGCGGATTCCCGCCGAGCGTCTTCAGCACGCTCCCCCGCCTGCTCGAGCGCTCGGGAACGAGCGCGAACGGGTCGATCACCGGGTTCTACTCGATCCTCGTCGAGGGCGACGATATGGACGAACCGGTCTCCGATACCGTGCGCGGTATCCTCGACGGACACCTCGTGCTCAGTCGCCGGCTTGCGCAGCGCTATCACTATCCGGCGATCGACGTGCTCGACTCGGTGTCGCGGCTTGCGAACAAGGTGAGCTCGCCGCAGGTCCAGGAGGCCGCCGGATACGTCAGGCGAATGCTCGCGACCTACCGCGAAGCGGAGGACCTCATCAACGTCGGCGCCTACGCGAAGGGCACGAACGCCGAAATCGACGAGGCGATCGACAAGCAGCCGGAGATCAACGATTTTCTGCGCCAGCAGATCAACGAGCGCGCGCCTATCGAAGAGACGCGCACGCGCCTGCTCGAGATCGCCGGGCAGAGCGCCGGAGCGCCGGAGGAGCCCGAAGCCGAGCCGACTCGCTCTGCTTCCGAGCGTCCCGATTCGGTGAGCGGACTGCTCGCGCAGCGGGCCGGCACGCGCGAAGAGGCACCGCCTGATGCGTAGGTTCTCGTTTGAGCTGGAGAAGGTGCTCGAGCTCCGCCGGTATCACGAGCAGGAGTGGGAGCTGAAGCTCGCGGAGGTCACCGGCAGAGTGATCGCGGTGGAGAACGAGCTGACCCACTGGGCCGACCGCAGGCACGCGACCACGTGCGAGGGCGGACCTGCCGGCACGGTGGACCTCGAGTATCTTCGCAGCCGCGAAAACTACGTGACGCTGATCGACGACCGGGTGAGGCAGCTGCAGAGCCGACTCGTCGGACTCGAGGCCGAGCGCGACCGGGTTCGCGAGGGATACCTCGAGGCGAGCAGCGCCCGGAAGGCGCTCACGAAGCTGAGAGAGCGCCGCAGCGCCGAGTACTACGAGACCGCGAAGCGCGAAGAAGATCGAAACCTGGACGAGATAGCCGGGTCGATGCAAGCGCGCCGTCGGTCCCGGACGGAGGAAGACGATGTATGACGACCAGGGTTACAGTCGTGTAGGCGCAGCGCCGCGCATTTTCGGGCTGACGCTGCTGGTGCTGGTGCTCGCGCTCGGCGGAGCGCTCTGGTTCGACTTCCTCGGTCTGATCGACGTCACATCGCTCTTCTCGCCTGCGCTGCGGTGGGTCGGTCTCGAGCCGCGCGAGGAACCGGTCGCGGCGGATGACAGCGAACTCCTGCTCGAGGACGAGCGGATTGCGAAGCGGGAGGAGGCGCTGGCGATCCTTTCCGACGAGCTCGACGGGCGCGCTGAAGCCCTGGACGAGCGAGAGGCGGAGTTGGAGGCGCTGGCCGAGCAGCTCCAGGAACGAGAGGCTGCGCTCGCCGATCGCGAAAATTCAGTAAACGAAGCTCTTCGGCGCGTCGAGAATCAAAGAGCAGCGTTGGTGAAGCTCTCAACGTATCTCACCAACATGCCGCCGGAGGACGCCGTGGATATCATGGTCGAGTATCGAGACTCGACGCTGATCGACGTTCTCCTGGTGACCGATGAGCTTGCTGAAGAGGCCGGCCAGGGGTCGATCGTACCGCGCTGGCTGTCGCTGATGCCCTCCGACCGAGCAGCAACCATCGGTGAGAAAATCGAGACGCTGCCGGAGCTAGAGGGTGCCGATTAGCCTGATCCCACAACCTGACGCCACCTCAATCGAGTTCGCGCGACGGCACGCCGGGACGACGCTCTCGCCGCCCGACGCGGGAACGGGCGGCATCGTGTCCGGTCCGGAACTCGCCGGTGGCGGTTTCGCGGGTGGCGGCTTTGCCACCTATCTATCGTCGGTCATGAACGCCGGTTCCGCCTCGCGCGGCGCCGGCGACCTTTCCACGCAGGGACAGTCCGCGCGACAGCGCGCCGATTCGGAGGGGACGCGCTCGCATCAGAACGACCCGGCCAAGGCAGACAAGCAGATCGCGGACGACGCGCCGAAGCAGCCGGAGCCGAAGGACACGGCTCGGGAGAGCGAACGCGCCGACAAGGCGGCCCGGGAGAGCGAACGCGCCGAGGGCGAACGCGCGGCGGCCCGGGAGAGCGAACGCGCCGAGGGCGAGCGCGCGGCGGCCCGGGAGAGCGAACGCGCCGAGGGCGAACGCGCGGCGGCCCGGG
>CAZVEF010000060.1:0-13336 GCA_964625715.1 uncultured Spirochaetaceae bacterium | reverse complement strand
CCGGAACGATGACCTCGTCGCCCGGGCCGATCTCGAGCGCCATCAGCGCGGCGGTGAGCGCGTTCGTGCCGGAGGCGGTCATCACGCAGTGCTTTGCGCCCACGTAGTCCGCGTACCGCTCCTCGAATCGCGTGCACTCGCCGCCTATTCCGTACCGGAAGATCCGTTTGCTCTCGATCACACGCCGTACTGCCTGGAGCTCTTCGTCGCCAATCCGATACATCGAACCCCTCCTCTTCCTCGCGCTATTCTACCACGGCTCCCCGATCCGCGCACCGCGGGATCGTATCACCGCGCCGGTTTGCTATCCACCGCGCGACCTCGGCGACCGGGGCGACCCAGAGATCCGAACCCCGCCCACCCAGGTAGTCGAGGACCGCCCGCAGACGGGGGATGGTGACGTTGAGCATGGAGTCGTCCGGGCCGCCGGTCTCGTGGCCGCTGAGGATCACCCAGGCGCAGTGCTCCCGCGCGTACTCCATCGAAGCGATGTGCTGTTCGGCAGGTTGGACGTCGAATCGGGACGAGAGCAGGTGGGCGAGATCGCAGTATCGAGGGTCGTTCGGATGATCGTGCTGCTAGCCACGGCCGGCGAGATACCGTTCGGCGACGAGCGGGACGTACGAGGCCGCGTCCGCACCGCGCCCCACGTGCGTCTCGCCGCACGGGTAGGCGACGGTCACCGGTCGTACCCCCAGCAGCTCCTCGACCCGACGATCGGCGCCGTCGAGCTCACCGGCCATCTCGTCGAGCGTGTAGTCCTCCGTGCACGCGCGCGAAGCTCGTGAGAAGTCGTAGTTCGCGCTGCAGGGGTGGTGAAGCGCATGGTTGCCGATCTCGTGCCCTGCGCCCACGGCCGCTCGCCAACCCGCTACGCGCTGTTCCACGTTGTGCAGGCTCACGTAGAACGTGCACCGGATGCCGCGCTCGTCGAACTCCGCTGTGCCACCGTCGACCTGCGTGAGGCGGGCATCGTCGAAGGTGAGGCTGACGGCTCCACGATAGCGATCGGGCCGGCTGAACGGTTGGCTGGACACGCGTGCTCCTCCCGTGAGGGGAGAGGATACACCGGTGTGCGGGCGGCGGCAATCGCCGAACGCGATCGGTGCGACGACTGGCTCCGGCGATCCCGTGTCCAGTGGATAAGAACGCCCACCTCATGGTGGGCGCCCACCATGAGGTGGGCACAGTTGCGGCGGACTGGACTTGAACCAGCACGGGTTTTACCCCACTAGCCCCTCAAGCTAGCGTGTCTACCAATTTCACCACCGCCGCGGGAACTGGTATTTCCAGTTGCGAGCCCGAAATATAGCAAAGGGGGTTCCGGTTGTCAATCGGCCGTGCAGCCTTTCCTCGCCGGCGAAGAGTGCGACGGGTCCGACGGAATCCGTCTGCGCCCGGACCGGCGGGGGCCGATCCGGGGTTCGGCGCAGCGATCAGTCGAAGAGCTTTCCCGCGATTTTCGCGGCGTGTTCTGCCTGGAAGCGTGCGGCCTCAAGCTCGTTCTCGCTCGGACTCCGGCTGCCGTCGGTGCCGGCGATCGTGGAGGCGCCGTAGGGCGTTACACCGCTGACCTCGTCGAGGTACGAGTGGCCCTGGTACGTGTAAGGCAGACCCACGATGACGTAGCCGAGATGCATGAGCGTGATATGGGTCGTGAGGATCGTCGTCTCCTGGCCACCGTGCTGCGTTCCGGTTCCGGACATGACCGTGGCTACCTTGCCGACCGTTGCCCCCTCCATCCAGATCTGGCCCGCCTGGTCGAAGAAGTTCCTGAACTGCCCGGGCATGTTGCCGTAGCGCGTGGGTACGGCGAAGACCGATGCGTCCGGCCAGCGGAGGTCCTCGACGGTGGCCTCCTGCACGTCTGCGAATGCCTGCTGCGCTTCGTACGCGCCAATCTGTTTGAGCGTCTGTTCGGGGATCACTTCCGGGATGCGCAGAAGCTTCACCTCCGCACCCGCCCGTTCGGCACCCTCTGCGGCGGCCCTTGCCATCTGGTACATGTGGCCGTACGTCGAGTAGAAAAACACCGTTACCTTCATCTCATTCCTCCGTTGTGTCTCGTGGGTACCGCGGAGTCGTGCCGAGCTTCTTGCAGAGTCGACCTAGCTCGACGAGCTCGTCGGGAGCAAGCACCGACATCTCGTCGCGAATCGCCTCCCGCATCCGTCGAAAGGCCGATGCTGCGGCGGAGGCGCCGGCCTCGGTCAGCTCGAGGAATACCCGTCGCCGGTCCTCGGGGCACCTGCGTCGTGCGACGAGGCCCGCGCGTTCGAGCTGATCAACGACCCCGGTGATATTGCCGGGCGTCTTCAGGATCTTCCGGGCGACTTCGTGATGCGTCAACGGCGACGCGTGGAGCAACGCCTCGAGCACGCCGAATTGAGAGAGCGTCATCCCGGCCGGGAGTGGCTGATGCACCATGATCCGTCTCTCGATTGTCTCGCTCGCTCGGGTCAGCTTCACGTAGGCTGCCAGCGCATCTGCGTATTCGTCTCGTCCTGCCATACGGCATCGTACCACGGCTTGGCAATTCCTTCATTTCCAAATAATTTGATACTAAATTATAAACCTATGAAGCGCCCGTCAACAAGAACCTGCTTCGCGTTCGTGCGCCCGATGCGTCGAACGGTGTCTCGTCGTCTCTTTGGTGCCGAGGGCGTGCAGCACGCCGGTGCAGCGTGCCGGCGGCGAGCTCGGTGCGGTTAGTCGTTTCGCTCGAGGTACGAGCGGACCTTCTCGGCGAGCGCGCGGCTGCTCTCGGTCACGTCGAACTCATCGGTGTCGAGGTACTCCACGGCGACGTACCCGGCGTAGTCGCGCGCCGCGAGATGCTCGAGGATCCAGTCGAAGTCGACCGTGCCGCTGTTGAACGGAACCTGAACCCGTCCCGATTCTGCGTCTCGCAGGTGCACGTGTGCGGCCCGATCGAGCACCCAGCCGACCTGATGCACGTCGATCCCCTGTCCGACGAGGTGAGAGGGATCGAACGCGAACATGGTTTCCGGTACCCGGTTGATGAGCTCGCGAGCGGCGTCCGGGGAGTCGAAGGGCGAGCCGGTATGGAGCTCGAGCGCGAGGGTGCGTCCCTTCTCGCGGGCGAGGACGGTCAGCTCGGCCCACGAGGCCGCCGCGTCCTCGATCAGCTTCGTGTCTGCAACGCCGTGCGGCCTCCCGCCGGGCTGGACGGCCGCGACATCGACGTCGAAGGCGTCCATCAGGTTGACGACGGCCAATCCTTCCTCCTGCCGGCGTGCGATGTCGTCCTCCGAGCGGCCGTAGAGCGGCCCGCTGAAGGCGACGTTAAGAGCCGCGATGCCCAGATCGCGTCTTTCCATGCTCGTGCGAATAGCTGCGCTCGTGGCCGCGAAGTCGTCTACGAGGTCGCGGGGGCTGACGTGCGCCCATCCGTGGGCGGCGAGCAGATCCACCTCTGCGAACCCGAGAGCTGCGATGCGGTCGAGCGCATCATCGAGCGGGCGTCTGTGAGCGATGGTCGTGGAGCAGGAAATCTTCATGGGGCCTCCACCCATGAATTTCGCTACTCAGCGGGCCGATCGCCAAGTGCGGCCCCCGCCACCATAAGTGTCACAGCAGGAGCTCTGCGAGCTCATCGACCCGCTTTGCGAACAGGTCCAGCGCGGTCTTGATGGGGGTCTTCTCCTGCATGTCCACCCCTGCCAGCTGCAGACTCTCGATGGGGAAGCGCGAGCCGCCGCTCTTCAGGAAGCTGAAGTAGGAGTCGAGCGCCCCGTCCTCGTCTGCGAGCACGCGCTGGGCCAGGCTGAGCGACGCGGAGATGCCCGTAGCGTACTTGTAGACGTAGAACCCCATGTAGAAGTGGGGGATACGGAGCCCTTCCAGATCGCTTTCGTCTTCGAGCACCATCTCCGGTCCGAAGTACGTCTTCAGCAGCTTGCCATACTCGGCCCGCAGCGTCGATACGGTCAGCGCCTCTCCGCGCTCGACCATGTCATGGATCGTGCGCTCGAACTCCGCAAACATCGTCTGGCGGTAGAGCGTCGCGACGATATCGTCGATCTGCTTGTTCAGCAGGTACGCGCGCATCCGGGGCTCGGGGTCGCGACCGAGCATATGATGCATGAGCAGCGCCTCGTTGAACGTGCTCGCGACCTCCGCCTCGAAGATCGTGTAGCGGTAATGCTGGTAGGGGTTCGACCGCTTGGAGTACCAGCTGTGCATCGAGTGCCCCCCCTCGTGGGCGAGGGTGAACACGTCGCGTAAAACGTCCTCCTTGTAGTTCATGAGGATGAAGGGGTCCGAGTCGTAGGCTCCGGAGGAAAACGCGCCGCTGCGCTTGCCCTTCGTCTCGTAGCGGTCTACCCATCCGCCGAGGAGTCCGGAGCGGAGCGTTTCGGTGTACTCCTCGCCGAGCGGACCGAGCGCTTCGGTGATCAGGTCGACCGCCTCCGCATACGAGTGTCTGACCTCCAGGTCCGCGATGAGCGGCACGTAGACGTCGTAGTGACGCAGCTCGTCGAGTCCGAGCGACCGTCGTCGCAGCGCGTAGTACCGGTGGAGCGCCCCGAGGTGCTCGTGCACCGTATCGATCAGGTTGTCGTAGACGGTCGCCGGCACCTTGTCCGGAAACAGGGCCGCCTCGCGTGCACTCGGAAAGTTGCGCACGGTCGCGCGATAGATGTCCAGGTTCACCTTGCCCGACAACAGCGTGGCGAGCGTGTTCTCGTGGCCCTTGAACGCCGCGTAGAACCGCTTGTACGCCTCGCGGCGAACCTCCCGCGAGCGCCGCTGCATCAGCGAGGCGAAACTCGATTGGCTCAGCGGGAGATCCCCGTCGTCCGTCCGCACGGTGCCGAAGTCCATGTCCACGTTGGTGAGCGCCGAGAACCCGCGATAGGCGGTCTGGTTCGCCTCCTCCTGAAGCGCGAGTATTCGTTCCTCAGCCTCTGACAGAACGTGCGGCTTGAACCGAAGGAGCTTGCGGAGGTAGACCGTGAACTCTTCGAGCTCAGACGATGCGAGAAACCGGTTCATCGTCTCCTCGGGAATCGACTGAATCTCGGGCGACTGATAACTCGCTGTCGCGTCGAGGCGACTCGAAAGACGCATGAAGCGGGAGTAGCGCGCCTGCGCCTCGCTATCGCCGACGTCTTCGCTCACCCGCAACGACGCGTAGTAGCCGAGCCGCTCCTCGCGTCGGTGTACGTCGTTCATGAAATCGAGACACGCCCGCAGGTGTTCGGCACTCTCGCCGAGCGTCCCGCGGAACTGTTCGATGCGGGGCACGAGATCGGAAAGCTCGGTGAACGCCGCCTCCCACTCGTCGTCGGACGAGAAGAGCGACGAGAGATTCCACCTGTCTTCGACGGGGACCGCGTCCCGGAGGGGGATCTGTGCCGATGGTCTGTTCATGCCGCAGAAGCTACGACGCGCCCGAAGCGACGGTCAAGGACGAGGCGGTGCCGTCCGACCGGTGCGTTCGACCCTACCCCCGCAGTCGCTCGGCCTCGAGCAGCGCCGCGTGCAGCACCCGAGAGGCCCGTCCGCGATGGCTGACGCGGTTCTTCTCTGCGGCGCTCAGGTCGGCGGCGGTGCATCCTCGATCGGGAAGGTAGAAGATCGGGTCGTATCCGAAGCCTCCGGTACCCGCCGACGGGCGATCGGCGATCCGTCCCGACCAGCTCTCCTGGGCGACGATCAGCCGGTCGTCGGGCAGCAGCGCCACCATGCAGCAGACGAAACGTGCCGATCGATCGGCCGTGCCACCGATCGACTGCAGAAGAAGGTCGTTGCGGGCTTTCGCATCGAGCTCGGTCGCCCCTCCGTCGGGGCTGCCGAACCGTGCCGAATAGACGCCGGGACCGCCACCGAGCGCGTCGACACAGAGCCCCGAATCATCGGCGATGACAGCTACGTCGTCGTCGAGGGGGAATCGACCGGCGCGCTGCAAGAGCGACCGGAGGTGATCGGCCTTGAGAAGCGAATTGGCGAGGAAGCTCTCGCCTGTCTCCTCGACGTCAAACTCGAGCCCAAAGTCTGCCGGCCCGCGGATGACGTGATCCCCGAACATACCGGCGAACTCCGAGCGCTTGTTTCGATTGTTCGTGGCGAGCACGAGCTGCATGGCGTTGAGACTACGACTGTTCGAACAGCCTGGCAAGCCGATCGCGAAACAGCCGGTTCTGCAGCTCCTGGCGGACCTTGTAGATGCTCGAATCCACGGTGCCTTTCTTGAGATTCAGGACATCGGCTATCTGCGCGTGGGTCGGGCCCGCCGGCGTGCGCTCGAGCCGTGATCGCGCGCGCTCGTACCGTTGGTGCCACCGTGCTCGCTGCTCTCGCAGAGCGGGCCGCTCGGACGGAACCGCCTGCAGGATGCGGGTCTCGATGCATCGCAGGCGAAACCACGCCCGGTCGCGCCGGATGCGCAGTCGTTCCCGCTTCACTCGCGCCTCTTCGGTGAACACACGAAGCTCGTGGTAGCGCTCTTCGAGCCACGAAGGCTCACAGCCGACTATCCTCGCGAACCTCTCGAGCGAACCGGCGGTGAACGCTCTCCTCGACTTGAGCGCAAGACACAGCAGCCGCTGTGCCTCGCCGGTGCTCAGACGCGTGCCTTCCGGACCGCGCGGGTCGAGCTCGAGCGAGCTCGGCCGGTGGGCGGGGCGGCGCGTGGCCGGTGTGTGGATCGGGGCGGGTCCGAGCGAGGCGTCGTGCTCGACGGGATCCGGAGGGGTGGCGATGACGTCGCGCCCTGCGATCTCGGAAGCCGTGTCCCGGCCGGCGGCGGTCATCGACCGGATACGTTCGCCCGCGCGCGTGGCGGCGAACGTGCGCAACTGCCACCGGAGCGTTGCGGTGAGGTAGCTCTCGAACGTCACCCCCTGTTCCCGATACCGCTCGATGAGACCGGAGATCCGAGGATAGAAGTTCAGAAGGAACTCGGCACTGTCCTCTTCCGACAGTCCCGCCCGACCGACGGGATAACGATAGACGAGCTCGGTCACCTGCTGGACAAGCGCGTCGAGGCCCTCGCGCGCATCCTGATACGTCAGCACCTTTCCTGTAATCGTGTCCATGCGTCCCCCGCGCCGGATAATGCAACGGACGTGCCAACCCGTGAGGCACAAGACCCGCGTAGGTTCGAGAAGGGGGAGGCTGCGTTACGATGTGTTACGTTCGAGCATCGGTGGTCTACCGGCGGTTGGCGCTGGTGCCGTCATCGGACCGCGCACGGCGGTTCGCGCCGCGCTGGGTCTCGGTAGGGCCTACGACTGGTCGTCGTCGAGCGCTGCCTCGAGCGCGCTGGTCACCGCGTCGATCGCCTCGTCGAGGTCGAGCCCGGCGGTGAACCCGGCTGCGCGCTTGTGGCCGCCGCCGCCGAACGAGCGCGCGATCCGGCTCACGTCGAGCGAGTCGATCGATCGCAGGCTCCCCGATACGGTCGACTCGTCTTCCTCGCGAATGAGCGCGACGGTGCGCAGGCCGTCGATGCCGAAGAGAAGCCGATAGAGCGTGTCCGAGTCGCGGCTCTGTGTCCCGTGACGCTGCGTGTCCTCGCGCGTCTCCCACGTGATCACCCCGCGGCCTCCGCCGATCGAGCGGGCGCGACCGAGCAGCGTGCCGAGCAGCTTGCGCGAATCGAGCGTGTGGCCGCCGAATACTCGCGCGTGGGTCTTCCGCGGCGACGCGCCGGCGGCCATCAGCCTCGCGACACCGGCGAAGAGCCCGGCGGCGTCGCTCTCCGCGTGGCGGAAGTATCCCGTGTCGGTGGCGATGCCGAAGAGCAGCAGCTGTGCATCGGCCTGGCCAAGGGGACCTCCGAACTCCTCGATGACGAGCTGTACGAGATAGCAGGTCGCCATGACGGTCGGTACGACGAAGCGTACGTCGCCGTAGGGCTCACCGGTGGCATGGTGGTCGATGACCGCGAGCGGCAGTCCGTCCAGGTCCTCCTGGAGCCGACCGATCCGGTCCGGGCCGGTGCAGTCGAGGATGACCGCGGCCGGCTTCGGGTCGCCGGCCCGGTGCTCCTCGGCGATCCGCGGCTCGAATCGGTCCTCGTAGCAGGCAATCTCGCGCCGGTTGAACGGTCCCTCGTTGTAGTATCGGACGGTCTTGCCCAACTGCCGCTCGAGGTACGAGCCGAGCGCAAGCGCGGAGGCCACGCAGTCACCGTCCGGCTCCACGTGACCGAGCAGGTAGAACGTGTCGTGGAGGCGCAGGAAGTCGAGGAGCTCCGCGGGCACAGAAGGACCCGCCAGGTCGTCGGCGGGATGGTGTGACGTGCGATCGGTCACCGGAAGGCTAGAACGTGAATTCCGGGCTCTCGAGGTCGAAACGCGATTCGAGACCTTCGGTAGCCGGGAGCGATCCCCAACTCAGCGCGTTGATGTTTCGATCGACGTAGAGCACGAAGTGCGAGATCTCTGCGTCACGCCAGAAGACATTCACGAACGGCACGGCCCCGTTGTCCGTGTAGACGAGCTTCCCGATCGCATCAGGACCGCCGAACCAGTCGAGCGGTAGATACGAGGTGGCGAGCAACAGTGAGCTCTGGCGGCGGTAGTCTATGCGGTAGCCGAGCGTGGTCGGATACACTTTCTCCACGTAGAGTGTGGTCACGTAGAGTTCCGATTCATTGTTCCTCGCCTGCGCGGATGCGAACATGGAAACGCCGATAACGAGCACCAGCAAGAGTGCGACCTTTTTCACCGTGCCCTCCTATATAGGAAGAGTATAGCGGCAGCGAAAACGCACTTCAAGCAATTCTTCCGGCCGGCGCCGCGGGCTTCGGGCCGCCGCTTGCCCGGACGCAGAGCGCCGTCCCCCCCCCGGATGCGCTACTCCGCGAGCCCGAGGCTCGCGAGGATCACCGCCTTGATCGTGTGTTTGCGGTTCTCCGCCTGCTCGAACACGCGGCTGTGTTTGCCTTCGAAGACGTCCTCGGTCACTTCCTTGCCCTTGACCGCAGGCAGGCAGTGGAGGAAGACCGAGTCCCGTCTGCCGGTCGCTTCCATAAGCCGCACGTCGACCTGGAAGGGGCGCAGGAGCCGCTCGCGCTCCTCGGCCTGCGCTTCCTCGCCCATCGAAGCCCAGACGTCGGTGTACACCGCGTCGGCGGCCGCGACCGCTTCGCGCGGGTCGCCCGTTACGAGGATATCGGCGCCGGTCTGCGCGCCGATCTTCCGGCACCGCTCGACGAGATCCCCGTCCGGCGGCAGCTCCTCCGGCGTCCCGACGGAGAAGCAGACCCCCGTCTTTGCGCACCCGATCATGAGCGAGCGGGCGACGTTGTTCCGGCCGTCGCCTACGTAGGCGAGCCGCGCCCCGGCGAGCGACCCCCGCTCCTCGCGGAGCGTCATCAGGTCGGCGAGCACCTGGGTGGGGTGGTAGAGGTCGGTAAGGCCGTTGTAGACGGGTACGCCCGAGTGCTCGGCGAGAGCCACGGCGGTATCCTGACTGAAGCCGCGGAACTCGATGCAGTCGAACATCCTGCCGAGCACGCGCGCGGTATCGGCGAGGTCTTCCTTGACGCCCAGGTGGATGTCGTCGGTGGAGAGGAAGACCGGATAGCCGCCCTCTTCGCCGAAGGCGGTCTCGAACGACGCTCGCGTGCGGGTAGAGCGCTTTTCGAAGATCATCGCGAGCGTGTAGCCCTCGAGGCGGCGCTCGCGCCGGCCGCTGCGGCGATCGGCCTTCAATCGGATAGCGAGATCGACGAGGCGCTCGATCTCATCGCGCGAGTAGTCCCACAGCGTGAGCAGTGAACGACCGGTTAGCTCTGCCATAGGGCCAGATTCTACTCGAGGAGAACCGGTGAGGGAAGGGTGCAGGGCGCGATGCGGACCGCGGCCCGCCGCGGCTCACGAAGCGCGGAGCGCCTACGCGGTCTTCTTGATCGGAACGATCTCCGGCTTCTCTTCGCTGCGAACGACCGACGAGGTGATGGTCACCCGCTTCGGTCCCTCGATCGACGGGATCTCGAACATGAGGTCGATCATGAGATTCTCGACAATAGCGCGCAGCCCTCGCGCGCCGGTACGACGCTCGAGCGCGAGCTCGGCGATCGCGTCGACCGCGTCGTCCTCGAAGACGAGCTCTACCTCGTCGAGCTTGAGCGCGCTCTGGTACTGCTTGAGGACGCTGTTTTTCGGCTCGCGGATGATCCGAACGAGGTCCTCTGCGGTGAGGTCGTGGAGCATCACGTGGATGGGCAGCCGCCCGACGAACTCGGGGATCAGCCCGAACTTGATCAGGTCGTCGGGGTGGAGCTGGCGGAAGAGCTCTTCGGCGTCGGCCTTGCTCTTCGCGCGAACCTTCGCACCGAATCCCATGGGATGCTCGGCCACGCGCGATTCGATGATCTTTTCGAGCCCCACGAACGCTCCCCCGGAGATGAAGAGGATGTTCGACGTGTCGATCTTGATCATCTCCTGGCTGGGGTGCTTGCGTCCGCCCTGCGGCGGCACGCTCGCCACGGTGCCTTCGATGATCTTCAGCAGCGCCTGCTGGACGCCCTCGCCGGAAACGTCGCGGGTGATCGAGACGTTCTCGCCCTTGCGCGAGACCTTGTCGATCTCGTCTATGTAGACGATGCCGCGCTCGGCGGCGCTGATGTTATTGCCGGCCGCCTGGTAGAGCTTGAGCAGAATGTTCTCCACGTCCTCGCCTACGTACCCCGCCTCGGTGAGCGTCGTCGCGTCGGCGATCGCGAAAGGAACCTTGAGCTTCCGCGCGAGCGTGCGCGCGAGCAGCGTCTTCCCGGTTCCCGTGGAACCGATGAGCAGCACGTTCGACTTCTCGAGCTCGACGTCGTCGTCGAGCCGGCTCTTCTGCGTGATGCGCTTGTAGTGGTTGTAGACCGCCACCGACAGGTACTTCTTTGCCTGCTCCTGGCCGATGACGTACTGGTCGAGGTAGCCCTTGATCTCCTGCGGCGCGGGAACGTCGTCCATGAACTCGCTCGTGAGGACGTCGTCCTCCTCGTCGAGGATCTTCTTGCAGACGTTGACGCACTCGTCGCAGATGTAGACGCCGGGCCCGGCGATCAGCCTGCGCGCGAAGTCCGCGCTCTTGCCGCAGAAGGAACAGACCTTGGCGCTGTCGTTCTTTACCTTGCTCATTCCGAATCTCTTGTGAACACCCGGTCGACTACGCCGTATTCTACCGCCTCTTCGGCGGACATGAAACGGTCACGTTCCATATCGGTCTCAACTTCCTCTTCGGATCGTCCGGTATGCTTTGCGAAGTAGCTGGTCAGCAGTCTCTTCAGGCGTACGATCTCGCGCGCCTGGATGCCGATGTCGGTCGCCTGTCCCTGAACGCCTCCCCACGGCTGGTGAATGAGCACGCGCGAGGAGGGCAGCGCGTACCGCTTGCCTTCGGCTCCCGCGGCGAGCAGGATCGCTCCCATGCTGGCGGCCTGACCGATGCAGATGGTAACCACGTCCGGTTTGATGTACTGCATCGCGTCGTAGATCGCAAGCCCGGCCGTGACCGACCCGCCGGGCGAGTTGACGTAGAGGTTGACGTCCTTCTCGGGATCCTGGCTCTCGATGTAGAGCAGCTGTGCGATCACCGTGTCGGCCGATATGTCGTCGATCGGCCCGTCGAGAAAGACGATTCGGTCCTTGAGCAGACGCGAGAACACGTCCCATCGTTCGAGGCCGAAGCCGCTCTGTTCCTGGATCGTCGGCACGAAGACCGACCGTTCCGGGACGCGGTTCTGAAGAGTGTCGTTGGTGTCGTCGCGATAGGTATCGTTCATGGGTAGGTCCTCGCGGTCAAGTTATTCATTGCGACCGAGCAAGTCCAGGAAGCTCATCTTGTCGCCCTTCTTGACTTTCGTCTGCTCGAGGAGCTTGTCGAAGAGCTTGCGCTCGCGCACCTGGCGGCTGACGTAGTCCATCATGTCCTGGCTCTCGTAGTACTGCTTGAGCTGGTCCTTCGTGGCGCCTCCGCTTGCGGCCTGGCGATCGAGCTCGGCCTCGACCTCCTCGTCGCTTACCTCGATGTCCTCGTTCTCGAGGATCTTCTGGACGGCGAGTTGACCCTTCAGCTGGTTGATCGCCTGGTCACGCCACTCCTGCTGGAGGTCTTCCTTCGTGCGTCCCTGCGCCTGCAGCAGCGAAAGCACCTGCTCTTCCTGCATCCGCAGCTGTTGTACAAAGTTCTGCCAGGAGTTCTCGAGCTCCGCCTTGACCATCGACTCCGGAACGGGAACGGTCGACGACTCCACGATCTTCTCGACGAGCACCCCGGTCTTGCGATCGCGGAGGCGTGCCTCCACGGTGTTCTCGAGCCGCTCCCTGATGTCCTTCTTGAGATCGTCGATCGTCTCGTAGGCGTCGCTGATGTCCTGCGCGAGCTCGTCGTCGACCTCCGGCAGCTGACGCTCCTTGATCGCCTTGAGCGCGATCTTCAGCGTCTTCTTCTGGCCGGCGAGGTTCTCGTCCTCGTGGTCTTCCGGGTACTCCTTCGCGACGACCTTCTCGTCGCCGGGCGCCATGCCCAGGACGTCGTCGTCGATCTTGTAGACGTTGTACCCCGAGCCCTGGGTGAAGACGAAGTCCTCGCGCTTGGTCTCTTCGATCTCGTTGCCATCGGCGTCGAGCTCGCAGTAGTCGACGGTGACGATGTTGCCCTCGTCGACGGTTCCTTCCTCCTTGTCGATGACGATCGCGTTCTGCTCCTGCAGCGCGGTGAGCTCGCGCTGCTCGTCTTCCTTCGTCACCTTGACCTGAGGCACCTCGATCTCGAGGCCTTTGTACTCACCCAGCTCGATCTCCGGGTAGACGTCGTAGACGACCGAGTAGGTAAGGTCCTTGTCGATATCGAGGTCCAGCTCGCCGTCGAGACTCGGCTGCGAATAGGGCAGCGGTTTCTCGTCGATTTCGTCGAAGACGCTCTTCAGACTCTCCTCGAGCACCTTCTGAGACGCCTCGAACTTGATGGATTCGCCGAACTTGCGCTCGAGGACCTCCGGTGGAACGTGCCCCTTGCGGAATCCCTTGATCTGCGCGTTCTTCGCGTACTCCTTGAGCAGAGACGAGTATTGGTCCTGAAGCGATTCCTGGGCGACCGTGATCGTCAGCTTGACCGCGGAATTATCGAGGCGTTCGACGTTCTTCTCTTTGATCAAGGGGGTATCCTTACCGGTGAAATTGCCGGCGGATCGGCTGGCACCGATCGGCCGCACTTGTCGATTAGGATAGTGAAAAAAAAACGACCCGGAAAGTCCAGGTCGTCGGCACCGGCACTCCGGTGCAAGAGCGGGAGACGGGATTCGAACCCGCGACATCCACCTTGGCAAGGTGGAGCTCTACCACTGAGCTACTCCCGCAAGAAA
>CAZVEF010000059.1:0-13475 GCA_964625715.1 uncultured Spirochaetaceae bacterium | reverse complement strand
CGCCGAACCGGAGCATCGGTCCCTCGCGGAATCGCTCGAGCGGGCTCAGGCGCAGAATCGGCACACTCCCTTCTCCTACCCGGACCTCGGGGCCGAACAGGAGACGATGTCGTGAGAATCACCGGCGGGCAGTTGGGCGGTCGGCGCGTCGAGGTGCCGCCGGGCGTCATCCGCCCGGCGATGGACCGGATGCGCGAGTCGGTATTCAACATCCTCGGCCCGCTCGAGGGTACCGCCTTCCTCGACCTCTTCTGCGGCTCGGGAGTCATGGCGCTCGAGGCGATCTCGCGCGGTGCGACCCGGGCGACGCTGGTCGAACGCGACCGGGGCAAGCGAGGCGTGCTGCTGCGGAACCTCGAGGTGGCATCGGAATCGGTCTGTCCGAATCCCCGGGTAGTCTTCGCACCGGTTGAGGCGTTCGTCTCCCGGGAGAAGAACCGCTACGATACGATCTACCTCGATCCTCCGTTTGCGTATCGCCACAAGGCCGATCTGCTCGCGCGCATCGTCGGCGCCGGGCTCCTCGAGTCAGACGGCCGCCTGCTCATCCACTACCCGAAGGGCGACTCGCTGCCCGACCGTCTCGGAGAGGTCGAGCGCGAGGACGAGCGGAGCTACGGCCACAGCACCGTACGCTTCTACCGCGCGCCGCTCGACCCGCAGGCATAGGGCCGCCGGCGCGGACCTTTTTTGGTATATTGGCCGGGCAAAAGGAGAGATCGTGGCTCAGGAGAACCTCCATCTACCACAGGGCACCGAGGCGTTCTACCTCGACGAGGCGTACGCCCACCGAAAACTCGTACGTACCTTCGAGGACCGCTGCGAGCTCTGGGCGTACCTTCCGGTACAGACCCCGGTCTACGACTTCCACGAGCTCTACCGGGGATTGCTCGACCGCGGGCAAGAGGCGATGACCTACCGGCTCGTCGATCGGGCCGGCGACCTGCTCGTCCTGCGCGCAGACATCACGCTCTTCCTCGCGAGACAGATGGGTCTCGTGCTCGACGAGAAGGATCTACCCGTACGCCTCTACTACGGCGATACGATCCTGCGCCACGAAGACCCCTACGACATCTCGCGAAACGAGTTCTTCCAGGTCGGCGCCGAGCTCATCGGTCCGACCGGTCTCGCAGCCGACGCGGAGGTGATGCTGCTGCTCTTCGACGCGCTCGACCATTGGAGCCAGAGCGACCTCGTGGTTCACATGGGACACCGGGCGCTCCTGCGGGAGTACAACGAGTCGGGCGAGCTCGCGCCGGCTGTGGCCAGACGCGACTGGGGCGCCGCCTGCGAGCTTCTTGCGAGGCAGCGGGTGCCCCCCGATCGGATCGACACGCTCATTCGCCTCTACGGGTTCATCGGCTCGCCCGACGAGCTGTCGGCGATGATCGAGCGGCTGCCCGTACTCGCGACCGATGAACGCGCTACGCTCGATCACGTGCTCGCGCTCTACGACGAGGTATCCGCGCTCGGCTACGGTCACAGGTTGCGGATCGATCTCAGCGAGGTGGGAAGCCAGAGCTACCATTCGGGCGTCGTCTTTCAGGCGTACGCGCCGGACACCGCCGCGCCCATCGCGAGCGGCGGCCGCTACGACGGCCTGCTCGCGCGCTTCGGTTTCGATGCAGCGTCGGCCGGGTTCTCCGTGATGCTGCGTCGGCTGCAGTCGCGCGCCGGCAACGCTCCTCACCCCACTCCGAAGGTCGAGCGGGTGAATGCGGCGAGCTTCCGCGATCGGGTGCGCGAAGCGCAACGCCTGCGCAACGACGGAAAGGTGGTGATGCTATGAGCGAACCGCTGACGCTGGCGCTGCCGAAGGGCCGCCTGCAGGAACAGACCGAGAGGCACCTCGCCGAGCACGGCTTCCGTATCGCCTTCGAGAAGCGGAAGCTGGTCGCCACCGACGAGAGCGGAACCATCAGGATCATGCTCGTCAAGAACAGCGATCTGCCCACCTACGTACACCACGGCATCGCCGGACTCGGGGTCTGCGGCACCGACGTGATCTACGAGAGCGGGTTTCCCTTCTTCGAGCTCACCGAGCTTCCCTTCGGCTCGACGCGGATGTGTCTCGCCGCGCACAGGGACTTCGACCCCGCCAGCCGCACCGGCCGTCTGCGCGCGGCGACGAAGTTCACCCGCTTTGCGCGCGACTACTTCCAGCGCAGCGGAATCGCCGCGGAGGTGATCCGACTCGGCGGTTCGGTCGAGCTCGCGCCGGTCCTCGGGCTCGCGCCCTACATCGTCGATCTCGTCGAGACCGGGAACACGCTCCGCGCGCACGATCTGGAGGTCGTCGAAGAGCTCGCGCTGATCCGGGTCGTCCTGATCGCAAACCCCGCCTACTACAAGTTCCATTACAGGAGCATCGACTCGCTGGTCGATACTCTCAGTAGCGGGGGTTCGCATGAGTAGACGATCCGAGATCGAACGGAACACGAAGGAGACTCAAATCCGCATTTCGCTGGATCTCGATCAACCAGCCGAACCGAGCGTATCGACCGGAGTACCGTTCTTCGATCACATGCTTACGGCGATGGCGTTTCACGGCCGCTTCGGTCTCGAGGTGGTCGCCCACGGCGACCTCGAGGTCGATCCGCACCACGTGGTCGAAGACACCGGGATCGTACTCGGCTCCTGCCTCGACCGAGTCTTGCGCGAGGGCGGCACGATCAACCGCTTCGGTCATGCCGTAATCCCCATGGACGAGGCGCTCGCGGAGGCGACGATCGACGTGTGCGGTCGCCCCACGCTCGCCTATCGTGCCGACTACCCGCACCAGTACGCGGGCAGTTTCGCGCTCTGGCTCGTCCGCGAGTTCTTCTCCGGACTGTCGATGAGCGCCCGCCTCGCGCTGCACCTCGAGTGCCGCTACGGGGAGAACGCACACCACATGGTCGAGGCGCTCTTCAAGGCGCTCGGCAGAGCGCTCGGCCAGGCGTACGGGCGGTCGAACACGCCGGCAAACGCGGGGATGTCCACCAAGGGGATGATATAGTCTGGGTATGAGCGATCGGAGCGACGTATTCAAGGACGAGCTCGCGGCGCCGGGATTCGTCAAGACGGGCGGCATCGACCGCCCGCAGCTCTCGGCCGGCCAGCGAACCGCGCTCGTCCGCAAGGGAAACGAGCTCTTCAACGAAGGTCAGATCGAGCAGGCGAAGCGGATCTTTCTGACTGCGCACTACACCGACGGGCTCGTACGGGTCGGCGACCACTACATGAACGAGCATCGGCCCCTCGACGCATTCCGGATGTACTGGGTCGCGCCGGAGAGCCACAAGAGCGAGTACCTGATCGAGCGGATGGCCGCCGTGATCCGCGGCTGGCTTCAGGAGTCCGACGATGCCTGAGGGATCGGAGCAGACACGCGACATCGCCGAGCTGTCTCACCAGGGGTACCAGCTCCTTCGCGACGGCTCCTACGACGATGCCGTCAAGCGGTTTGAGTCGATCCTCGGGCTCGAACCGGACAACAGCTACGCGCTTGTCGGCATGGGCGACATCGCGAGGAAGCGCGGCAAGCATAACGACGCCGCCGGCTACTATCAGCGCTGCCTCGAGCACGACCCGGACAACGCATTCGCGCTCTTCGGGCTTGCCGACAGCTACCGATCGCTGCGCAAGTACCACGACGCGCTCGCGATCTGGGAGCGCTACCTCGTCCACGACGACGAGAACGTCACGGTGCTCACCCGAGTCGCGGACGCGTACCGCAAGGTCAGGCGCAAGCGCCGCTCGCGCGAGCTCTACGAACGGGTCCTCGAGCTCGAACCGGACAATCCGTACGCGCTCGTCGGCCTCGGACACCTGCACTACGATTTCCGCGAGTATGAAGAGGCGCTTTCGTCATGGCAGCGGATGCACGAGCTCTCGGGAGCGTCGGTCGACATCCGCGTGCTCACGTCGATCGGCAACTGCCATCGAAAGCTCAGACGGTACCGCGCCGGGATTCCCTTCTTCGAGCAAGCGCTCGAGCGGGAGCCGGACAACTTCTACGCGCTCTTCGGGCTCGCCGACTGCTACCGCGGTCTCAACGACCCCGCGCAGAGCCTCGTCTACTGGAACCGGATCCTCGGGAAGGACCCGCAGAACAGGGTCATCCTCACGCGAGCCGGCGATGCGCATCGAACCATGGGTGAGCTCGACGAGGCCGAAGGATGCTATCGCGCCGCGCTCGCGATCGGCGACGACCTCTACGCAAACCTGGGCCTCGCGATCGTAGCCCGGATGCGGGGAGACCGCGAAGGGGCGTTCGAGATGCTGAACGAGCTCAAGCGTCGGGAGCCGGACAACCATCGCGTCTACGCGGAGCTCGCGGCGACGCACGCGCGCGCGGGAAGCCCGGAGCAGGCGGTCAGAGTGCTCACCGAGTACCGGGCCGGCGGCCGCACGAACGCCCACATAGACGAGTTGATCGATCGGTATCGCGGTCAGTCGTAGTGCACCCGGGCGGGCCGGGTTGCTACTCCTCGAGGACGGCCTTGATGCGGCGCACGCCCTGCGAGGAGCTCTGCTCCTTGACGATGCGGAACCGGCCCAGCTCGCCGGTATGCTCCACGTGGGGGCCACCGCAGACCTCGCGTGAGAAATCCCCGATGCGGTAGACCTTCACCACCTCGTCGTACTTGTCGCCGAAGAGCGCGACCGCCCCGCTGTCCCGCGCCTCCTCGAGCGTCATCTCGGTGAAATCCACCGGAAGGTCGCGCTCGATCTGCCGGTTCACGATCTCCTCGACACGCTTGATCTCTTCGGCGCTCATCTTCTCGGGGTGAGAGAAGTCGAAGCGCAGCCGCTCGGCGGTGATATTGCTGCCCTTCTGCGCGACGTGATCGCCGAGCACCTCGCGCAGGGCCTTGTGGAGGAGGTGCGTCGCCGTGTGGAGGCGGGTCGTCATCTCGGTGTGATCGGCGAGCCCGCCCCTGAACGTGCCCGCCGAATCGGCCTTACTCCTCTCCTGATGCTTGCGGAACGCCTCTTCGAACCCCTCGCGATCGACCGACATCTCGTGCTCGCGCGCGAGCTCCTCGGTGATCTCGACGGGAAATCCGTACGTGTCGTAGAGCCGGAAGGCGACCCTGCCCGGAATCACACGGGCGGGGTTCTTCTGGAGGTTCGGAAGCAGCTTCTCGAACTCGTGCTCGCCCTTGCGCAGCGTCTCGAGAAACTTCTGCTCCTCACGGGTGAGCTCGTCGAGAACCTCCCGACGCTTGCTCGCGAGCGTGGGGTAGATCGAGGCGTACATGTCGACGATCACCTCGCCGATCGAGGCGAGGAACGGCTCGGTGAGCCCGAGCTTGCGACCGTGCCGCACCGCCCGGCGGATGAGCCGCCGCAGGATGTAGCCGGCTCCGACGTTCGAAGGCAGCACCCCCTGCTCGTCGCCGATGATGTGCGTCGCGGTCTTCGCATGGTCGGCGATGATCCGGATCGATGCGTCGCTCGCCTCGTCGCACCCGTACGCCGCGCCGGTCACCTTCTCGATCGCCTCGATTACCGGCGTGAACATCTCGGTGTCGTAGACGGTCTCCTTCCCCTGCAGAATCGTGCTGGTTCGCTCGACGCCCATCCCGGTGTCGACGCACTTCCGATCCAGCTTCACGAAGCTGCCGTCGGTCTGCTTGTTGTACTGCATGAAGACGTTGTTCCAGATCTCCATCCACTTCCCGTCCGAGACGCCTGGGCGACTCTGCGCCGTGCCCTCGATACCGGTATCGACGTAGATCTCGGTGTCGGGACCGCAGGGCCCGGTCTCTCCGGCCGGGCCCCACCAGTTCTCTTCGCGCCCGAGGAAGAAGACACGATCCTCCGGTACACCGAGCGACTTCCAGATCTCAGCCGATTCGTCGTCGCGAGGAACCTGCTCGTCACCGGCAAAGCAAGTGACCGCAAGCTTCTCCGGCGGGATGCCGAGCCACTCAGGGCTGGTCAGGAACTCCCAGCTCATTCGGATCGACTCGTCCTTGAAGTAGTCGCCGAGCGACCAGTTGCCCAGCATCTCGAAGAAGGTGAGATGCGAGAAATCACCGACCTCGTCGATGTCGGCGGTGCGCACGCAACGTTGTACGTCGACGAGCCGGCTTCCGGCCGGGTGCTTCTGTCCCAGAATGTACGGCACCAGCGGATGCATACCGGCGGTCGTGAAGAGCACGGTCGGATCGTTCTGGGGAATGAGCGATGCCCCGGAGATCTCGGCGTGGTTTTTCGTCCTGAAGAATTCGATGTATTTGCTTCGTAGTTCGTTCGCGGTCATGCGGTGTCCTTTGCCTGGATTGTCTGGATATCAGAATCGCTCGAGATCGGCAGCCCCGGTATCGTCGAGGAAGTCCGGGAATACGTACGCGATCGACCCGCTCTTGCGGACGCGCACCTCGCCGATGCCTTTGTCGACGAGCCTGTCGAGCTGCTCGCGCGCATCGTCGGTAGACAGCTTGCCCTCGAGCGCGACCTGCGCGGGCGATGCGATTCCGTGATTCGCCTTCGCGACCCGCAGGATTACGTGCTCCGGCGATTCGGAGCTGCTGTGAGACCGCACGCTCGCACGACGTCCGAACGGCGAACCGTAGTCGAGCTCGTCGAGCTTGTCGAGCTTGTCGTCGAGCGCACGGCGCATGCGCGCCTTGAGCCGCACCTCGCGGATCTGGTCGGGCATGGTGATCGCATCGTAGATGGTACCGAGCCCGAACAGCCCCCCCGTGAAGAGGTAGAGGATCCCGCTACCCACCTTACCCATGTAGAGCCGGTGGAGTCCGGCCACCCCGATCAAAGAGGGGAGCCAGAGTATGTAAGCGGTCCTCGTCGAGTACACGGTGCGTCCTCCACGCCTGTCTGTCGGATAACGCCCCTAAATATAGCGATCACCCTCTCGCGGTACAAGTATCGACCCGTCCTCCTCGAGCTCGCGCAGCCGCTCGAGGATCTCGTTCGTCACGCGGTCGACCTCCTCACGCCGCTGGGCGCCGAGGTGCGCGTACTCGTCGCTCACCGACTCCCCGCGTCGCCGGGAAAGCGCGCGGAGCACGCGCGCGCGAAGCGCCTCCGCCTTGCCCTTGAGGAACAGCGCGATCTCACCGTCGCTGAACTCGCGAAGGAGGTCGGCAAGGTGACGATCGCTGAGCTCGAAGAGGAGTTCGGTCGAATAGAGTTTCGTGCGCACCGTCTCGCTCAACTCGATGTTTGCCTCGCGGAGCTCTGCAAGGATCGAATCGCTGCGAGTCGGTCCGAGGTGGTGCAGAATCGCCGCGAGCGTGGCCGTGCCGTCGACCTCTTCGCTGACGTGGCGCCCGTGGCGACGAATCTTCTCACGAACGGCTTCCTCAACGCGGACCACGACGTCGCGGGAGAGTTTGCCCATTCGCGCGATCCGCCTGGCGATGTCGGCCCGCGCGTCCTCGCCGAGCATCGCGAGCGTCTTCGCCCCGAGCGCGCGGTCGACGTGCGCGAGGATCAGCGCGGCCGCCGCGGGTGATTCGTCCTTCACCGCCGTGTGCAGCTGCGCCGGCTCGAGCTCGTTGAGGAACGCGAAGTGGTGAGCGGGAGCGTTCGGGACCGATCTGAAGAAACGGCGCTCCCCCTCTTCCTCGCCGAACGCCGCCCGCAGCATCTCCCGGGCGACATCGGGTCCGCCCTTCGGGGACGCGTCTACCGGCCCTGCGGCGACCTGCGCGAGCACCGCGTCGAGCTCCGCACGCGGCAGCGACCGCGCGCGTACGAGCGCGGCGGTAACCGCCTCGACCTGCTGCTCGTCGAGCAGACGCATCACCAGCGCCGCACGCTCGGTGCCCAGCGCAAGAAGCAGCTTCGCGGCCCGATCGGCCCCCGAACCGTCGAGGAGGCTCGAGAGCCGGTCGCGAATCGCCGCGGCGTCGACGTCCGGCTTCGGCCGAGGCCCGCCCGGCTTCGGCCGAGGCCCACGGTCGTGCGTCGCGTCGGTTCCCTCGCCGCCGGGCTCGTCCCCCGCCGTCTTCTCAAACCCCTTCCGGAGCTTCTCGTCGCGCTCGGGCCGCTCCGTACGGCTGTCGCGGACCCTCCGGTACGCGTCAATCGCCCGCTTTCGTCGATCCATGCGCCGATGATAGGTGCTCGCCGACCGGCGGTCAACTGACGCCGGCGTTTTCGCCCGAGGAATCTTGACGCCCGCGCGGCGTATCGATAGTATATCCGAACACAACGCCGCTGTAGCTCAGTTGGTAGAGCAGTGGACTGAAAATCCACGTGTCAACAGTTCGATTCTGTTCGGCGGCACTCGTGCGAAGGACCCGGTAGCCCGGGTCCTTTTTTTTGTCTCCTTTGCCCCCACCTTCTCCTTTGCCCCCACCTTCCCAGCGAAGCTCGAGGCGGATGCGCCCTGCGGGGCGCACCAAAAAAGGGGGCCGCCCCGCGACGGGACGGCCCCTGCTCCCTACGATGCGACCGATCAGCGGTTCTTGATCACCGCCTGCGCAGCCGCGAGACGCGCGATGGGAACGCGGAACGGCGAGCACGAGACGTAGTTCATGCCCACGCGGTAGCAGAACTCGACCGAGCTCGGCTCGCCGCCGTGCTCGCCGCAGATTCCGATCTTGAGGTCCGGCTTCGACTGGCGACCCTTTTCGATGCCGATCGAAACGAGCTGGCCCACGCCGTCCTGGTCGAGCGCGGCGAACGGATCCTGCTCGAGGATGTTCTGCTCGAGATACTCGGGAACGAAGGTCCCGACGTCGTCGCGGCTGTAGCCGAACGTCATCTGCGTGAGATCGTTCGTGCCGAAGCTGAAGAAGTCGGCCTCCTCGGCGACCTCATCGGCGGTGAGCGCCGCGCGCGGGATTTCGATCATCGTACCCACGAGATACTCGACCTTCTGCTTCTTCTTCTCGAGCACCTTCTCGGCGACCGCGATCGCGTTCTCGCGCAGTACCGCGAGCTCCTGCTTCGTGCCGACGAGCGGAATCATGATCTCCGGGATCACCTTCGTCCCCGCCTTGGCGACCTCACACGCAGCGGCCATGATCGCCTCTACCTGCATGTCGTACACCTCCGGATACGTGATCCCGAGGCGGCACCCGCGGTGGCCGAGCATGGGGTTGAACTCGTCGAGGCTCTCGATCTTGGCCTTGACCTTCGCGGTCGAGATGCCCAGCTCGGCGGCGAGCTCCTTGATCTCCTTGGAGTCGTGAGGGACGAACTCGTGCAGCGGCGGGTCGAGCAGGCGGATCGTGACGGGCAGTCCCGCCATCGCCTTGAAAATGCCACGGAAGTCCTTCTTCTGCAGCGGGAGGATCTTCTTCAGCGCCTTCTTGCGCGCATCCAGGTCCTCGGCCAGGATCATCTGGCGGAAGTTGAAGATCTTGTCTTCCTCGAAGAACATATGCTCGGTCCGGCACAGGCCGATTCCCTCGGCCCCGAACTCTCGAGCGCGCTTCGCATCCGCGGGCGTATCCGCGTTCGTGCGAACGTTGAAGCCCTTCTGCTTCAGACCCTCGCGCGTTGCCTTGAGGCGGATATCGTCGGTCCAGCCGAGGAAGGTGTTGAGCTCGCCGGAAATCTTAGGCTGGGAGAGCGGCATCTCGCCGAGGAAAACCTCACCGGTGGTGCCGTCGAGCGTCATCGCATCGCCCTGCTTTACGGTCTTGCCGTCCACGGTGAGCTTCTTGCCGGAGATGACGACGTCCTTACACCCGGCGACACACGGCTTACCCATACCGCGCGCGACGACGGCGGCGTGGCTCGTCATACCGCCGGTGGACGTCAGGATGCCTTCGGCTGCGTGCATGCCTTCAATGTCTTCGGGGCTCGTCTCTTTGCGGACGAGGAGGACCTGCTTGCCCTGCTTCTTCCATTCCGCGGCGTCCTCGGCGCTGAAGACGACCATACCGGCCGCGGCGCCCGGGCTCGCGTTGAGGCCCTTCGCGACCGCTTTGGTGGTCTTCTTCGATTTCGGGTCGATCTGCGGGTGGAAGACCTGGTCGAGCTGCTCAGGGGTAACGCGCGTGACCGCGGTTTCGCGGTCGAGCTTCTTCTCGTTCACCAGATCGACCGCGATCTTGATAGCGGCTGCGCCGGTACGCTTGCCGGTGCGGGTCTGCAGGAGATAGAGACTACCCTGCTGGATAGTGAACTCGATATCCTGCATGTCCTTGTAGTGTTCTTCGAGCCGATCCTTGACGTCGACGAGCTGATCGTAGATCTTCTTGTCCTGCTTCTGCAGCATCTTGAGCGCCATGGGCGTTCGGATACCGGCGACGACATCCTCGCCCTGGGCGTTCATCAGATACTCGCCGTAGAACACCTTCTTTCCGGTGGACGGGTCGCGCGAGAACGCAACGCCGGTACCCGAATCGTCACCGAGGTTTCCGAAGACCATCGACTGCACGGTGACGGCGGTGCCCTTGACCCCCCTGATATCGTTGATCCGACGGTACGAGATCGCGCGCTCGTTGTTCCACGAACCGAAGACCGCGTTGATCGCGGCCCAGAGCTGCTTGCGCGGGTCCTGCGGGAAGTTCTGCTTCGTGTGCTTCTTGAAGACTTCCTTGTACGCCTCGACCACGTTCTTGAGGTCGTCGGTATCGAGCTCCGTGTCGAGCTCCACCTTCCGGCGCTTCTTGATCTTGTCGAGTGCGGCCTCGAAGTGCTCGTGCGAGACACCCATGACGACGTCACCGAACATGTTGATGAAGCGACGGTACGCATCCCAGGCGAAGCGGGGATTGCCGCTCTTGTCGGCGAGCCCCTTCACGGCCTTGTCGTTGAGACCAAGGTTCAGGACGGTGTCCATCATGCCCGGCATCGAGATCGCTGCTCCCGACCGGACGGAGACGAGCAGCGGATCGTCGGACTGGCCGAGCGACTTCTCCATCAGCTTCTCGAGCCGCGAGACGTTCTTCTCGACCTCGCTGGCCACCTGCTCGGGTACCTTGTTCTGGTTGTCGTAGAAGAGCTCGCAGACCTCGGTCGAGATCGTGAATCCCGGAGGAACGGGAACGCCGATGCTCGACATCTCGGCAAGGTTCGCACCCTTGCCGCCGAGGAGATCCTTCATCTCCTTGCTGCCTTCGGCCTTACCCTCGCCGAAAAAGTACACGTACTTCATTCTGGAAATACCCCCAAAGTCAGAGTTTTATGAACGGAAGACTTGCCTTCAGAACTTAAGGAGAAGAGCGGACCGTGTCAATCTGATCGCGCGGGCCGGGAATTCGAACTGGAGTGTACGAAAAGGGCAGATCCAGGCCGTCCGCACTGCTACCAGCCCGACCCACGGCGTCGCGATTCCTGCTGGGCTACAAGCAATGCTGGTCGCGCGGCCGAGACCCTGTGACCCGACTTCTCGTACACTCCCGTCGTCTTCTGCTACGCGATGTACGACTCGAGTCGACCTACGCGACTCGGGTGCTGGAGACGCTTCAACGCCTTCTTCTCGATCTGGCGGATGCGCTCCTTCGTCAGGTTGTAGCGGTCTCCGATCTCCTTGAGCGAGAGCGGGCTTCGACCGTTGAGCCCGAATCGGTACTGGACGATTTCGCTCTCCTTCTCGGTGAGCGTCGCGAGAATCTGGTTGATGTCGTCCTTGAGCGCCTTCTCGACCACGATACTCTCCGGCTGCGCGTAGCCCTCGTCCTCGACGAAGTCACCGAGGATACTGGAGTCCTTCTCGTTGTAGACGGGGGTCTCGAGCGAGATGAGATCGCGCGAGATGTTGATGAGGTCCGACACGTGGTCCTGATCCATGTTCAGCGTTTCGGCGATCTTGCGGATCTCCGCCTCTTCGCCGTGGCGCCCCTGGATTTCCTTCCGGACCTTTTCTATCTGGACGAGCTCGTTGGCACGGTTGAGCGGAAGGCGGATCATCCTCGACTTCTCGCAGATCGCCTTGAGGATCGCCTGACGAATCCACCACACCGCGTACGAGATGAAGTGATACCCCTTGCTCACGTCGAAGCGCTCGATCGCGTTCATGAGCCCGATGTTTCCCTCGCTGATCAGGTCCGACAGCGGAAGGCCCTGGTTCTGATACTTCTTCGCGACGTTGACCACGAACCGCAGATTCGCCTGAACGAGCTTCCGCTTCGCCGCCTCGTCGCCCTGTTCCGCGAGCGTGGCGTAGTGGTTCTCCTCTTCTCGGGTAAGCAGCGGGATCCTGTTGATCTCCTTCAGGTAGATGGACAGGACGTTCTCATCGTCCCGACTCGCTCGCGTGTAGGTCGTGTTCTTCGCGGCTGTTGCTGGCATCCGTACCTCCGCGCTCGTAGATGCAAACCGCATGCCAAACACCCGAAATCGGGTTCTACTCTTATTTCTTTGTACTCAAACGGATTAGTACAAGCGCGCTGGGGGGCCTCGTCGCCGACACGGACGTCGCCGAGACATTATGACCCAACGCTTTGAGCGGCTAGCATAACTGGGTCAGAATTTCCCAACGAGCGCTTCGTCGGTCCCCGGTGTGCGCCCGTGACACAACCGGTACGGCAGACCGCTGCCGCACATGCACCTGTCGTGCGGACCTATCCGGCGCCCGTGAGCGAAGTCGACGCCGACATCTTCGGTCTTCAGCTGGTCGGGAACCGAGATGAACGGAAAGACTATGACGGTCTCCCGGAAGAGCCGCAGCTTCCGTTCGCACGAAAGCCGGCCCAGATCGACCGTGCTCCGCAGTCGTTCCCAGTACTCGTCGATGAGCTCTGCGATCATGTCGATCTCCGCGCGCGTGCCCAATCGATGCGAATGCTTCGAACGGACGTATCGAGCGAGCTGAACGCCGTAGAACGCCTGCTGGTCATCCATCTCCGGCGACGGCTGACGGGCCATACCGTACGCGTTCGTCACGCGCAGCAGCTTGCCTCGCACCCGCCCGCGCTTCTCGAGCCGTACCGATTCGACCAGGCTGCCGACGGCACGGTTGCGCATCCCCACCTTCCGCAAACAGACGGCGAGGTAGTAGAAGAGACGCGACAGGTCGTGTCGTCTCGATGTAGCGGCGACGAAAGATCGGCAGCGGTCGGTTCGTATCTTCACGAGCGCCCGCTCGAACAGGGCGAGCGCCTGCACGGGACGATGAGCGCGCAACCACCGAAGACCTCGTCGGTAATCGACGAGCCAGGACTCCACTTCTCCCTCTCGCCGGAAGGTACTCACGCCCGCGCCGTGCGGCAAAGCCATCGATGCGAGGCTCGCTGAGGCCTCGAATCTTGACCGCGCAAAACAGCGCCGGTATATTACGCGTGAATCTACGAGCATCATCAATCCGCGATATCCTATCCAGGAGGAAGAGATGAAGGTGAAGCCAATCGGCGAACGCGTGCTACTGAGTATCGAAGAGGGCGAAGAGAAGACCGCGAGCGGGCTGTTCATCCCGCAGACCGCCCAGGAGAAGACTCAGACCGGTGTCGTGGTTGAGGTCGGAGACGACGAGGACGCGATCAAGGTCAAGAAGAACGATCGGGTCATGTACGACAAGTACGCCGGGACCCAGGTAGAAATCGACGGCAAGGAGCACCTGA
>CAZVEF010000058.1:0-13648 GCA_964625715.1 uncultured Spirochaetaceae bacterium | reverse complement strand
GGACGACGAGGAGACCGCCGAGCGCGTGCTCAGCCGCTTCGCCGCCTGGTCGTAGGCGGGGGCGCCGTGCTCCGCGTGCGCGAGACGAGCTGGTCGTTGCCGGACGTCCACCCCCCATTTGGTCTATTCTCCGCCTCCGCGATGCTCGTGAGCTTAGGGTCGAAGGGGGATCGTATGCGCGCAGCACACCCGACGGAGACCGCGGCGCTTCGCTCGCGTGAACGCATCCGACGAGGAGGTCACCGTGGACGACAGAGTCCTCATTCTCACGGAAACCGTCTCGAGTCGGGACGCGTGGGAGGCTGCCTACGCGATCGCGCTGCAGACCGACGGCATCGTGGACGTTGAGTTGAACCTCGCAGTCGGATCATCATGAGTACGCGGGGCGATGTCTCGCGAAGGGAGATAGTATGAGAGAAGGGTATGGACAACGAACACGGTGGGGCGTCATCAGCCTCGCGTTGATGCTGCTCGTTTCGCCCGCGGCCTGCTCGAGCGGTTCTGCCGACGATACAGGGCGGCAGCAAGAGGGCGGCGAGGTCACGCGCACGGTCATCGCGAATCCGGAAGAGATGCAGCAGGCGTTCATGGAGGTCGCCGACGGGGTGCTGCCGTCGGTCGTCGAGGTGAACGTCCTGCAGGTCGTTCAGCAACAGCCCCAGTCGCTGTTCGAGTACTTCTTCGGCAACCCGGATCAGCAGGGTCAACAGCCGCGGCAGGGGCTCGGATCGGGCGTGATCGTGCGAACCGACGGTGACACGGTCTACGTGGTAACGAACTACCACGTCGTTCAGGATGGCGAGCAGATCAGCGTCGTGCTCGACGACGGCAGGGAGTTCGAAGCGAGCCTCGTAGGCGGCGACCAGCGAACCGACCTCGCGTTGCTCGAGTTCACGAGCTCGGACAGCATACCGGTGATCGAGCTGGGTGATTCCGACGAGGCGCGTACCGGTCAGTGGGTGCTCGCCGTGGGCAATCCCTTCGGGTTCGAGTCGACCGTCACGGCCGGGATCATCAGTGCGGTCGGGCGGACCGCTCAGCCCGGGACGCCTGTCGGCGGGTTCACCGAGTACATTCAGACCGACGCGGCGGTCAATCCGGGGAACTCCGGCGGCGCGCTCGTCGACCTGGACGGACGGCTCGTGGGCATCAATACGTGGATCGCCTCGCAGTCGGGCGGGAGCGTCGGGTTGGGGTTCGCGATCCCGGTGAACGTCGTGCAGAGCGCGGTCGACGACTTCATCGAAGAAGGGCGCATCGTCTACGGTTGGCTCGGCGTAACCGCGAGCGACGCCGGTCCCCGTGCGTTGCCCGGGCTGCTTGAAGACCTCGGGGTCGCCGACGACGACGGCGTGATGATAGACAACGTCCATACCGCCTCGCCCGTCTCCGGCGGCGACATCATGCCCGGAGATTACGTGATCGCAGTCGACGGGTCGAGCGTGGAGAATGCGACCGACTTCGCGCGTTCGGTCGGGGGTAAGCGGCCCGGTACCGACGTGAGCTTCACGCTCATCCGCTACGGTGAGGAGCGCGAGGTGACCATCACGCTCGACGAGCAACCTCCACAGGACGAGCTCGACGACCCGTCGAACCTCTGGCCGGGGCTGAGCGTGATTCCGGTCACCGACGAGATTCGCCAGCAGACCGGGATACCCTCGTCGGTCGAGGGCGTCATCGCGATTCGCGTAATCGCCGAGACACCGGTCGCGACTGCGGGTCTGCGCCGCGGCGACGTCATCGAGGACATCAACGGCAACGCCACGTCGGACGCACAGTCGTTCTACCGCGAGCTCAACGAGGCGAGCCGAGGGGTGGAGTTCGGGATCAACCGGGGCGGGCGCCAGATCGGTATCCGTCTGACCAAGCCGTAACGGGAGGTGAGCCCGTCGTCCCGCCCGCCGTGCGCGGACGACGGCGCTCGCGCAGCTACGCGCCGGGCGCGAACACCTTCGTACGAAGCGCGCCCAGGTAGTGGTCGGTCATGAAGGAATACGCCTTCGTGGCCGCGAGAAACGACTCGCGCACGGTGTCGACCGCCTCCGCCTCATCGGAGGCGACGGCACCGCCTTCGAGCGCCTTCCGGTACGAGTCGGGACCCAGCTCGACGAGCTCCGGAATCGATGCGGAGTCGGCGAATACGCCGCTCTGGAAGAGCGCGACCTCTCCGATGCGACGGTAGACGATGGGTCTGCGCTCGGGCTCGATTCGGTCGGCGTAGCCGAGCAGGCTGTGGATGTCGTAGTCGCTGACGGTGTACCTGCGCCAGACCGATCGACGCACCCGGACGCTGCGCGTCACCGAATGGATATGAACGAAGCTCGCGAGTACCCACGACAGGTAGGAGACGACGGCGTCCTCGTCGAGCAGGTGGCGGACGTCCTTGATGTCGAACACCACGACCATCCGGCCGGAGTCGCGCTCGTGCGTGAACGCATGCGTCGCGAGGTCACGGCGAACTCGGTAGAGCAGCGCGGCGAAGAACGCGTGCGGAGCGATGCTGACCATCTCGTGCGGGCGTTCGAGCAGCCAACTGTGCAACCTCCGGTCCTGCAGGATCGACGAGAGCAGCCTGGCATCGCGCGCCGCCGACCGGATGATCCTGGTCGGCTCGCTCGCATCCGGCGACACGACGTTCACAAGCAACCTGATCGTATGCTCATCGAAGTGCCACATGCGGAAAATGTACGCGCCGGTGCCGGCTTCGTCATCCCCCGCGCCTGCCGGCTGCGTCTCTTGACCCTGGCCCACGCCGGCCCAATACTGGAACCATGATGCGACGGGTACTCGTAGGTATCGTGTTCGTACTTGCTGCCGGCCTCGTCGTCGCCGGCGGTGTCGACGAGGATGAGGCAGGTGCCGATGCTCCGGGTCCCGGCGCCGAGCAGGTGTCGGCTGCCGACGCGTCCGCCTTCGACGAGCGCGTCGACGAACGCGAACGGCTCGTCGACAGCCGGATCGTCTCGCAGGGCATCACCGACGGCGCGGTCCTCGAGGCGATGCGCACCGTCCCGCGCCACGCGTTCGTTCCCCCGGAGTACGACACCGCCGCCTACGCCGACCGTTCGCTGCCCATCGGTCACGGGCAGACCATCTCTCAGCCCTACATCGTCGCCTACATGAGCGAGATGCTCGAGGTGGACGCGTCGTCGCGCGTGTTCGAGGTGGGAACGGGAAGCGGCTACCAGGCCGCGGTGCTCGCCGAGATCGTCGCAACCGTGCATACGATCGAGATCGTCGAGTCGCTGGCCGAATCGGCCCGCGCCCGCCTCGACGCGCTCGGCTACGACAACGTCGTCGTTCATACCGGAGACGGTTACTTCGGGTGGGAGGAGGCGGCGCCCTACGATGCGATCATCGTGACCGCCGCGTCCGGCCACGTCCCGCCGCCGCTGCTCGACCAGTTGCGACCGGGCGGACGGATGATCATCCCCGTCGGGCCCGTGCACGCGGTGCAGCAGCTCATTCTCGTGGAGAAGACCGACGAGGGCACGGTGACGACGACGCAGCTGCTGCCGGTGCGGTTCGTGCCCATGACCGGACGCGCGCAGGAGTGAGCGTGAGGATGCGAAGCGACGAGGCGACGCACGAGCGTTCCGACCGCCGGCTCCGCGGCCCGGGGCGTGCGATCGAGCTCGGCGTGCTCGCGGTCGCGTCTGCGGCGGTGATCTCGCTCCAACTCGTGTTCATCCGCTCGTTTGCGATCACCTCCTACCACCACTTCGTCTACCTCGTCGTGAGCACCGCGCTGCTCGGTTTCGGGGCGAGCGGGACGCTGCTCGCGCTGCTCGGTGGGCTTGCCGACGAGCGGTTCGAGCAGCTCTCCCTCTGTGCGCTCGCCGGCTTTGCGGTTGCCACAGCGTGGGCTTTGCCGGCCTCCTCGCTCGTGCCGGTCGACCTCTCCTACCTTCTCTACGACGCGCGGGAGGCCGGACGACTCTGGGCGGCGACTCTGATTCTCGCCGTACCGTTCTTTCTCGGCGGCTTGTTCATTGGTGCCGTGTTGCGTCGCGAACGTGCGCGACCCGGGCCGACCTACGCTGCGAACCTGTTCGGGAGCGGCGCCGGCGGGTTCGCTGTGCTGCCGATCTTCTTCGTTCGCCCGCCGCACACGGTGGCGATCCTGATCGCCGGCCTCGTCGCGGTCACGACGGTGGTATGGGGCGTGCGTGCACGGCGATCCGGCTCGCTCTCCGGGTGGCCGGCGTGGTCCGCGCCGGCGATCGCGCTCGTTGGTGTCGCGGCGGGGGCGGTCGTTCCCTGGGCGCCGGCTGTAGACGAGTACAAGGCCGGGGCGTTCGTCCGACGCCTGGAGGAACAGGGAGACGCGCGTTTCGTCGCAGCCGCGCGCAGCCCGGTCGCAACGTGGGAGCTCTACGACGCCCCGTCCATGCACTACACGCTCTTCGCGTCTCCCGGAGCGCCCGAGCCGCCCGAGCAGCTGCAGCTCTTCCGCGACGGCTTCCTCGCCGGAGCGGTGTTTCGGGGCGAGGACCTTCATCGGGCGCAGATCCTGGACTGGCTCCCGCAGTCGCTTCCCTACGCCGTCCTCGAGGAGCCGGAGGTGCTGATCCTCGGCGAGACGAGCGGTGTGAACGCACTCCTCGCCCTGAACCGAGGCGCGAGGTCAGTGACGGTCGTGGTGCCCGATCCTGCGCTCGCCCGCCTGATGGGCGCCGGCGAGGTAGCCGCGGGAGGCGTCTTCGACGACCCGCGGGTCACGGTACGCTCGCTCGATCCGAGAAACGCGCTCGCACAGCTCGACCGGCGTTTCGATCTCATCCATCTCGCCGACACCGAAGGCATGCCGGCCGCATCGGCCGGACTCGTCTCGCTCGAGGAGGACTACCTCCTCACGACCGACGCTATCTCGCTCGCCCTCGAGCGTCTGCGGCCCGGCGGTCTGATCACGGCGACCCGCGGTCTTCAGTCGCCGCCGCGCGACACGCTTCGACTCGTTTCGCTCTACGCCGAGGCGGTCCGCGCCGGAGGCGGCGATCCGTCCGAACGGGTCGCACTCACGCGGAACTATCTCGCCGCGACCACGATGCTGGCTCGCGATCCGTTGCGCGAAGGCGACATCAGCCGACTTGCCTCCCGGGCAGCCGAGCTCGTCATGGACGTCGACTACGTCCCCGGCATTCGGCCGGAGGACCTCACCGAACGCAATCGCATCGCCGGTCCGTCCGGATCCCCCGGTTCCTACCTTTACCACGGTACGACGGCGCTCGTAGGAGACGATCCTCGCGCGTTCATCGATCGTTGGGTCTACCGCATCGATGCACCGCACGATACCAGGCCCTACTTCCACAACTTCTTCCGGTTTTCGTCGCTCGATACCTACGTGGAGTCGTACGGCCACCTCTGGTTCTCACGTCTCGAGTTGGGACCGGTCGTCGTCGCGGTGACGCTGGTACAGGCGCTTCTCGCCGGAGCGGTGCTGATACTGCTTCCTATCGTGATCGCGCGCAGGCGCGCTGGGACACGCCCACGGCTCACCGGCTGGACGGTCGCTCACTTCGGCACGATCGGCGTCGGGTTCATGGCGCTGGAGATGCTCTTCATTCAGAAGACGACGCTCGTTCTCGGCGATCCGGTGTACTCTGCCGCAGCAGTCGTGACCGCGATTCTCGTGTGGGCCGGCGCCGGGAGCGCCGTACAGGGCCGATGCCCCGCAGCGCCCGAACGGACGGTCACCTACGCCGGTGGTGCGGTCGTCGCACTCGCGCTGGCGACGCTGTTCGCGTTCGATGCGCTGAACTCGCCGCTCGCCGCTACGGGAACCGCGGTTCGGTTCCTCGCCTCGGTGCTCCTGCTCGCTCCCGTTTCGTTCGCGATGGGCTGGCTCTTTCCGGCCGGGGTCGCGCGCCTGCACCTGCGACGCGGAGAGGTGGGGCTGGGACTCGCGGTGAACGGGGTGGCCTCGGTGGTCGCCGCTCCGCTTGCGGTGCTACTGTCGGCTACCTTTGGATTCGTGGCAACGATCGGGCTCGCGCTCGGATGCTACGCGGTTGCCGCGCTGATCGCGGCCGTCGGTGGCCGCGTCTCACAGCACGACGACGCGGCGGCCGTGCCGGAAGATACTCACCTGCCGCGTTGACTCGCTGATCGCAACCGCCACGGCTTCGCTCACCGCGGTGATCGCCGCGGCGGCGGTATGCCGCGCGCCCAATCCCGACGGGAGAGCCGGAATATCGGTGTCCACGCGCAGATAGGTGCCGGCGGACTCGATCACCCCGCTGTCGTCGATGATGAACGCGCCGTCGATCCGGGAGAGCTCCTTGATCGTCTCGCTCAGGCCCGGATCAAGGATGTTCCGATGCCCGGGATCGTAGCCCTTGAACGGGTTCATGAGCATCTGCTGGCAGTGCGCCTGCACGTTCGCCACGTCCCCGACGACGAAGAGCGCGCCGGTCGGCTTGCCCTCCCTGCCTTCGGTTGCGAGCTCTGCTGCGATTTCCACGACCCGCAGCATGACGCGTTGTGTCGATGCGTCGAGCGTAAGCTCCCGCGATACCGAGAAGAAGAGTCGGAACGCCGCCTCAACGTCGGTGACCTGGATCGTATCGATGACGCCGGGGTCGTAGGAGCCGTAGACGTTCACGATCACGTCGTTCTGTCGAATACGCTGTTCGGTCAGCGCGTAGAGCAGCGAGATGGAAATGCTGCCCGAGCCTCCGCCGGCGATCGCGTGGTTCGGCATGCCCAGGTCTTCCGGCGTCATGATGAAGACTTCAGCTTCGAGCTCGGGCGGCACCTGGTACGCCTTCGCAAGCGCGCTCGACGTATGCAGGAGGATGCACCGCGCGCCCACCATCGGCGCGAGCGCGAGTGCCTGGCGCCATACGCGCTGCGCGCGGGCGGTGCGCCGGGCGGTCGTCTCATCCCGGTCGACCGACTCGTCCTCGTGGTGCTGCGCGGTCAGCAGCCGGTGCACCCGGTCGCGATCGGCGGACCTCGCCGCGTCGAGCAGCGCGTCAAGCGTACCGGTCACCTGCAGCTTCACCGCGACGGCGCTCAGCGTGTCGAGGTGGTCGGCCTGGTCGCCGACGATACAGAAGACAAGATGAACCGGCTCGTTCTCGTGCGCGTCGTAGACGATGCCGTCCGGGCAGAGCGCGACGATCACGATCGTCGCGCCGATCTGCGGGAACTGGGCGTGGGGCATAGCGATCGCGCTGCCCAGCCGCGTCGAGAGCATCTCCTCGCGTTCCCAGAGACGCCGCCGGACCTCGTCGGCGTCGACCGCGTCCAGCTCGGCGGCTGCCGACCGCGCGAGTGCGGTGAACAGTCGCTCCTTGCTCGTGCCGTCGACGATGACGACGTGACGAACGAGAAGTCCCTCCATGAACCGATACTGCCTTCCCATCGCTTCGACTATACCACAACCGGTCGGTCGCCGTTGCGTGCCCAGCGTACCGCGATGATCGCGGCGCCTCGCCGGTTTACTTCTGATAACGTGGTTGTTTCTGTGGTTTCGGGTTCTTCAGATCAGACGGGAAGCGGCTTGACAGGTACCCCGCTCTCCCCGACGATGACGTCCATGGAACGGTCCCGATGGGTAGCTCTCGCCGAGAAGCTCGCACGACCTGTCCTCGACGCTGCGGCGGCGGGCCGACTCCACGCGGACATGCCCGTCGAATCGCACCCACGCGTGGCGGACGCGCGCCGGCGCGTGGCGCCGCTCGAGGCGGTCGGACGAGTCCTCGCCGGCATAGGACCATGGCTCGACGCGGAGGGGCTCGATCGGCACGAGGCTGAGCTGCGCGACGAGCTCGCGGTGCTCGCTCGACGGGCTCTCGCGGCGGGTGCGGACCCCGATGCCCCCGGATACCTCCGCTTTCGCGGCGAGGAGCAGCAGACGCTCGTCGACGCCGCGTTCCTCGCGCAGGGCATTCTGCGCGGCCGGCGAGCGTTGTGGGACGCTCTTGACCCGCAGATCCGGCAGCTGCTCCACGCCGCCATGGAGGATCTTCGCAACCGCAAGCCCGCTTTCAACAACTGGCTGCTCTTCGGCGCCATGACCGAGGCGCTCCTCTACGCGACCGGCGGCCGTCCCGACCTCATGCGCATCGACTACGCGTTGCGCCAGCACGAACAGTGGTACCTTGGCGACGGCGTGTACGGAGACGGGCCCTACCTGCACAACGACTACTACAACGCCTACGTCATTCACCCGATGATCACCGACACGCTCCGCGCAGTCAGCGGGGCCGACGAGTGGTGGGATCGGATGTGGCGGTTCGATCAGCGCGTCCGGCTTACGCGCGCCGCGGCGGTCCAGGAGCGGATGATCGCCCCCGACGGAAGCTTTCCGGTTCTGGGCCGATCCATCTGCTACCGCTGCGGCGCCTTCCAGACGCTCGCGCAGGCGGCGTTGCTCGAGATGCTCTCCCCGCAGCTTCCGCCCGGGCAGGTTCGTGCAGCATTGTGGGCGGTGATCGATCGGACGCTCGGTCCGGCGGAGAGCTGGCGCGAGGACGGGTTCCTTCGGATCGGGCTCGTCGGCTCCCAGCCCTCGCTGGGCGAGCCCTACATCACGACCGGGTCGCTCTACCTCGCGGCGTGCGCCTTCCTTCCGCTCGGGCTCTCGCCCCATCACCCGTTCTGGAGCGATGCGGAGGAGCCGTGGACGAGCGTGCGTGCCTGGAAGCTCGCCGAGGATGTCGGTGCCGATCACGCGCTGTAGGGCGCCGTCGATCCTGCCGATGCGCGGGGTGGCTACGCGGACCGACGTCGGTATGCGAGCACCAGGACGATGCCGCCCACGATGACCACCGCCGCGAGCGCCGCGGCGAGGCCCGGGAGCGCCTTCTCGAATCCCCAGCGGTCGATCGCCGACCCGAGCACCGGTGTGAGCAGAGCGCTGCCCTCCATCCCTGAGAAGAAGTAGATCCCCAACACCGTCGTCCGGTGCCGTTCGCTGACCTCCGCCGCGATGTGCGCCTCCGCCGTGGGCATCCGGGTGAACATCAGTGTGCCGATGGCGAGCAGCAGGATGAACATGACGACGGGGAAGGGTGCCACCGTGATCAGCGCGAGCAGCGGTGCGCTCAGCAGTCCGATCGCGATCATCACCCGCACGCGACCGAATACGTCGGAGAGCCAGCCTCCCAGCGGCGCGGCGAAGAACCCGGCGCCGAAGATCACCGAGATGAACCCGGCGGCGAGCCGGTCGTCGATCCCGCGCACGTCGACGAGGTAGAGCGGTATGAACGGGATCGTGCTGGCGACCGACGCCGAGATGATGCCGGTCATCACGAGGAAGACGGTCATACGAAACGCCGTGCTCGAACGCGGGGGCGCCTCGCCGGTCGACGCCTCGCCGGTCGACGTTTCGTCGGTCGACGCCTCGCCGGTCGACGCCTCGTCGACATTTCCCGAAGACCGGGCGAGGTCGGCTGTGCCGGCCTCGCGCTGCGATGCGCCGGCCGCCCGGGCACGCGCGTGCTCGTCCGCATGGTGGATGCGCCGCTGGATGAGCGCGAAGATGATGAAACCCAGGATGGCCACCGGCACCGCGAGCGCGAGAAAGCTCCCGCGCCACCCGACCAGCGATACGAGGCCGGCCGCGATGAGCGGCGCGAGGAAGTGACTGGTGCTGCCTCCCACGATATGCACGCCCAGCGCCCGCCCGCGGCGCTCCGGTGCGACCACCTTGGAGATGACCGCTGAGGCAGCCGGGTGATAGCCCCCGCCCGCGATGCCGAGCAGGAGCAGCCCGCCGAGGAGCGCGCCGTAGGCCGGCGACAGCCCGACAACGGCACCGGCCGCTGCGACGCCGCTGATGCCGATCAGAAGCATGTAGCGCGGGCCGATCCGGTCGGAGAGCCAGCCTGCGGGCAGCTGCGCGACCCCGTAGGCGATCGTGAACGCGGAGTTCACGATACCGGCCTGGGCGTAGCTGAGGCCGAAGTCGTCCCTGATGAACGGAAGCAGCGGCACGATCAGCGCCGTGAGTACATGGTGGCTGAAGTGCGCTCCGGCGAGCAGCGCGATCAGCCCGGAAATCCCGGAGGAACGTCTGGTGGTAGTGGTCGTCGAGGTCATATGGTTCGCCGCGCAAGACTATCAGAAATCGGCACGCTGCGGGAGCCACCCCCGTGTACACGGTATGCGTCCGACCTGCGCAGTCTTGACCGTTACGTCCTGCGTCACGATCCTCTGTCCATGAAGATTCTCCCCGGGCTGACGAGCACCGAGAGTGACCGGATCCCCGCCTTCGTCGAGGCGCTCCGACGCAGCGACGTGCGAGCCATCGCGCTTTTTCCAACCGTCCTCGATCCCGCCGAGCGAAACGAGCTCTATCGCGACCTCGCTGCGATTCCCGGGCTGACCATTCCGCACGTCCACCTGCGTACCGACTGCACGCCCGACGAAATGCGCTTCGTTGCTGAACAATTCGGGACTGAACTGTTCAACATCCATCCGCGCAAGAGCCGACATCCGTTCGGCGAGGTACCGTCCGACTACGCCTCGCGCGTCTACGTCGAGAACGTGGAGATCGCTCCGGAAGACGATGAGCTCGCCGCGCTCGCCGGTATCTGTCCGGACTACTCACATCTCGAGAGCGCCCGGCTCATGGGCTCGACGGAGTACGCGGCTACGGTCGAACGGCAGCTCGGGAGCTACCCGATCGGGTGCTGTCACGTCGCCGGTATCCGTGCAGGTGAGCCGAACGTGTGGAACGGCGGCCCGGACCATCACAACTTTCGATCGCTTGCCGACTTCGACTACATGGCCCGCTACGTCGACGTGCTGCCGGCGCGCTGGATCTCGCTCGAGCTCGAGAACCCGCTCGACGAGCAGCTCGAGGCGGCGCGTTACCTCGAGCGCCTGCTTGGGGATCGTCGCCGATGGACGGGTCGCCGCGGACTGAGCGCTTGACAGGCGTACCGGCGCTCCGCAGAGTATGCTCACGTTCACGCTCCGAGAGGGTCCCCTCATGAATCGACCGCGTCTCAACCTCTTCATGATCGCCTTCCTGCTCCTCGCGCCCGCCTCCCCCGTGCCGGCAACCGGGACGCAGGAGGACGGCGACGCAGAACCGGTCCGTTCGGCCCCGGCGCAGCAGCCGCTCATCGTCGGGCTCATGCCGGCGGTCGACTCGATCCCGCTCATTGTCGCGGAGGCGCAGGGGTACTTCGACGACGAGGGGATCACGGTGACGCTCGAGGTCTTTCGCGACCAGGTCTATCGTGAGGCGGCGCTGCAGTCGGGTGCGATCGACGTGACCGTCTCGGATCTGGTGAACGCGATCCGTTCGTGGGCGAACGGCGCCGATTACCGCGTGCTCGCTTCCACGCAGGGGTTTTTCTCCCTCGTGACCTCGCCCGAATCGGGGATAGAGACCGGTTCGGACTGGCCCGAGGCGCCCGGCGTCGTGGAGACCGGCCTGCTCGAGGACAGCATCATCAACTACACCGCCGGACGGATGCTCGCCGCGGTCGGACTCGATCCCGGGCGGGTAGCGATCGTGCCCACCACGCAGATCCCTGTGCGCCTGGAGATGGTCGTCGCGGGGGAGCTCGAGGCCGCGGTCCTGCCGGAGCCCGTGACACGGATCGCAACCGCCGCCGGCGCGCACGAGCTCGTGACGACCGAGGTGCTCGACTGGACCCCCGGCGTCGTGCTCGCAACCGGCCGCGCGCTGCGTGCGAAGCCGCGGGAGATCGAGGCGCTTCTGCGCGCGTACGCCCGGGCGGTCGGGGCGGTCAACGAGGACCCCGATGCGTTCCGCGAGACGGTGGTCGAGCGCACGGGGTTTCCACCGTCCACCGCTGCGACGATGCAGATCCCCGAGTACAGGCAGGCGACGGTGCCCACCGCCGAGCAGGTGGACGATGTCGCGCGGTGGATGGTCGACCGCGGTCTGATCGAAACGCCTCCGCCGTACGGCGAGGTCGTCGCTACCCCGCCCTTCGCGGAGTAGGGGGCACGGTGGCGGCGCTCGAGGCCTCCGCGTGTCGCGCCGGCTACGCGGTCTCCGGCGCCGCGCCGCCGCAGCCGGTCTTCGAGCACCTGGACCTCACGGTGGAGACCGGCGAGCTCGTGACCGTCGTCGGGCGTTCCGGCTCCGGAAAGTCGACGCTGCTCCTGGTGCTCTCCGGGCTCAAACAACCGTCAGAGGGACGGGTCAGCGTCGACGGGAGCGCCGTCGGCCGCGGCGATCCCCGGATCGGGCTCGTGCTCCAGCACTACGGGCTCTTCCCCTGGTACACCGTCCTCGACAACGTCGTCCTCGGAATGCGGATCCGCCGCGGGGGGACGCCCGGCCCCGCCGCGTACGAGCGCGCCCAGAGCATGCTCGCGCGGCTCGGGCTGGAAGGCAAGGAAGACCGGTATCCCCGCGATCTCTCCGGCGGCGAGCAGCAGCGTGTGGCGCTCGCGAGGACGCTCGTGCTCGAGCCGCGCGTGCTCCTGCTCGACGAGCCCTTCTCGGCGCTCGACGCGCTGACGCGCGAGGAGTTGCAGGACCGGCTGCTCGTACTGCTCGCAGACGCGCGGGTCGCCGCCGTCATGGTAACCCACAGCATCGAGGAGGCGGTCTACCTCGGTACCCGCGTGGGCATTCTCGCCGATCGTGCCGGAGGTGCCAGGCCGTCGCGACTCGTGCTCGTCGACAACCCCGCGCCCCCCTCCGGTGCGGCGGCGATGGAGGGTGGCGGTCCGGCCGTCGAACCGTCGAGGCGCACGACTGCGAGCGTCGACCGGCGCACCGACGCGGCGTACCTCCGCGCGTGCGCGACGATGCGAGCGCGTTTCCAGGAGGAGCTCAATGCGTAGGATGTTCGTCGGCATCGGCTGGATTCTCATCCCGTGGTACCTGCTGACGCTCGTCGCAGGATCGCGGGTCGTGCCGCCGCCGCACCTCGTTGTCCTGCGCTTCGGCGAGCTCCTGCCTTCGCTCCTCGTGCACGCGGGAGCGAGCCTGCTTCGCGTGCTCGCTGCGATCGTGCTCGCGGGGGGGCTGGCGCTGCCGATCGGCCTTGCGATGGGACGCTCCGAGCGCGTCGATCGCGTGCTTGCACCGGCGTCGTACCTGCTCTACCCGGTTCCGAAGATCGCGCTCCTGCCTGTCCTGTTGCTGGTGCTCGGGACCGGCGACGTCGCGCGCGTCGTGCTCGTCGCGCTCGTCCTCTTCTTCCAGATGCTCCTCGCCGTACGCGACGGCGCGCGGACGGTCGACGAGCACTACCTGCTTTCGATCGACTCGCTCGGCGGCACGCGGAGCGATCGACTGCGGCACGTGATCTGGCCCAGCGTTCTGCCGCGGCTGCTGACCGCGATGAGGATCGGCTCGGCCACGGCGATCGCGGTGCTCTTCTTCGCGGAGACCTTCTTCACGAAGGTCGGTCTCGGGTACTTCATCGTGGACGCGTGGATGAAGCTCACCTACGTGGAGATGTACGCGGGCATCCTCGCGATGAGCCTGCTGGGCCTGGGCCTTTTCGTGCTCATCGACCGTGTGGATCGGCGCGTGAACCGCTGGCAACGCGCCGGGAAGTAGCCGCCGGCGATCGTGCGGCGGGGGGGGACTCAGCGTCGAGATGCGCGCTCGGCCTCGGCGACCACCGCGTCCGCCTCGTTCTCGCTCGAGGCGCGGACGACCAGCAGGAGTCCCTTCGGGTCGAGCTCCCGACAGAGG
>CAZVEF010000057.1:0-13779 GCA_964625715.1 uncultured Spirochaetaceae bacterium | reverse complement strand
ATCGCGTCGACGATGTTGAGCGCCGGGTCGTAGATGCGCGCGAGGTCGGCGAGGACGTACGGAAGGCGAACCACGTGGTGGTAGTAGGCGCGCGGACGCCCCTCCGGCGGGAGCGCGGCGAGGCCGAAGAGATTCTTCGTCGTGAGCGTCACGCCCATGAACCGGTGGTTCTTGGCGGTCTGGACCGAGACGAACTCGTCGGCTTCCATCGATGCCGACGGCAGCGGATACGATCCGAAGAGCTCGGCGCGGCCGGGCACCGGCGTCCAGGCGACCGGACCGTCGGTCGCGTCGATGAACGACACGCCCAGCTCGTCGAGCACAGGCAGGATCGAGGTGTTGTCGCGACGCGTTTGCCCCGGACGGACCTTCTCTACACCTACGTCCACGACGAAGAGCTCCGCGTCCGTGCGTTCGTCGAGCAGCCGGATCGTAGCGCGCACGACCGGGTCGCTGACGAGTTGCTGGCGGTGCCCTCGGTGCACGACGACCTGGTCGGGCGGCATGTCCTGGTTGAACTTGATGCCGATTCTTCGCGCCGAAGCGAGCCGCTGCCATGCGGCGTCGAGTGGGTCGACCGCTCGCGCGAGTGCCTCGTAGACCTGCTCGTCGCTGGCGCGGTGATCACATCGTACTGCCCGGACGCGGGCAGGGCGCGTGGGGATTTCCATGACGGCTGTGGAGTGTACGCGCGCGCTTCCGATGACGCAAGCGGTCCGGCGGGACCGCGCGCGCAGCGCGAATAGGCGATGCCGGCCGACGAGGCGTCCGACGGGCCTCGGCGTCCCCGACGCGGGCTAAGGCCGGAGCTCCGGCGACGTCATGAGGCAACCACCGCGCGATCCGAGTAGTCCGGTGCTCGAACGCCGACACTGGCAAATGCTCATCGCGTTCAGCGTAGTCATCGCGGTCGCCGTGCTGGCGGTACGCCTGCAGACAAAAACAGGGCTCGCGACTGCGAGCCCTGTCCTCCCGACTACGTTCGGGCTACGGTGCCGTCTACTCCTGTTCGGAGGACTGTTCGTCCTCCACTTCGACCGGTTCGCAACCGACGAAGAATGCCCCGAATACCAGCGGAACGATCAGGATCAGCAACAACTTCTTCATATCTCTCCTCCTCGTATGAAGTATGCCCTCAGTATGCAACTCGCGCGTGCAGGTTTCGTCCACGCCGTGCCAAAACTGGAACAGTATTCCGACAACTCACGGGAAAGCCATACGGGAGGTCGGAACCGCCTACTCCGGCGAGAGATTGTTCTTGATCGGCGTCGTCGGCAGTTTACGCTGCACGGCCGCCTCGGCCTTCTTGACTTCAATGGGAGACTTGACGCGTCCTTCCAGGGTCACGACCTCCTTCTTGCGGAAGATCGGACCTTCCTTCGTCACCGACACAATGACACGTGTCGGATCGGAGATGGCCGGATCGTCGCGGATCGCCGTCTGTGCTTGTTCTCGAATCATGCCATCGTCTGCCATACTACCTCCTGACCTCATGGGTCGTATCGATTATGAGCATACGCTCGAATTGTCCATCATCCGACCATATTCCGACCACGTTCCGTCCATTGTCGGCCCCTTCCGTCGGTGCCCCGTATCGGACGTTACTCGGAGTGATCCTCCCGCTCGACGTCGATCCCGACCGTGTCGGCCCGGTCGGCGACGATCTGCTCAATCTGCGCGCGCGCGCGTTCGGCGAGATCCGGGTCGGCGTTCAGCCCCCGATTGATCTCGGCAAATCGGTCGACCGACAGCCCCGCCTCCTCAATTGCCACAGCTGCACGCCTCCGGAAGGCCTGCCCGGCAGCCTCGATGCTCTCGCGGACGTCTCGATACGCCTGAGCCTCGTCGTCGGGGAGATCTTCCGTGCCCGTGTCCGCGATGGCGGAGAACCGCTCGCGCGGGAGTTCGGAGCGGCCGATCATGGCGTCTACCTCTTCGTTGACCTGAGTCCTCAGGACCCTCACTTCGAGGTAGGCGACCGCGAAGTCCGCAAGCTCCTCCGGCGATGCGGATTCGCTCGAGTGCGACACCTCTTCCTCCGAGCCGTTTTGTGCGACGAGGGTCATCGCGACCAGCAGAAACGCGACCACCACCAGGCGGCGTGCGCTCCAGGCGACTGCACCACGGCGCGGCGAGCTGCCGGCTCTCGGCAGCCTGTGTCCCCTACGCATTGTCAAATTGCGTTCGGGGAGCCGGGGACGAGGTTGTTCTCGATCTCCGTGTCGGGAAGTGTTTGCCTGATCGAGCGTTCCACTTCGTCGACTTCAAAGACCGAGTTCACCGTACCGTCGAGGTGGAGGACGGTACGGCGTCTGAAGATCGGTCCTTCGCGGTGAACCGACGGTACGATCGTAGTCGAGTTCGCGATCCGAGGATCGTTTTGAATCGCCAACTGCGCGATCTTGAGTAGCTCTTCGTTCTCTGTCACACTTTCCTCCTGCTTTCCTCCTGGTCGCTTCTGGGGGTAGATTACAGAGGTAGTTTCCGCGCTTTGACCAAGGCCGTGCAGGATTATGTCTGAATTCTTCGTCTCCCGATTCCAACGTGGGCTTCTTGTCGTGGCATTCGTGCTTGCGGTTCTGACACCGGGTGCGCCGGCGCTCGAGCTGTGGACCGAGGGCATCCCGCGGCTTCCCGATGGCGCTTCTCGAACCAGCACCTCGCGAATCGTGACCCACCGTAACGGACGAGATACCGTCGCCCGCTCCCGGATGTACGACCGCCTGATTCGAGTCGCCGACGACCGGATTCTTCGCGACGTGTTCGACGAGAACGGACAGTTCCTGTGGACGACCGAGTTCATCCGCGACGACGACCGCCTCGTCCTCGTGCGCGCTGCCGATGAGGAAGAGACGCTGTGGGAGATAGTGTTCGAGTACGACGAGGATGAACGCATCATCAGGGAAGCGTACTCGAGCGAGACTGGAGAGACGCAGCGGATCGTGGCGTACGACTATTCGTCCGACCGAACCGAGATCGTCTCGTACCGCGGCGACGGGACGGTTGCGTGGCGCCGCAGAGAAACGACTGGTGACATCGGGGACGAACGCGAGACGACGTTCTTCTACTCGGACGGGTCTCGTGTCAAGACGATCGTTGCGACGATGGACGATCGGAACCGGGTGACCCATGAGCAGCATCGGGACGAGCTGGGTGCCGTGTATCGCTCGGTCTCGCGCGAGTACGAGGGGGACCATCTTGTACGCGAAGTCGTGGAAGACGACACCGGAGCCCGTATTCGCCAAACGGCCTGGGATTACGGTGATGGTGGTCGGCTGCGCGAGAGGACGGTCGAGCTGCCTCGTGATTCCGTCGTCGAGCGCCTCGTCATTGACTACGAGTTCAACGACCGCCGGCACTGGGTCAGCCAGACGCACACGGTTGTGGCCGAGTTGTCCGACGGCGAGTCGGTGATCACCGATCGTTTCGTTCTCGAGCGGGAGATCGAATACCAGTGACCCCCGGCTCGCTCTTCCACCGATCGCTTACCGCCCACCTGGTCTCGCTTCTGATCGCCTCCATGCTCATCATCGGCACGGTCTTCGTGAGCCTTCGCAGGAGCGTCGACATCTGGAACGTGAACCGGGGACAACGACTGGAGAATCTGATCCTGCCTATTCTGGCGGACATCTACCGACGCGAAGGTATGCTCGAGCCCGAGGAGATCCACGATCACCTTCGCCACATACTCACTGCGAACGTCTACGCGTACGTTTTCAACCGCGACCGAGCGCCGGTGTACTTCTACTCGCTCGGGCGCAGGACGCTCCTCTACGACGACGAGGCGGTCGCGCGCGATCTTCAGCGGTTGAGAGATCAGGGGCAGCTTCTGACTCCAATTGTCGAAGGAAACGACATTGTCGGATATCTGAGCGCGGACACGGTCGGATTCACCAACGATGCGTCCAACCGACGTCTGCTGATGAGTATCTCGGCCTCGGTCATCGGCGGTTCGTTCGCCGCGGTGATCCTCTCGCTCGCTGCCGCATGGCTCTTCGCCTCGCGCCTGGCTCGCGAGACGCGCGGCGTGGCCGATGCGTTGCGCCTGATCGCCTCCGGTCGTCGGGACGTCGCCATGGGTCCCTCGCGGACCACCGAGTTGCGGGCGATTGCCGACTCGGCGGTGAGCCTTCAGAGGCAGCTCGCGCACGAGGAGCGCATCCGACGGCAGTGGATGGAGGACATCGCGCACGACCTTCGCACGCCCATCACAGCGCTGAAGACGCAGCTCGAAGGAATCGCGGACGGATATCTCTCCCTCGAGGCCGATCGGCTCGCGAGTATTCAGCAGGAGGTCGAGCACGTCGAGTGGCTCGTATCGGGACTGCGAGAGCTCAGTCATATCGAGTCGCCCGAGACGGAAGTCACCTTCGAGGAGGTCGATCTGTGCCTGTTCGTCCGGACGATCGCTCGGACGCTCGCCGACACACACGCTGCGGCGACCGGAGAACCCACAACAAGCTGCACCGGGTCGACCGTGGCGCGCATCGCGCCGCACCTGCTGCGCCGCGCCGTTGAGAACATCATCGTGAATGCGACCCAGAACGTCGACGAGAACGGCGGAATCGACGTGTCGGTCCGACAGGACGGCAACGAGTGCGTGATAGACATCGCAAACACCGGCCGGATCGACCCGGCGGAAGCTCCCAGGTTCTTCGATCGCCTCTACCGCGACTCGCGTTCAGCCGGACGTGGGGGGAGCGGCCTGGGTCTTCCTATTGCCAAGTCTGCCGTGGAACGCCACGGCGGATCGATCGACATTGCACAGCGCGGAGCGTGGACGCACGTGACGATTCGGGTCCCGCGGAACATGCCGCGGTAAGTGCTCTCCGCCACCGATGCGAGGTCACCCCGGGCGAAATACGGATGCAGTCTGGTCGAAACGCTGGCACACCGACCGTAACTTGCTCGTGTGATCTCTATCCCGGGAAATCGGGGGGGAGTTGGATCCGCTTCCAGCGGTGGCGGCAGGGAGGGTAGTGAGATGACCGAACGCCTGAACAGCATTCTACTCGTGGCTCCGGAACAGTTGACCGACTTCGGTATCTCCCTTGTGCTCGCTGTGGCGCTTGGTTTCGCGATCGCGGCGGTCTATCGCTACACTCACCGAAGCATGAGCTACGAGAGCAGCTTTCCCCAGACCCTCGTCCTCCTGACACCGATCGTCACGATCGTGATGTTCTTCATCCAGGGAGATCTCGTACTGTCGCTCGGGCTCGTGGGCTCGCTGTCCATCGTCCGGTTTCGGACGCCGATCAAGGACACCAAGGACATGGTGTTCCTCTTCTGGGCGATCGTCACCGGGCTTGGCTGCGGCACGCTCCACTGGACACTCGCGCTTCTCTCCACGGGCTCGCTCTCGCTGCTCATGGCGGTTTTCTACCTCGCCAGGTACGGGCGCAGGACCCACGCGGAGTACATCATGATCGTCGCCGGCGGCATGCCCTCCGATGAGCACGCGCTGAGCGAGCTGATCGGAGGCGCCGGCCTGTCGGCCCAGCTTCGCAGTCACGAGTTCGAGGGGTCGCGCTGGGAGCTTACCTACGAGCTGCGGGTCGCCCGCGGCTCGGAAGATCGGATCCACCAGACCGTTTCACGGGTACGGAGTATGCAGGGCGTGGAGAAGGTCTCGCTGCTCGCGCCGCACCTGAGCCTTCCCTTGTGAGGAGAACGTGGCAGCCATCATACGATTCGAGCGCAAGTACCGCCTGACTCCGGCCGCTTACATCAACATCCGTAACCATCTATCGATGCTCACCTCGCCCGACTCGTTTTCCGCCGGCGAGAGGGGGGGGTACCCGGTGCGCTCGCTTTACTTCGACACACCCGACCTCGCGGCGTATCGTGAGCGCGAGGAAGGGCTCTTCGGCCGCATCAAGCTCCGACTCCGGGTGTATTCGGTCGATGCGGCGGCCCCTCAGAGCGTCCGTGTTGAGATCAAGACGCGAAGCGGCGCCTTGATGGAGAAGCACTCCTCGTTCACGACCTACCGGAACTGTCTCCACCTGCTCGAGCGTCGTTCGTGGATCGACCGATCCGAGCCCGTTCTCGCCGAGTTCGAGCGACTCGTTCGAGCGCGAAACGCACGACCGACCCTGGTCGTCGAGTATCGCCGCGAGGGTCTCGTCGCACGCGACGGGTCCTCGGTTCGAATCACCTTCGACCACGGGGTTCAGAGTATGCGCGCGACCGCGCTCTATCCTATGGTCGGCGTTGCAGTGCCTCACCGGCCGCGCAGCGTCGTGCTCGAGATCAAGACACGCGGCCGCCCTCTCCCGGACTGGCTCGAGCCGCTCGTTCGTGATCACTCGCTCAAGCTCGTATCCAACAGCAAGTACGCTCAAGGGATCGAGGCGACGCACGGCGTACTCGCGCGCCGGGGAGGCGGCGGATGAGCCCGCGCGAACGGTCGCTTACGCGGACCGCAATCGTGGCGGCCCTCCTCGTGATCGCCACGCTCGCCGGTTACCATGCGCTCCGCGGCCGGGCCGGCTTCGACTTTGCCGATGAGGGCGTCGAGCTGGCGGTCCGTCGAGCTCTCGAGAGACCCGAAGGTCCGCTGTACGCCCACGATCTGGAACGGGTTACTCATCTGGACGCCGCTCGATCGGACATTCACACCTTGCGCGATCTCCGTCTGCTGCCGAACGTCCGCGTCCTCGATCTCTCCGGCAACGATCCGGATACGCTCGAACCGACTGCCGCGCTCCGGCGCCTCTCGGAGCTCGTGCTGCACGATCTCGGACCGTCGGCGCGCGAGTCACTTGACCTGCGGCCGATCGCCGGCCTGCGGTCGCTCGAGCGCCTCGACCTCTCGAACAATCCGGATCTCGCGAGATTCCCCGGGCTCGCCCAGCTCACGCAACTCAGCGAGCTCTCGATGAGGCGAACCGGACTCTCGAGCCTCGAGTCGATCGCCCCCCTCACCGCGCTCACACGCCTTGATCTGCGCGAGACGGACCTTGCGGACGCCGATCTGAGCGCTCTGAGGATGCTTCGGGTGCTCGAGCACCTGAATCTGCGCGAAACCGGCGTTCGGAAGATCGACGTCCTCCGCGAGCTCAATACGCTTCGTTATCTGAACCTGCACTCGAACTCCCGCATTGCCTCGTTGGAACCGCTTGGAGAGCTCGTCCGGCTGGAGACGCTGATCCTCCGCAACGTCCCCCTGTCCGATCCGGAGGTACTCGAGTCGCTCGTGAATCTCACGCGTCTGAACGCGCGCAATACCGGCCTGAGTGATCTGCAGGTGATCGCCGGTCTCATGGAGCGCGGTGCGCTTCTCGACGACCCTGAGCGGGGCATCGCGGCCGATGTTGACATTCGCGATAATCCCATTGGCGACGAGGACGGCGCGATCGCCGCTTACGACGCCGTGCGTCCATACTGGTCACGGATCTCGTCTCGCCGGCCACGGGAGTTACCCGAGGAGCCAACTCGCGATCTGGTCATCAACGAGGTCATGACGTCAAACGGAAGCGCATACCGGACGGAGCACGGCGAGTATCCCGACTGGTTCGAAGTTCGCAATCGGCTCGACACCGACGTCGACCTCGGTGGATACTACCTGTCACGCTCGCCGCACGACTCGTACGAGTGGCGGTTTCGCTCGCCGGCGATCGTGCCCGCCGGCGGGTACCTGGTCGTCGTCGCGCACAGGGCCGAGGACGACGCCGACGGGTCCGCAACCGACGGAGCCGTGGTGCAGGCGGATTTTTCGCTCTCGTCCGAGGGCGAACAACTACGACTGACGCACCGGGACGGACGAACCGTTGTCGACGAAGTTGACGTTCCCGCCATCCCCCGGGACAGCAGTTACGGGGTGGTCGAGAATGGTGATCCGGAAGCCGGGATCGATCGGGCGACCTTCATCGTGCCGTCTCCCGGGCGCTCGAACGCGGAAGGCATCCGCTCGGTGTCGCTTCGAGCTTCGCACTCGTCAGGGTTCTACCGGAGGCCGTTCGATCTGACCTTCTCCACCGGCGACGACCAAGCGCCTCTCCCCGAGGGGGCTCAAGTCCTCTACACGGTCGACGGGTCAATCCCCGACCGCGAGACTCTCGGCGGACGCACCTACGAGGTCGAGATGGGCGAGGCGTCGGAGGCGAGATCCGAATTCACGCTCCAGACGCATCGCTACCGAGGCCCGCTTCGGATTGGTCCGCCGGACCCGGATCAGAGCGAAAACGCTGTAAAGACCCCGTCACGGCTCAGTGCGATCCCTACGACCGTTCCCGACGCGGACCAGTGGGAATGGGAGCCGCCGCAGGAGGCAGGCCCTCGGGCAACGGTAGTGCGAGCGGCGGTGTGGGCCGATCGTCGTCTGAGCGAGATCGAGACGTACACGTACTTCGTTCACCCGGAGGCGGACGATCGTTTCTCAACACCGCTCGTTTCGGTCGTCGCCGAGCCGGACGAGCTCTTCGGCTACGAGGACGGGATCTACGTACCGGGACGCGTCTACGACGAGCACGCCGACTTCGACGGTTACTGGATGCGCCACCCGGCGAACTACAGCGGCCCCATCGAAGTGGGCGCACATCTCGAGTTCTTCGAGCCCGACGGGTACTCCGGCTTCGCAGTTGACGGTGGAATCCGGATCCACGGCGGCTGGTCCCGCTCCCACCCCCTGAAGTCGCTCAGGCTCTACGCGAGGAAGGACTACGGGCGGACGAACGCGTTCGAATACGCGGTTTTTCCTGCAGACCACGCCGACGTCTGGGCGCATCCCACCCGCTACCGGCGGCTGATGCTGCGTAGCGGTCAGAGCCTCTTTCGCAGTACCTTCCAGGACGCCGTATTGAGCGATCACCTCGCCGGCCGTCTGGACGTAGAACTCATGCGGGCGCGTCCGGTCGTGCACTTCATCAACGGAGAGTACTGGGGGCTCGTGAATATCCGAGATCGCTTCGACCGGTTCTATCTCGAGCAGCGATACGGAGTCGATCCAGAGCGTGTGGCCGTCCTCGAGGGCGCGCTGGGCCTCGACGCGGGGCTCAAGAGCGGTCGTCTCGAGGATGCCGCGGCGTTCCGTCGCCTGCTCGACCGGGTCACGACGCGCGACATGTCGGATCCGGAGGAGTATCGTGCGATCGAGCGGCGCATGGACGTCGCGAGCTTCATCGATTACAACGTGCTTCGGATCTACTCCGGCGATCCCGACGGGGTGACCAAGCACGTCACGGCCTGGCGCACTGCCGAGTCCACCTCCGGTTCAGATCCTCCGTGGGACGGGCGGTGGAGGTGGCACACGTGGGACCTGGACAACTCCCTGCTCTTCGTGAACGAAGATACAATGAGCTTCTACGCGAACGATCGGACGCCCGAGGAGCCCGACGATACGAGCACAGGTTCGCAGGAGATTCAGATGCTCCGCGAGCCTCGCTTCACGGCGCTCATCGTCGGTCTGCTCGAGAACGAGGAGTTTCGTCGCGGATTCGTCAACCGTTTCGCCGATCTGCTGAACTCGTCTCTGCATCCGGACGTCCTCGAGCCGGTGATCCGCGACGCGGCGGCGGCTATCGCGGAGGAGATGCCGCACCACATCGCGCGGTGGGGCTATCCCGAGTCGCTCGACTACTGGCGATCGCAGGTCGAACACCACCTCGCCTTCGTCCGACAGAGGCCGGAGGTCCAGCGCCGGCAGATCGCCGACTACTTCAGCGAGCGCGGAACGCAGCTCGGTCGTGTTGAGCCGATCACGGTGATCGTCCCGGAACGCGGGGGCACGATCAGCGTCAACTCTCTCGATCTCGACGAGTCCACTCCCGGTGTCGTTCCGGGCGAGCGCTGGACTGGGCTCTACTTCTCCCGCGTCCCGGTCGCGCTGCGCGCCGAGCCCGCGGAGGGGTACCGCTTCTCCGGGTGGTCGGGGGACGAGTATGCCGACGGTCGGCAGGCGTCTCGCGAAATCGCCGTCGAGCCTGGAGACGATGCGGTGCTCGCGCCACGGTTCATCGCCGAAGACGGGTGATCCGGTGCGACCGGGAAACCGCGGTTGCTTACCGCTCTGAGAGCGGCACGTAGGCCTCGTTGAGCGTTCCGGTATAGATCGCGCGCGGCCGGAAGATGCGGTTCTTCTGCAAATACTCCATCACTCTCGCGGTCCATCCGGAAACCCGAGCGACCGCGAAAATCGTGGTGTAGAGCTCCGGCGGTATCCCCATACTCTGGTAGACGAGACCCGAGTAGAAGTCGACGTTCGGGAATACCTTCTTCGTCGCGCCCAGATCAGAGACCACCTTCTCTTCGAGCGCCCGGGCCACCGAGTAGAGCGTGCCGACGCGCTCCGAATCGCGAGCGAGTAAGGCGGCGAGCGGCCCGAGAATGCGGGCGCGTGGATCGTAGGCCTTGTAGACCCGGTGTCCGAAGCCGGTGATCTTCCGCTTTGCCGCCACGGCGTTCGCGTACCATTCGTCCACCGCATCCCGCGACGCGATCTCGGAGAGCATCTGCACGACCTCCACGTTCGCGCCGCCGTGTAGCGGGCCGGCGAGCGCAGACACTCCTGAGCCGATCGCGAGGTAGATGTCCGACAAGGTCGACGCGACGACCATCGCGGCGAAGGTGCTCGCGTTCATTCCGTGGTCGGCGTGCAGGATGAAGCAGATGTCCATGATGCGTTCCTCGAGCGCAGTCGGACGGCGACCGGTGAGCATGTAGAGGTAGTTTCCCGCGATGCTCAGGTCCGGCTGAGCCTCGAGCGGCAGCCGCCCCGAGCGCACCCGTCCGACGGTCGCCGCGACGCACGCCATGCCGGCAATCAGGTTGTAGCAGCTCGCGATCTCTTCGGACGCCACCAGCGCGTTCGGCTCTTGCGACTCCTCGTCCTCGATCGTGCCGTGGATGAACTCGTACACCGAATGCGGTTCGCCGATCGGCGTCGTTTCCATTGCGATACTGTCTTCGTCCGTAGCGATCGCGTCTCCGGCTGCGTCGAGCTCGCGCCGGTCGCGGTAGGTCTGCTTCTGCCGCATGAGGTTCGTCCCGAGGCGGAGCGCAGCCATCGGATTCATGTCCTGGATAGGGAAGCTCAGCAGCAGGCGCTGCGTCTCGGGTATGAACAGGCGAGCGTAGAGTGCCTCCTTGTACCGGTGCAGCTGATCGGCGCTCGGCAGTCTCCCGTGCAGGAGCAGGTAGGAGACCTCCTCGTAGCTGGAATGCGCGCAGAGGTCGAAGATGTCGTAGCCCCGGTAGACCAGCCACCCCTTCGACCCATTCACGTAGCCCACCTTGGACTCGCAGGCGATGGCGCCCTCGAGTCCCGGGCCCACGCTGCACGTGATCGGCCACTCGAGCGTACTGGTCAGCTCCGGCTCGGGCTCGGCGTCGGTCTCACGGTACGCCTGTTCCTTCGCGTCGAGGATGAGGTCGGCAATCTCTTCGAGGGACGCCTCGTCTCGGGCAGTGTCGGTGTTTGGATTCGTCATGCCGATCATCGTAGCTCTTTGGCTCGCGCGTGTCACGAACTCTCCGCGTCGCCACGCTCTCCCATGAACCGGTACCCGTAGCCGCGGACCGTCTCGATCCACTCGGTATCACCGAGCATCGCACGGATATTCCCAATGTGCGTGTCCACCGTGCGCTCCGCCCCATCGTAGGGCCGGTCGAGACACTCGCTGAGAATGTGCTCGCGCGTGATCGCCTGTCCCTCGTTCGTGACGAGCTCCATCAGGATTCGCCACTCGCTTTCGGTGACATGAACTCGCTCGCCGTCGAGCTCCACCAGATGCGCCGCGGTGTCGACGACCAGCGAGTGCCCGTTTCGCTGCCAGCTCAACGTCGCTGCATCGCCATCAGGCGCTTTGGAGCTGATGCGCCGGAGGATCGCCTCAACCCTGAGAAGGAGCTCCTTGGCCGAGAACGGCTTCACGACGTAGTCGTCGGCCCCGACCTCGAAGCCCATGACCCGCTCGGACTCGCTGTCCTTCGCGGTCAGGAAGACGATGGGAACGTCGCTCCTGCCGCGGATATGCTGGGCGAGTTTGTACCCGTTACCGTCGGGGAGCCGGATATCGAGGATGACTGCGTCGAAGAGGCGATTTGCCAGCGCCTCGGTGGCAGCCTGGATGGATGCAACCGGCGTCGGATCGTGGCCGCTCACGCTGAAAGCTTCGGTAACGGCATCGCGGATGAGCTCGTTGTCCTCTACGATGAGAATGCTCGCCATATGCCCCTCATTATACGTCACCCGGGGGACGGTCCACAACGCGACTGGACGGAATCCACACAGTCGCTGGATTGGGACTGGTCAACCCGGTGGTATGGTACGACACGTGCGGTGGTTACCGTGCATGCGGGTGACGGGATGGGCCCGCTCCCGCCGACAACGCCGTGGTCGTCCGAGGCCGCGCAATGGAGGAATTATGAGAATCTGTCACAAAAGCGCGCGAATATGGGGACTGGCGCTTGTGCTCCCCCTGCTTCTCGCCGTGCCGTCACTCGGGGCGCAGAACGCGCCGGGGCTCGACGAGACGGGACCTACCGAACCGGTGGAGGATGAGGAGCTCGACGGCTTCGCGGTCGCGTTTCTCAAGGTTCAGGAGATCAATTCCGAGCTCACCGAGCGGACCGACGAGCGAGTCGAGGAGTCGGAGCTCAGCGTAGAGCGATTCTACGAGATCAACCAGCTCGCCCAGCAATCCGACTCATCGGAAGGGCTGGAGGGTGTCGACGACACCGAGCTTGCGGAGTACCAGACTGTCCTCGAGGATGTCCTTGAGATCCAGAACAGCCGGCAGGCAGAAATGGTCGAGGTGGTCGAGGAAGAGGAACTCTCCGTCGACCGGTTCAACGAGATCATGCTCGGAATACGGGAGGACCAGGAGCTCGCCGCCCGAGCCGAAGAGGCTCTCGAAGAGGCCACAGAGGAGCGAGAGGCGCAGAACTGACAGGAGGCCGTCAGGGGCCCAGGTTCACACGGAGCCCGCGTGTCCCGGTGCTTGCGCCGCGCACGCGGGCTTCGTACGTCAAGGCGGGAAGCAAGCCGGAACGTGCGTAGACTGTCACGAAGCTTGGGGTCGCCGGTCGAGCAACTTTATTCCGGGCATACGCTTGCCGGGGAGCGCTGAGCAGGGAGGGCCCGCGGATGAGATCCGGAACTCACTCGACTGGAAACAGGATCCTGAACGTCGGCGTCGGGTGACGCTCCAACTCCAGTCTGCCCTTGAGCTGCGAGACGAGCATCTGAACCAGACCGAGCCCGGAGCTGCCGGACTCGGGAAGCGTGACGCCCTCGGGGAAGGGCCGGCCGTTCTGAGAGACGGTCATGACGTACTCGTGAGAATCGTTTGATTCCATCGACACTCGAAACGACGGCCGCGCGTTCTCACCGTATCCGTGCTTCATCGCGTTGGTGGCGATCTCGTTCAGAATCAGTCCGAGCGTAGCCGCCGTATCGGCCGCGACCGAACCCACGCTGCTCTTCACGGCAAAGTCCACCTCGCCGCGCACGAAGAACGAGAAGACGTCGGAGAGCAGGGACCGGACGTACGGCTCGAACTCGACCTGTCGGACAGCGTCCTGTTCGTATAGCTTCTCGTGAAGATTCATGATCGTGCTGACGTGACCGCGGATATCCGAGAGGTCCGCCGACTCTCCGAGCGACGCATCCTTCAGAAGGATGAGATTCGAGACGAGATACAGGTTGTTCTTGACGCGATGGTTCAGCTCCCGCATCAGCTTCTGCTTGGCCTCGACCGCCGCCTGGAGCTCCAGCTCCATCTCCTTGCGCTCGGTGATATCGATGCAGAACTCGACGGCCTCGTTGCCGTCCAGCCG
>CAZVEF010000056.1:0-13947 GCA_964625715.1 uncultured Spirochaetaceae bacterium | reverse complement strand
TCGCGGGTGCCGGGACATCGGTCCTCTTCTCGACGACGATCTGGCTCCTCTCCGGGGTCACGATCCCGCTTCCGCTCTTCCCAGACTGGATCCAGCCGATCATCCGCATCCTGCCGTTCCGCGCGATGATCGACGTGCCGTTCCAGATCTACCTGGGCACGGTCGCCGGCGCGGACGTCGTGCTCGAGATCGCGACGCAGCTGGTGTGGGCGATCGGGCTCGGCGCGACAGCCTCGCTCATGATCGCGCGCGGGATGCGGCGCGTCGAGGTTCAGGGGGGCTGAGTGGGACCGATCGCGCTCTACGGCAGGCTCGTCGGGGTCTCCGTCCGCTCGCAGCTGCAGTACAAGCTCTCGTTCGTCATGCAGACGATCGGGCATCTCCTGCTCACCGGCGGCGAGTTCCTCGCGCTGTGGGCGCTCTTCTCGCGTTTCGGGTCGATGGACGGCTGGGAGCTGGCCCAGGTCTGCGTCTTCTACGGAATCACGAACGTCTCCTTCGCGTTCGCAAGCGCAGCGACGACCGGCTTCGACCACGTGGGCGAGCTGATCCGCCTGGGCGACTTCGACCGAATCCTGCTCCGCCCGCGCAGCACGGTCGTGATGCTTCTGGGCTACGAGTTCACCGTTCGCCGCAGCGGGCGGCTCGTGCAGGGGGTCGCGGTGCTCGGGTACGGACTTGTCACCTCAGGCGCGATTCCCGCCGTGGCGACGGCAGCGCTCGTGCTCTGGACGATCGCAGGATCGGTGTCGCTCTTCGTGGGCCTGCGGATCCTCCAGGCGTGCGTCGCCTTTCGCACGGTCGAATCGATCGAGATCATGAACGTCTTCACCTACGGCGGGGTGACGACGGCGAGCTACCCGTTCGCGATCTTCGTCGACTGGTTCCGCACACTCTTCACCTTCGTGATTCCGCTCGCGGCGGTCTCGTACTACCCTGGGCTCGCAGTGATGGGTCTGAGCGATCCGCTGGGGGCGCCGCCGTGGGTGGGATGGCTCTCCCCGTTTGCCGGCGTCGCCTTCCTCGCGATCGCGCTCGCCGTCTGGCGTTACGCGCTGCGCTGGTACAGCTCGACGGGCAGCTGAGGCACCACCCTTGTCGACGGCGGATTTCGCCGCCATACTGAAGATGTGATCGAATACAAGGCCCCCGCCGACCGTGCCTACCTGGTCGGCATCCAGAGCCCGGATGAGCCGGACGACGCCGCGGCGCTCCTCTCTGAGCTGCGCGCGCTCACCGAGACGCTCGGGCTCGAGACGGTCGGCGAAGAAACGGTGCGCGTGCGCGACGTCTCGCCGCGCTACTACCTTGGCAGCGGCAAGGCGGAGGAGATCGCCGTGCGGGCGAAGGACGCGGAGGCGGACGTGCTCATCTTCGACGAGGACCTCTCGCCCTCCCAGCAGCGCAACTGGGAGAAGCTCACCGGTGCGTCGGTAACCGACCGGCAGGGCATCATCCTCGACATCTTCGCCGAACGCGCGAACACGCGCGAGGCGCGCCTGCAGGTCGATCTCGCGCGCATGGAGTACCTGTTGCCCCGGCTCACGAGCGCGTGGTCGCACCTCGCGCGCCAGCGCGGCGGCCGTCGCGGAACCCGAGGCGAGGGCGAGACGCAGCTCGAGGTCGACCGGCGCATCGTGCAGCAGCGCATCGCCGCGATCAAACGCGACCTCAAGGGCGTCCGCGGCCAGCGGGCGACCTCGCGCAGACAGCGTACCGAGCTTCCCATGCCCAACGGCTCGGTCGTCGGCTACACGAACGCGGGCAAGAGCAGCCTGCTGCGCGCGCTGACCGGCAGCGAGGTGCTCGTGGCGAACAAGCTGTTCGCTACGCTCGACCCGGCCACCAGGCGGCTCGAGCTCGAAGGCGGCCAAGAGGTCCTGCTCACCGACACGGTCGGGTTCATCCGCAGGCTGCCGCACGGGCTGGTCCAGGCGTTCCGCAGCACGCTCGAGGAGACGCTGCTCGCGTCGTTCCTCGTCCATGTGATCGACGCCTCCGATCCCTCGGCGGTCGAACACGCGCGCATCACCGACGAGGTACTTGACGAGATCGGCAGTCGCGACAAGCCCACGATCCAGGTACTCAACAAGGTCGACGCGGTTGGTGAGCGAGAGCTCGCGCTCGTTCGGGTCTCGTTCCCGGACGCCGTCGCGGTGAGCGCGGTCGACGGCACGGGGCTCGACGAGCTGCGCACGCTCATCAGGGACCTCGTCACCACGACGTACGCGCGCATCGCCGTGGAAATCCCCCACTCCCGATCGGATCTCGCCGCGCTCATCCACCGCACCGGTCGCGTCCTCGAGGAGCGCTACGTCGACGGCGTGGTCTCCATCCGCGCCCAGGTGCCCGAGCGGACGCGACGCATCGTCGAGGAGTACACGAGCGCGTGACGGTGGACGGCCCCTTCAAGGTGCGCTGCACGGACGTGGCCAGGCGCTACACCGACGGCGGCGAGACGATCACCGCGCTCGAAGGGTTTACCGCCACGTTCACGGCCGGGGAGAGCGTCGCCGTGACCGGCCCTTCGGGGTCGGGCAAGAGCACGCTTCTGGCGTTGCTCGCTGCGATCGACTACGCCGACGAGGGCACGATCTACGTGGGCGACGTCGAGCTCGGCTCGCTGAGCACGATCGAGCAGGCGACTTTCCGGGCGAATCGCGTCGCCTACCTCTACCCGGAGCACAACCTGCTGCCCATGCTGTCGGTCTACGAGAACATCACCCTCGCGCTCTCGCTGCGGCGCCTCGCCGAGGCCGATCTCGATCTGCACGCCCGCACCGCACTCAACCGGCTCGAGATCGGCGACATCGCCCATCGGCGCCCGGCTACGCTCTCCTCCGGCGAACGATCGCGCGCCGCGCTCGCGCGCGCGATCGCCGGCGAGACGCAGCTACTCGTGGCCGACGAGCCGACCGCTCACCTCGACCTTGAGAACTCGCGAATGGTCGCGCGGCTGCTCGCCGACCTCGCCGCAGACGGGTCGCGTCTCGTCGTCGTCGCCACGCACGACCCGACGGTAGCCGGCTTCGCCACGCGCACGGTCCGGCTGCGTACGGCCGACGGAGAGTAGGCAGTGGCGCGGAAGCGGACGGCGCGCGTACCCACCTGGCGACTCGTCGGCAGGCTCATCGCCTCGCAACCGGGCCAGACCGCGCTCGTCGGGCTTGTCTGTGCGATCGCCGCCACCGCCGGGATCGTAGCGCACGAGGTAGCCCGCCGTGGGTTCGACGCGCTCGAGGCGAACTCCGGATCGCGTTATGGGTCGGTGTCGGTCGTCGTCGCCGATCAATCGCCCGATCCGCCGCTCGTCCCGCTCTATCCGGTCGTCGCCGATCATCCGCGCCTCGACGGCGCAGGAGCGAGCGAGCGGCCGCGCTCGATGCTCTGGATCACGCGCAGCGTCGAGGAGGCAGCGCGCGAGATCGCCGGGTCGATCGGACTCGATCTGCACCGTCGAATCGAGGCTGCGGCCGTGGCCTCGGATGGATCGATCCGCCGTCTCGTCGCCGTCGCGCCCGGCGATCCCGCGCGGGCACCCGGGGGCCCGGCAGCGGTCGGGCGTCCGGCGGCACGCGACTCGACGGTCGGCGGGGGCCCGGCCTCCCGGGCGCCCGCGACGGGCTCCGGTTCGATCGGTCCCGCCGCCGAAAGCCTGCGAATCGCGATTCGCCCTCACGAGGGGTCGCCGGTCGGGTGGTACGAGCTCGCCCCGGATGCGGTTCTCGGCGTCGGGGACGACGGAACGATCTGGGTTCCATTACACCGCCTGGAGGCGATCGTCTTGCCCGAGCTCTCCGCCGAGCTGGGCAGCGCCCCGGTGGCCACGCACCTCGTCGCGGCTGCCCCGGGCATGAACCCCTTCGCGGTCGCGTTCGACCTTTCGCAGTTGCTCGCTGACGCCGGGCACCCGCTTGCCGCGCGCGCGTGGCCGGAACTGGTCGGCGTCGAGCGGTACGCCGGCGCAGGCGGCGGGGTCGGCATCATCCGACCGCTCGCGCTCTTCGTCGCGGCGATCGCGGTCGCCGGGGCGGTTGCGGTTGCCGCGCGCAACCGGGTGCGCGACGTCGTCCTGCTGCGAACGATCGGGATGGACACGCATCGAATCCGCGGACTCTTCGTCCGCGAGACGGCGGTCGCCTCGATCGCCGCCGCACTGCTCGTCACGACGGCGCTGCTCCTCGCGCGAGCGGCGGGGATGGAGGTCGATTTCGACGCGACGGTCCGCAGGACGCTCGCCGGCACGGCCGTCGTGCCGCCGCTCGTCGCCCTTCTGACGCTTCGCCGGGTCCTCGACTCACCCCTCGCGCGGGTCCGACGGGAGGCCGACCTGTGAGGCTCGCCAAGCTTGCCCTGCGCATGGTCGTGACCTGGCGGAGATCGATCCACGCCGCGGTGGCCGCGACGGTCGCAGTGACCGCGATCGCTACGCTCGCCGCATCGATCGTCGTTCCGCTCCGCGTCGCGGTAACCGAACGCTATCGCGTACGGTTCGAAGGCGAGCTCGCGGCGGCGGTAGCGCCATCCCGGGCCGAGGGCGCTGCCCGCGAGGCCGAGGCGAGCGGCGCGCTCGTCTCGCTCGCCGTGCGCGAGGCGGCAACGCTCGACACCGACGGCGACCTCATGCTCGTTCGCCTCGTCCGGACCGACCTGCCTACCGAGCTCGCGTTTCGCGCGCTCACCGACGCGGTAGAGCTCGCCTCGCTCTCACCGAACGACGCGGTCCTGCTCACCCGAAACGATGACGGGACCGAGCGCGCGGTCGGCCGGGTCTCCACCCGGGACAGCGTGCACCTGGTGCGCATCGTCGGCGTGGCGGCTGGCGGACCGCGCGGTGCGGAGCTGCTCGTGCACGACCCCGCGGCGCTCCCCGGTGGCGCGGCGAGCGCCGCCGGCGTCGACGTCGACGTGCGCGTGCGGGGCTCCGGTGGCCCCGTGCCGCGCGAGGCGCGCGACGCTCTGGTCGCGCAGACCGCGCTCGAGGCGACCGGATGGCGCGAATCGGCCCGAAAGGTGCTCGCGCCGGTGTCACGAAGCCTGGTGCTCCTCACAGGCATCCTTTCCTCGCTCGCGGTGGGCACGCTCGTACCGGGGCAGCTGCTGCTCGTCCGCCGCGCCGGCGAATCGCTGCAGCTCCTGCGAGCGTGGGGCTTCGGACGGCCGGCGATCGCACGGCTCGTCACGTTCGCCGGAGCATTCAGCGGGGGGCTCGCCGGAACGGCCGGCGCGGCATTGGGCCTGGCGGCGGCGGCGATACTCAACGCGCAGGGTCGTCCGGCCGTGTCACTTCTCCCGGCGGAGACCGCGGTCGGACTCGCTCGGGTGCTTGGCGGTGACCGGGCGATCGGCGGGGCGGGGCCGGTCGACGCCGCAGCGACGCTGGACACAGCGATGCTGGATACAGCGACGCTGGACACAGCGATGCTGGATACAGCGACGCTGGACACAGCGATCGTGACCCCATCGGTAGGGTGGGCGCTCGCTTGCGCGGCCGTCGCCACACTACTTGGAGCGGTTACCGCTTTACCATCGGCCCGTGTTGCTGCTACACTCGATGCACGTAGAGACGTATGGCATTGGTGACGACGCATACCCGCAACGTGGTCTATACGCATTCGTTCGCATCACCGGTAGGACCGCTGCACGCGGCGGTCGACAGGTACGGACGCGTTCTGTACCTCGGGTTCCGTCCCGCCGAGCGCCTCGCAGACGAGCTCGAGGTGCGCGAGAACAAATACGCGTGCGGTGAGCTGGAGTATCAGCTCGAAGAGTACTTCGCCGGCGAACGTCGGGAGTTCTCGCTCGACGTACGCCTCGACGGCACCAGATTCCAGAGGGCGGTATGGAGCCGACTGCTGAAGATCGGCTTCGGCGAGACGGCAACGTATGGGCACGTAGCGCAGAAGATCGGACGACGGGAGGCGGCGCGCGCGGTGGGGAACGCGGTTGCGACCAATCCGGTTGCGATCCTGGTCCCCTGCCATCGAGTCGTGCCTGCCGCAGGCGGACTCGGCAACTACGCGCTGCGCGGACTCGAGGCCGACGAGGGACGGCGCATCAAGCACGCGCTGCTCGAGCTCGAGGGCGCGTTCGCCGGGCCTATTTCTTCACGTACAACTGCATGAGCTGTACGAAGTAGTAGGTGCGCTTGTAGATGGCCACGAGCTGGTCTCGCAGCGGTTCCTCGGTGAATCCCTGCAGCCCCTTCCAGTTCTGGATGAGCTCGGGACGCTCCTTGTTCAGATCCTCGATCAGCTGCTTGATCACCTTCCCCATCGTGATCAGGTTCGTCGCGGTGTCGTGAATCATGTTCAGCGCGATCTCGTTGACCTCGTGGAGCGTCTGGCGCAGGAGTTTGGCCGTCGAAGCATCGCGGTCGACGACGCGCCCGGATGCCTTCTTGAGCTTCATGCCGAGCTCGCCCTCCTCGCCGAGCGAGTCGTCGAATTCGACGATCCGCTGCGCGGTGTTCATCACCGAATAGTACGCGTCGGAGAGTTGCTGCGACAGAATGTTGTCCGACCACTGGCCGCGCACGATGAGCAGATCGCTGATGATGGTACGGACCTCCCCCTTGAAGTAGTCGACGAGGAACGCCTTGAGGTAGTTGATCGCCTCGGTGTGCAGGAAGCCGGCGAGCATCTTCTTCGTGTACGCCATATTCGCCGCGTCGGTGTAGTGCCTGGTCCGCTGGACCGCGGTCGTACCGAAGACCGCCTTCACGAGCTGCTCGACCTTCCGGCTCCGTCGCTCACGGGCGAGCTTCTGCATCGTCCCCTCGACCTGGGTCTTCAGCGTATTGAGGTAGCTCTCGACGATGTGCTTGCGGGAGACGCGCACCTCCGGCTGGTAGGAGGGATCCTTGTCGATGTGCTGGACGATCTTCACGAGCACCCCGGAGCGCACGACGTTGGTCACCGTGGAGACGATCTTCTTCCACCCGGCTCGGTCAATGACCTCGACCCCCTTGTACTCGCGCAGCACGTCGAAGACCGTGTCCCAATCGGCATCGCGATCGAGCGGCATCGCCACCTCGAGGAAATCCTTCAGGTCGTCGCTCACGTACTCGGCGTTGATCGACTCGAAGCGCGGGGAGTAGCCGAAGTTGCCCTCCTGGATGCTCGAGTCGAACTTCCGCAGCACGAAGTAGTAATCGAACTTCACGAAGTTCACGAGCGACTGGAGCCGGTTGTACGTGTCGTTGATCTCCTTGACCGTCTGCGAGTCGAACCCGCTGAAGTAGGCGACCATCGCGTCCTTCACGCGCGCGGTGAGCTGCTTCGCGTCGGTCGTCTGCGCGCGCTCGCGGATCGTCTCCTCGCTGAACTCGGCGCGTAGCCGATCCTGCTCCTGCGAGTGACTCGTCTCGATGAGGATCGACTTCAGCGCGTTCGAGTCATCGGCGCCCTGGAGGAGCGTCTGGGCGGGTCCGACGACCCTGTAGATCTCGAAGAAGAACCGCGCGAGCCCGCCCTGAGCCTCGCCGGAGCGCGGTTTGTAGAACTTGAAACGCTGATGCTGGAGGTCTTTGCCGATCTGCTTGAGCAGGCGACGCTTCTCGCGCTCGGGATCGCCGGAACCGACGAACATGGAGATGATTCTCTGGAAGATCCCGAACGAACCGTCCCGGTCTTTCTGTGGAGTGGACGCATCGCCCATGCCGATACACTACGTAAGAGGCCGTGGTGTGTCAATGAACCTCCATTATTATCGATTTGTCTCCCCATTGTGAAACCCCCGTCGACAGGGTATTCTCGGCTCCATGAACGCGCTTGCGAACGAGTTGAACGATACGCTCCAGGGCACCGTCGCCGGACGTCTCCTCTCGGCGCTGGGACGCAAGATGTACTTCCCCAAGGGCATCGTCGCGCAGACAAGCGAGGCGAATGAACGCGCCTCGCGCTTCAACGCGACGGTAGGCATGGCATTCGAAGACGGAGAGCCGATCATGCTCTCCGGCCTGGGCAGCCTCGTGAACGGGCTCTCGCCGAGGGAGGCGGTCGCCTACGCACCCACGCCGGGCGTACCCGAGCTGCGACGCCTCTGGCGCGAGGAGATGGAACGCAAGAATCCCTCGCTCGGGTCGACCCCCACCACGCTGCCCATGGTTACCGGCGGGCTCACGAACGGGCTGTTCCAGATCTCGGAGCTCTTCATCGATACCGGTGACGCGCTCGTGCTGCCACGGCTGTTCTGGGGTAACTACCGACTCATGATCGGCGTGCGGCGCGAGGCCGACATCGTCGAGTATGACCTGTTCACCGAGGAAGGACGCTTCAACGTCGCCGGCCTCGAGCGGGCGATCGGCGAGCGGAACAAGGCGGTGGTGCTGCTCAACTTCCCGAACAACCCGACCGGCTACACGCCGACGATCGAGGAGGCCGCGGCGATCGAGGCGCTCCTCGTGAGCAAGGCCGACGCCGGGTGCGACCTGCTCGTGATCTGCGACGACGCCTACTTCGGCCTCTTCTACGAGGAGGGGTTGCTCGAAGAGAGCCTCTTCGCGCGGCTCGCGCCGGCTCACGAGCGTATCCTTGCGGTCAAGATTGACGGGGCGACGAAGGAGGACTTCGCGTGGGGCTTCCGCGTGGGGTTCGTGACGGTGGCCGGTAAGGGGCTCGGGCGAGAGGAGCTCGGTGCGCTCGAGCGTAAGCTCATGGGCAGCATCCGCTCGACCGTTTCGAACTCGAGCCGCATCGCGCAGAGCATGCTCGTCCGCGCGCTCGCCTCCGACGGCTACCAGCGGGAGAAGCTCGCCAAGCGCGAGCTCCTGAAGCGCCGCTACGAGCGCGTGCAGGCGATCATCGCCGCGGCCGACACCGGCCCGCTCGCGCCGCTGCCGTTCAACTCGGGCTACTTCATGGCTTTCGCCTGTACCGGCGTGAGCGCCGAGGCGCTGCGGCTCGCCCTGCTCGACGAGGGCATCGGCACGATCGCGATCGGTGAGGAATACCTGCGGGTCGCCTACTCGACGATCGACGAGAAGGACCTCGAGGAGCTCTACGACGCGGTCTTCGCCGCGGCGAAGCGACTCGCCGCCGGGAGCTGAGGCGGCGGCAGCTGAGGCGGCGGGAGCTGAGGCGGCGGGAGCTGAGGCGGCGGGAGCTCGCCGGCGGGGTGCCGCGTCGCATCGGGCGCAGGATCGGCGACACCCTCCCCCGCGGCCATAGCCCCGCCTACCTGGGCACGAGGTACGTTCCGATCTCGTCGAGACCCCGGTAGGTCTTGTAGACCGGCATGTGGCCCCGGGCGAGCTCGGTATCGACCTCGACCGTGCGCGAGTAGAGCTTGTTCACGAGGTCGGCGAGGATCGAGAGATTGGAGTCGAAGTTGTTGACGGCCATATCTCTGAGGACGCGGTCGTTGCCGAGCGGACCGGGACCCGAACTGTAGGTGGATAGCCGCGCACGCAGCTGCGGTGCGAGCTCGCGCCGGGCGTGATAGATGAATCGACCCAGCGCGAGGATGCGCTCGTAGAGCTCGTCCATGTGGTACCCTTGGTATTGGTGGTACTCCGCCTTCTCGGTCACGCTCTCGATGAGCGCCCAGTCCTTCCCGTCGAGCGGAAGCACGCTGAACGCGTTGCGCACGTAACGATTGCCTATGTTTGTCCGGTAGTGCTGGCCGATCGAATCGATCAGGCCGAAGATCTCTTCATCCTTCGTCTGCATGGTCACTCCAATGTATACCCTGCCGGGTGCCGCGTTCGGCAAATCCGGCAAGAAGCCGACGGTACAGGGCGCCTTTGGCGGGAATCGTCTCCGGCGCGTGCCGAACCCCGGGCGGGGGATCGCACGTGAGCCGCATTACCACGATGTCCTCCCGCAGGTGCTCGATCGCAGCTACGAGCAAGCGCTCGTACTCCTGCGCCGACGGCGGATCGATCCGCCCGGCCCGGAAGCGCTCCCAGAGCTCGGTGCCCTCGAGGACGACCAGGTTGTGGAACTTCACCCCCTCTACGGGCAGCGAAGAGACGTGGCGTACCGTCGCGATCGCCTCTTCGGGTCCCTCACCGGGCAGCCCCAGGATCAGGTGCGCAGCGACGTGGACGCCCCTCGCGGCGAGCACGCGGACCGCCTCGTCGAAGCGGGCGACGGTGTGTCCGCGTCCAATATCCTCGAGCGTTCGGTCGTCCGCCGACTGAAGCCCGAGCTCGACCCAGACGTCCAGTCCCCGCGCCGCGTACTCGCCCAGCAGGTCGGCGCGAGCTTCGTCGATGCAATCCGGGCGGGTAGCGACGACGAGCCCGACGAACTCGGCCTGAGCGAGCCCCCAGTCGTAGATCTCACGCAGCCTCGGGACCGAGGCGTGCGTGTTCGAATACGCCTGGAAGTAGAGCAGGAAACGCTCCGCGCCGTACCGCCGCGAGAGGAACTCGACACCGCGGCGAACCTGGTCGGCGATCGTCCCGTGTTCCCCCAGGTACGGCGCGCGCGAGCCACGGGCGTCGCAGTACGCGCACGGACGACCGAGATCGCGGACCGGACAGCTGAAGCCGGCGTCGACGGAGACCCGGTACGTGGTGCCGCCGTAGCGCTCACGCAGCCAAGTCGAGTACCGGAGAAAGGGCGCGGAGCCCGCTGGTGCCATGACCAGAACGTACCAGAGCACGCGCCGGATGTCACGTTGACACGCTCGAGCGAGCGCCCGTAGAGTGGGCGCGTGCAAGCACCCACGCGCCCCTCTCCCCGGCCCCCCCGACTGCTCGTCGGCGCCCTGATGCTCGTCGTGCTACTCACCGGCTGCTCGCAGACCGCCGTGGTTCTGTGGACCGACGTTCCGGAAATCGTGCCCGCCGTCGAAGCGTTCAACGCCTCGCAGGAACGGCGTGTCGTAGAGATCGTCTACGAGCCGGAGATCACCTCCGCACTCCGGCTCGCAGAGACACCACCCGACCTCGTCGTCGGCCGCTTCATAGAGAACCGCGCGACCCGGCGGCTCCTCCAGCCGCTCGACCGGCTGCTGCGACGCGAGCTCGATGCGGACGAGTTCTACCCGCGGTTACTCGCAACCGGTGCGTCCGACGGCAAGCAGTACCTGCTGCCGGTCGCGTTCAACCTGCCGCTGGTCTACTTCACGAACCGGGTTTCGGAGGTGGGTACGCCCATCGTCATCGATCCCCAGGAGATGCGCGCACGCGCGGACACCTTCAACGCGATGCAGGACGAGCGTTGGGTGCGAGTCGCCTACTCGCCGGGGTGGAACCAGGCGTTTCTCTATCAGTACCTCCGAACGCTGGGATTCGCGGTACACGAGGACGACGAGGGGGCGCCCGAGTGGCCGTTCGAGTCGGTCGTTGAGGGTGTGGCGGCCGCGCGGGACTGGCTCGAGCTCAACGGGGGAGCGGAGGCGGATCGTGCCTTCCAGGAGCGCTACCTGTACGATCCGCAGCTTCAGCTCGTTCACAGCGAACGCGTGGCCTACGGATACGCACGGTCGGACGAGTTCCTCAGCCTGAACGCCGCACGCCGTGACGGTCTTGGCTTCCGCTGGTTTGGAACCGAGGCGTCGATCCGCGTGCTCGAGGACATCGTCTACGCAGGGATCCCGAACGGAGCGAAAGCGACCGACGGCGCGAGGGCGTTCCTCGTGCACCTGTTCACGGTCGATCGGCAGGTGGATCTCGTCGAGAGCACGCTGCGCAAACGGGTGGACGGGTTTGGCGTGGCCGGAGGCTTCTCGTCGCTGTGGCGCCTCAACGAGGCCCATCTCGCCGACTACTACCCGACGCTGGAGGGAAAGATCCCGCCGGCTTCGTGGCTCGAGTTCCCCGCCGCGAGCCCCCGGCACTGGGGAAAGCTCGTACCGCAGGTGGTCGAACCGTGGCTCATGCAGGAGGTGATGGAGGTGCCGCAGGAACGCGACCTCGAGGCCAGCGTCCGCGCCTGGCTTCTGCAGCAGGAGGACTGATCGGCGCCGGAGCGCTCAGTCGAGATACCGCACTTTGTTCGCGAGATGCTCCTGGAAGGTCCGCGAAAGCACGATCCGTCCGTCGGTCGGATGAAGGAAGTAGTAGTAATCGTGCTCCGCCGGATCGATCGCGGCGAGGATCGCGTCGAGGCCGGGATTCCCGATCGGCCCCGGCGGCAGGCCGTAGTTCTCGTACGTGTTGTACGGGTGGTCGACCTCCGTATCCGCGAACGTGGGTTGACGCTTGTTGGTCCCGAGCACGTAGTTCACCGTCGCGTCGGATTCGAGCGGGATCCACTCCTCGAGCCGATTCCAGAAGACTCCCGCGACGTCCGGCATCTGCGACCGATCGTTCGCCTCCTTCTGAACGATCGACGCGAGCGTGAGGACTTCGTGGAGCGTACGGCCCTGTTCCTCGATCGCAGCGAGGATCGCCGGGGTCATCCGGCGTTGGAAGTTTTCCAGCATGCGCCGCACGATACTCTCCGGCGTGGAATCTTCGAAGACCCGGTAGGTGTCGGGAAAGAGATAGCCGTCGAGGATCGTGTCGTCCTCGAGGTCCGACACGATCGAGAAATCCGCGTAAGCCGGTTGCATGACCGCCGCCCGCTGAAAGCGTTCCTTGGAAAACAGACCGAGCTCTTCGAAGTGCAGCTCGATGTCGTTGAGACTCCATCCCTCCGGTATGGTGATCGTGACCTCGTCGAAGACGGCGTCGCCGCTGGTGATCTTCTCCAAAATGGTCACCGGCGACATCGCGGGCGATACGAGGTAGCGACCGGCCTGCAGGCTCGCGTCCATGCCCTGCGCGCGCCCGTAGAGCTCGATCGCGAGCGCGTTGCGCGCGAGCCCCTCGGCGACGAGGCGGCGGCTCACAGCGCGAAGCGTCTGGCGCGGCTGGATCTCGAACACGAGGGCGACGCCATCGCTTCCCGTGTCGCCGTTCACCGGCTGAAAGAGCAACCCGTCGGCGACGAATACCGCGGCCAGACCTGCGCCCACGACGAGGACGATCAGTATCGTACCCAGGGCGAAGACGCGCACGGGAAGCGGCGCGCGCCGGGATGCGGTCCGGTGGGGCCGGGTGGAATCGCTCACGCAAACAATATACGATCGCGGACCACGCAGGAAAACCGGGGCCGGCAGCGACTGTAGGGGGTGGAAACGCCCTACATCCCCCGCTCGAGGGCGGTGAGCGCATCCGGATCCCGATACGTCAGCAGCAGCGTGCCCGACTCGTTCATGCGGCGGGACTCGAGGAGCTCGAGGCGCCGATCGGTGCGCCCCTCGAGCAGCCGCGTTCCACCGCCAAAGAGCAGCGGCTCGACGGTGATGACCCATCGGCTCACGAGTCCGGCGTCCGCGAAGAGCGCGTAGACGCGTCCACCCCCGAGTAGCGCCGCGCGGCGGGTACCTCGCCGCGCGAGTGCTGTCGTCAGCTCGCCCGGCGGGGCGGCGGTGAACTCGAGCGCGCCGGGGCGTTCGAGATCGCGATACGCGTGGGGCGACCGGGTCAGGACGACGCGCAGACGGCCCGGATCGGACGAAGCGAGGATGCGCTCCCGCTCACCGTCGAAGGTGATTCGCCCCATGATCGTCGCGTCGCAGGAGGCGAGCGTCGCGCGGAAGTGGGCCTGGTCCTCGTGGGAGGCGAACGCGGAACCCGGCTGGTCGTGGCGCGTCAGGCATCCGTCGAGCGACACGACTGCAATCCCCATTATCTCCATATCCACCTCCCGTCGGATCGAAAACGGGTTATCTTCCGTTTGACAGATACTGAATTCTCGACCTACAATGAGAGTCCAATAGAATAATCTACGGAGGTAGGCATGGCTACAGTTGAACTGAAGTCACTCACCAAGGTCTATGAAGGGAATGTTCAGGCGGTCAAGAACGCCAACATCACCGTTCAGGACAAGGAGTTCGTGGTGCTTGTCGGCCCGTCGGGCTGCGGCAAGACGACGACGCTTCGCATGATCGCGGGTCTCGAGGACATCACCGGCGGCGAGCTCTACATCGACGGAAAGCTCGTCAACG
>CAZVEF010000055.1:0-14242 GCA_964625715.1 uncultured Spirochaetaceae bacterium | reverse complement strand
TGCGTGACCGCGACGGTAGCTACCGGTGGTTCATCTCCTCGGGCATGGTCGAGCGCCGTGCCCCCGACGGCACGCCGGCCACGTACCTGGGCCACGACCAGGACATCACCGACCTCCACAGCCTTCGCGAGGCACTCCAGCAAGCCCGTCACGAAGCCGAAGAGCGCGCAGGCGAGGCGGAAGCGCTGCGCGGAGCAGGAGCCGTCATCGTCGCGAGCCTCGATGCGGCCACGGCGGTCCGCTCGGTCATCGAACAGCTGAACACGCTCGTTCCGTTCGGCTCCGCGCTCGTCTGCGAGCTCGAGAACCGGAGGCTGCGCTACGTAGGCGGTTCGTCGGATGTCAGCGAGGAGACCTGGCGATTGTTCGCCCGGCCGCGCCGGCGCGCGTTTCTCACGGCCATCAAGTCGCGGATCCCCTACCTGGTGAACGAACGCGAGCCTTCGGCCGACGAGTGCGGCGCGCGGTGGGCGTCGAGTACGGCCGCACCCGACGACGGGTTGCCGCACAAGCTGTTCGTACCGCTCGTCGTGCGCGGATCGGCGGTCGGCGCGCTCGTGATCTCCCGGTCGAGCGCGCCGTTTGCCGGCGAGGAAGTCCGGATCGTGATGTCCATGGCAGACTACCTCTCGCTCGCGCTCTCGAACGCGAGGCTCTACAGCCACATGCAGCAGCGGGCCGAGATAGACCAACTCACCGGCGTGCTCACCAGGCGCGCGTTCATGGAGTCCGGCGAACAGGTCATGGACCAGGCGTTCCACGCGGGGCAGCCGCTCTGCGCGTGCATCCTCGACATTGACCACTTCAAGCCGATCAACGACACCTTCGGCCACCCGGTAGGCGACCAGGTCCTCAGGACCCTCGGCGCGGTCATGCGCGACAGCCTCCGCTCGACCGACATGATCGGACGCTTCGGCGGCGAAGAGTTCTGCGCGCTGCTCACGGACACCGAGCTTCGCGACGGGTACGACGTCGCCGAGCGGCTACGCCACGCAATCGAATCGACAGCCTTTGCCGCGATCGACCGCGACGTGACCGCGAGTATCGGGGTCGCGTACCTCGCCCCGAACGACGACGGGGGCGGTGACCAGCCGAGCCGCGAACGGCTCAGTATCGAACAGATCATCCAACGCGCAGACGTCGCGCTCTATAACGCGAAGGAATCCGGGCGCAACCGCGTTGTCGCCTACGAGGAGGGCATGACGGGCGAATAGCGGCCACGGCATCCGGCGGGGAAGGAGACTCCATGGCTGAACACCAGCGTTTTGAACACATGATCAACCGTTCTCGCGACTTCGTCACGCTCGTCAACCGTGACTATGTGTATGAGTTTGCGAATCGGGCGTACTGCGAGGCGGTCGAACGTACGCAGAAGGACATCGTCGGACGGACCGTGGCCGACCTGTGGGGGGAGGACCGCTTCTCAACCCGCCTCCAGTCGCTGCTCGACCGCTGCTTCGCCGGGGAGACGGTCGAGTACATCGACCGCTTCCACTTCGGCTCGTTCGAGAAGCACATGCACGTGTGCTTCTACCCGTACGCCGAACACGGCGAGACGACGCATGCCCTCGTCTTCTCGCACGACGTCACCCGCCTCACCGAGATCGAGACGAAGCTCACGCGCTACGAGTATCTCGATCCGCTGACCGGGCTCTTCAACCGGCGCTCGCTCGACGTCATCCTCGACAAGGAGATCTACCGGGCGAAGCGAAGCCCGGTACCGGTGACGCACGCGCTTCTGTTCGTTTCGCTCGAGGGGTTTTCCGAGATCCACCGCGCCTTCGGGATAGAGCTCGGCGATGTCCTGCTCGAGAACACGGGCCTGCGCGTACGGCAGACGGTTCGAGACAGCGACTACGTCTTCCGCTTCGAAGGCACCGATCTCACGGTCCTGCTGATCGGCATCACACACGCGGAAGACTCGGCGATCGTCGCCGAGAAGATCCACGAGGCGATCACGATGCCGTACAAACACCAGGGGATCGAGGTGACGATCGCCGCGACGATCGGCGTGGCGATCTTCCCGACCGACGGAGCGACCCAGAAAGAGCTTCTCCGCGCCGCGAACACCGCGGTGCTCGAGGCGCGGCGGGAGCGGGAGCCGTACGCACTCTACAAGCGCGCGGTGCACGAGGAGGCGATCGCGCGCGCGACGCTCAAGACCGAGCTCGTCGCCGCCTTCGAGGAACGGCGTTTCGTGCTGCACTATCAACCGTTCGTCGACGCAGAAGGCATGCCGGTCGGCGCCGAGGCGCTCATCCGGTGGAATCATCCCAGGCGGGGGCTGCTCTATCCAGCATCTTTCATCGCGCTCGCCGAGGAGACGCGACTGGTGAGCGCGATCGACAAGTGGGCGCTCTACGAGGTGTGCGATCAACTCGCCGCCTGGTCGCACCTGCCGGACTTCTTCGTGTCGATCAACATCAGCGCGCGCGACCTGCTCGACACCTATCTCGTCGAAGCGGTCGGCCTCGCGCTCAGGCACGCCGACGGCGTCGCACCGCACCGGCTGAAGCTCGAGCTCACCGAACGCATCTCCATGGACGACCCGCAGCGCTCGATCGAGACGATGCGCGGGCTCGAGGAGCTGGGCGTGGAAATCTGGCTCGACGACTTCGGCACGGGACAGTCGTCACTCGCGTACCTGAAGGAGCTGCCGGCCAAGGTGCTGAAGATCGACAAGGTATTCATCGACCGGATCAAGGACGATGAGGAGGATCTCGTCTACCTGGACAGCATCGTACGCGCGATCCGATCGCGGGACAAGCGCGTGTGTATCGAGGGGGTAACCGACGCCGACCAGGAGCGCCGTCTGCGCGAAATCGGGTGCGACCTCATGCAGGGCTACTACTACGCGCAGCCGATGACGGCAGGCGAACTGCTGGAGATTGTGAGCACGGGCCGGCCCCTGCCGGCGGGATGAGCGCCGCTTCGCGGGAGGCGAGACTACTCGTCGGCGCGCACGAGGATCAGGTTGGCGTTCTCGTTCGCCTCGATCTCCGTGACGCTTGCGTTCCGCTCGGTCACGATGACGCTCACGAGGAAGAGCACGTCGGGGCTCAGGTCGCGGACCTTGTAGAAACTGTTGCCTGAGGGGGTCTCGAAGTAGAGGAAGCCGGTGTCCGTCCCCCACGAGAGGAAGCGGAGCGTCTGCGAATCGGAGGTCATCGTGCCGTCGGCCTCGAGCTCGAGGGTCGCGTCGACGAAACTACTCGTAGGCGCGTTGCTGCGGTACTCATTGAGCGTGAAGGTGCCGATCGTGTCGACGCGGTAGAGTTCCCAGGTGCCGGTCATCGTGACCTCCGGCATCGTGTTCTCCTCCGCGTCCTGCGAGAACACCGGCGTGATCACCAGAATCAGCGCAAGCGCAAAGATAGCCCGCTTCATACAGCCTCCGTTCTACTCTTCGAGTATCGATCTCCACGCGCACGGTCTTGAGTCTTTCTCTCACCGTGTACGAAGAGGCAATATACATCGAAAACCTCAACATGGCGTGCGCCTGCTCGCCGATCGTTGCCTCGGCGGGACGGTGAGCTTCACAAGCGACGAGCGCGAAGGTACCTTCTCTACGGTACGGGTGCCCCTTGTCTCAAATCCACGCGCGCCCGTGTAGGTTCCCCCGATGGCAAAGCAGAAAACCGTCAAGGGTCGTCTCACGCTGACCGCCCGGGGCTTCGGATTCGTCCAGGCTCCGGATCAGCCGAGCGTCCTCATTCCCTTCGATCATCTTGACCATGCGCTCTCCGGCGACCGCGTCGTCGCCGAGCTCTTCCCCGATTCGTCGCCGGACAAGCCGGCGGGACGCGTCGTCTCCGTCACCGAGCGCGACGACTCGCCCATCGTCGGGCGCGTGCGTCGCCACCGTGGCGAGCTGCATCTCTACGCGCAGGGCAACCGATCGGCCAAATCGCTCGTCCTGCCGGAGTCCGAAGTCAAGAAGGCAAAGCTGGGTGTTACCCTCCAGGACGGCGACGTAGTCAGCGCGAGGCTCATCGAGTGGCCGTCGCAGGACGACCATCCCGTCGGCCGTCCCGTCGAGGTCATCGCCCGGCGCGGCGACCAGGACCTGGAACTGCGTCTCATCGCTCTCTCGCGAGGGCTCCCGCTCGAGTTCCCACCGAAGGTCGAGAAGGCGGCCACGAAGCTCTCGCTGCCGAACGTAAGGCGCATTGCGAAGAAACGGCGCGATCTGCGGGATACGGTTTGCTTCACGATCGACCCGGAGACCGCGAAGGACTTCGACGACGCGGTCTCGGTCCGACAGCGCGAGGACGGCCTCTTCGAGCTGGGCGTGCACATCGCCGACGTCAGCCACTACGTGGAGGAGGACGACGAGATCGATCGCGAGGCGTGGGAGCGCGGAACATCGGTCTACCTCGTGGATACGGTGCTGCCCATGCTGCCGGAGACGCTCTCGAACGGCCTCTGCAGCCTCGTCCCCGGAGAGCCGCGCCTGACGATGAGCGTGATCGCGACGCTCGACAGCACGGGGACCGTTCACGACGCAGAGATCTGCGAGTCGGTGATCCAGAGCGATCGGCGCCTGACCTATCGCGAAGCGGAGGACATCATCAACGGCACGGAGGACCCGCTCGCTCCGCAGCTGCACCTGCTGCACCTGCTGACGCAGATGCTCCGCCGGCGGCGCGAGAGCTGCGGCAGCGTGGACTTCGATTTCTCCACGCCGCAGATCAGAGTCGACGAGAACGGCGTGCCCGTCTCCGTCCGCCCGAGCGAGCGGCTCGCCTCGAACCGGGTCGTCGAGGAATGCATGCTCCTCGCCAACCGACTCGTCGCCGAGCGCTTTCGCGAGCACAAGGACTTCCCCGGAATCTTCCGCGTCCACGACGAGCCGAGCGAGTCCGATGTAGAGTCGCTCATCCGGACGCTCAACGACCTGGGCGTGCCCTACAAGGCCGGTGACGAATTCGAATCGCAGGACTATCGGAACATCCTGTCGGTGATTCAGAACTTCGAGTTCCGCGACCTCGTCGAGACGGTCGCGATGAAGGCGCTGAAGAAGGCCGTCTATTCGACCGAGAACCGCGGGCACTTCGGCCTGGCGATGGGGGCGTACACCCACTTCACTTCGCCCATCCGCCGTTACCCCGACCTGGTCGTCCATCGGCTGCTCAAGCGGCTTGTCGGCGCCGGACGTGCCGGCCTGAAGGCGAGCCCTGCGCTGCGCCGCTTTCTCGACCGGACGTGCGAGCACGCGACCGAACGCGAGCGCCTCGCGACCGACGCCGAACGCGAGTACTCCCGGCTCAAGGCGCTCGAGTTCCTCGAGACCAGGCGGGGTCGCGAATATCGTGGCGTGGTGAGCGGCGTCGCGTCGATCGGCTTGTTCGTAGAGATCGAGCGGTATCTCATAGAGGGTCTCGTGCACATCTCCAAGCTCGGCCGCGAGCGGTTCGCGCTCGACCGGGCAAACTATCGGCTCGTGGGCTCGAAGACGGGCACGGTCTTCCGCCTCGGTGACGAGGTCCGCGTACGGGTGGAGTCGGTAGACACCCGCGAACGCAAGGCGGACTTCGACCTGGTGAAGGATGGCAGAGGGTAAGCCCGAGCCGGGCGCGCCGGTCAGCTGGTACCGAACCTGCCCGCCCGACTGGTCGGCCGGCGTGCTGCACGTTGGACACGAGCAGTGCCTGCCCGGCCACTCCTGGCAGGGCGTGCGGGACCACTACCTGCTCCACTACGTCTGCGACGGCCGGGGCGAGGTGCGCGCCGGCAGCAGGCGCTACTCGCTCGACCGCGGCGACGCGTTCGTCTTCGCGCCCGGCGATGAGCTCTCCTACCGCGCGGACGACGAGGATCCGTGGTACTACATGTGGGTAGGCTTTCGCGGCCTGCACGCCGACGCTCTGATCGCCCCGCTGGAAACCACCGCGCGTTCTCCGGTGCTGAGCATGCCGTACTCGCACGAGATTCACGCCGCGCTCGATCGGATGCTCGGGGTCCTTCGCGAACGCCGCACGGCGAGCGGGCTCGAGATCACCGGCTTGCTCTACGAGCTCTTCGCGCTTCTCGCGCGGACGCGAAACGCCTCCGCCCCGAACGGGCGATCGGTGCGGACAACAGCCGTCGACCTCGTGGAGGAGGCACGCCGGTTCGTCGAGCAGAACTACCAACGGGAGATAGAGGTCGCGGACGTGATCCGGCACATCGGGATCGATCGGTCGCACTTCAGCCGGGTGTTCCGCGAGGTCGAAGGAGTGTCGCTGCAGACCTACCTCATCACCACGCGCATGGAGCGCTCGATGCGGCTGCTCGCGGAAACGGATCTCGCGGTGCAGGCGGTCGCCTCGTCGGTGGGCTACCGCACGTACGAGTCGTTTGAACGACGGTTTCGCGCGTGCTTCGGCAGCTCGCCGTCGCAGGCGCGCGCGCAGGCGCGAGACGCTCAGGCGAGGTCACGGTCGGTGTCCGACTCGTCGCTCCGAAGCCGCCGGCCGAGCGACTCACGGTCGATCCCGTAGCGGCGGGCAACGTCCTCGGCGAAGCTCGAGCCGGCCGGCGGACCGGCGGTGATTCGATAGGTGCGCCGCGCGCGCCCGTTCTCGTAGTACACGCCCGCGTTCAGCGTTCCCACCGTACTCGCCCGTGAGTCTTCGCCGGCGGCGTCGGCGCTCACGCGCGCGGCGTTGTGCGCGAGATCGTGGAAGTGCGTCGTGAAGATCCCGCGCGCGCCCGCGAGCGAGAGCCCGGCGAGCACCGAGCCCGCGATACGTTCGGCCTCGCGCGGTCCGGTACTCGCGAGCGGTTCGTTGAGGAGCACGAGGCTGCGGTCGGTGATCCGGTCGAACAGCGCCGAGATGCGCCTCGCCTCGTCCTCGAATCGTCCCAGCTCGTCGTCGAACTCTTCCTCTGCGGGGAAGTGCGTGTAAACCGCGTCCATCGGCGCAACTTCGCCGCTCTCGGCCGGCACCGGCAGGCCCGCCTGCGCAAGCACCGACGCGATCCCCACCGCCTGCGTATAGGTGGTCTTCCCGCCGCCGTTGGGACCGGTCAGCACGAACAGCCGCGCCGCGTCGTCGAAGGCCACGTCGTTGCCGACCATACGCTGCACTCCGGTGCGCGTGAGCCAGTGAGAGGCGAGCCGCAGGTTGTAGAGCCCGCGGAACGCGGAGACCCGTTCGGCGCCGTCCAGCACACCCGGAAAGCAGACGGGATACCCGGCGTCGGCCACCTCGCGCAGGTAGCCGGTCGCCCCGAGGAAGAATGCAAGCTCCGGAAAGAGCCGCCGGAACAGATCCGTATTGACCGTAACGTAAGAGCGCAGCTTCCGTGCAAGCGGCCTGAGCATGGATCGCAGGACGGTGTCAAGCTCTTCGAACAGTGGCGCGAGCGGGAGACGCTTCATCGCGCCTCCGAAGACCGCCTCGGTACCGGGCGTGCGCTCGAGCGGAGTCGTCGTGATGAACGGGTCGCCGGTCGCCTTGCCCAGGAAGCCCGAGAGGAAGTGCCCTTCGCGGTAGCGCTGGCGGTTGACGCCGAGCAGCGCCGCCTCGACCGGCCGCAGCTTATCGTCCAGGTTGACGCCGATCGTGACGCTCTGGTGGAGCTTGATGCCCGAGCGGAGCTCGGGCAGCTCGCGGCGCAGCTCCTGGAAAGCGGGCTCGGCCTGCCGACGGCGCAGCTCCTCGAGCAGCGACGCCAGCCCGTCCGAGAGGTCGTCGGTCTTCTCGAGAACGCTGCGGGTGCGGTCGACGAGCTCGACGTAGAGCTCGAGCTCGCCCAGCCGCCAGATCGCCTCGAGCAGCGGCCGATCGGTCTCGCGGCCGCTGCGCGAGAAAACGGTGAGCTCCTGCATCGTGCGCACGAGCCCGTCCATTTCGCGGTGAAGCCGGGGGTTCTGCCAGAAGCAGCGTGCGGTCGCCTGGCGGTAGAGAATCTCCTCGCGGTCCTGCGGCAGCTCGGTGAGCACGCGGAGCACCGCGGTCTCGTTCGTGCCGTGATGGGCCATGCCCGCGGCGATCGCCTGGAGCTCCAGGTCGTGCACCGCCTCGTCGTTGAGACGGATCCGCGCGGTGTGCTCGCTGGTCGGACCGACGAGGAGCGACGAGAACATGCCTACGTCTTGCCCTCGATCCGAGAGACCGCGTGCGGCTCGGGCTGCTGGAGGTCGATGAGGTAGTGCTCTGCTTCCAGAGCGGCCATACACCCTGAGCCGGCGGCGGTCACGGCCTGGCGGTAGACGCGGTCCTTCACGTCGCCGCACGCGAAGACGCCCGGAACGTTCGTCCTCGTCGAGTCGGGCTCGGTGATGACGTAGCCGGTCTCGTCGGTGGTCAGCTGTCCGTCAAGGAAGTCGGTGTTCGGCTTGTGCCCGATCGCGTAGAAGAGGCCGCCGGCTTCGAGGATTGTCTCTTCGCCGGTCTTGTTGTTGACCACGCGCACTCCGGTGAGCGTCTGCTCTCCGAGCGCCTCCTTCGCCTCGGTGTTCCACATCACGGTGATCTTCGGATCGTTGAAGACGCGCTGCTGCATCGTTTTGGAGGCGCGCAGCACGTCGCGACGGACGAGCATCGTCACCGACGATCCGTACTTGCTGAGGTACTTCGCCTCCTCGCACGCCGAGTCGCCACCGCCGATGACGATGAGCGGCTTCTCGCGGAAGATGGGAAGCGCGCCGTCGCAGACCGCGCACGCGGAGATGCCCTTCTGCCAGTAGAGCTCTTCTCCCGGCAGACTCAGACGCCGGGCGGTCGCCCCCGTCGCGACGATCACGACCTGCGCCGAGTACTCGCCGCTCGCGGTATACAGTTTGTACGGCCGCTCGGAGAGATCGATCCGATCGACGGTTTCGGTCTTGATGCGCGCTCCGCACTTCACCGACTGCTTGCGCATCTCGTCCATGAGGATGGGTCCGGTGATGCCGTCAGGGAAGCCCGGATAGTTTTCGACCTCGGTGGTCGTGGTGAGCTGTCCGCCGGCGGCGATGCCACCGGCCATGAAGCCCTCGAAGAGCAGGGGCTTCAGCTCCGCCCGACCCGCGTAGATCGCCGCGGCATGCGCCGCCGGACCGGAACCCACGATGATGACGTTTTCTCCTGCCTGACCGCTCATTGGCTACTCCTCCGATTCGTCGTCATGCCCGCTGTCTCTTATGCCCAGGAGCTCTTTCACCTTCTCACCTGAGACCTGCTCCTGCTCGAGCAGGAGATTGGCCAACGTGTCCAGCGCGTCCTTGTGCGTGCGCAGCAGCTCCTCCGAGCGAGAGAAGGCTCGGCGCAGCATCGACTTCACCTCTTCGTCGATCTCGCGCGCGGTCTCCTCGCTGTAGCTGCGCTGTTTACTCAGTTGTTCGCCCAGGAAGACGTCGCGGTCGCCCTCGCCGAGCGCGATGTGCGCGAGGTTGTCGCTCATCCCCCACATGGACACCATCTGCCGCGCCGTCTCGGTCGCGCGCTTGAGGTCGTCGGCGGCGCCGCTGGTCATCGACTTGAAGGTGAGCATCTCCGACGCGCGTCCGCCCAGCATCATGGAGAGCATGTCCTCGAGGTACTCTCTGCTGTAGTTGTACCGCTCTTCGGCGGCCTCGAGCTGCGTCACGCCGAGCGCCCGTCCGCGCGGAACGATGGTGACCTTCGTCACCGGGTCCATGTTCGGCAGGAGCGCCGCGGTGATCGCGTGGCCCGCCTCGTGGTAGGCGGTGATCTTCCGCTCGCGGTCGGTCATTTTGATCGATCTGCGTTCGAGCCCCATCATGAGGCGGTCGCGCGCCATGTCGATGTCGTCGTCGGTGATCGTCTTCGACCGACGGCGTGCCGCCTGGAGCGCCGCCTCGTTCAGCAGGTTCTGGAGCTCGGCGCCGCTGAAGCCGATCGTCCGGTTCGCGACCTTCCCCAGGTCGACCGCCGGATCCATGGGCTTCTTCTCCGCGTGCACCCGAAGGATATCCTCGCGCTCCGACTTCGTCGGCATGGGGATCGTGACCTGCCGGTCGAATCGCCCCGGGCGCAGCAGCGCCGGGTCGAGGATGTCCGGACGGTTGGTCGCGGCGATCACGACGGTGCTCTCGTTCTGCTCGAAGCCGTCGAGCTCGCTGAGCATCTGGTTGAGCGTCTGCTCGCGCTCGTCGTGTCCGCCGCCGAGTCCCGCGCCGCGGTGCCGCCCGATCGAGTCGAGCTCGTCGATGAAGATGATGCTCGGCGACTTCTTCTTCGCGTCCTTGAAGAGGTTGCGCACGCGCGAGGCGCCCACACCCACGAACATCTCCATGAAATCGGACCCGCTCATGCTGAAGAAGGGAACACCCGCCTCGCCCGCGATCGCGCGCGCGATCAGCGTCTTGCCCGTACCGGGAGGTCCGACGAGCAGGATCCCCTTTGGCGATCGCGCGCCGAGCTCGCGGTAGCGGCCCGGGTCCTTGAGGAAGTCGACGATCTCCATCACCTCTTCCTTCGCGCCCTCGAGGCCGGCGACGTCGCTGAAGGTGGTCCGTTCCTTGGTCTCGTCGTAGAGTTTCGCCTTGTTCTCGCCGACCTGGAAGATCCCCTTGCCCTGCCCGCGGATATTGCGGAAGAGCGAGAAGAAGATCCACAACAAGAAGACGTACGGCAGAATGCTGATGAGGATACCGAAGAAACTCGGCTGGTCCGACGGCCGCGTGACGATCTCCACGTCGTTGTCGCGCAGGAGCCCGAGCAGCTCCGGATCGCCGAACTGCGGGACGTAGGTCGTGAATCCGCTCTGCCGGCCGAGACCAGTGGTGGGCTGCGCACTCGCCGGCGCGCCGGAGATGCGGTCCCCCTGGATCGTAACCGACTGGATCTGACCCTCGGAGACGAGTTGCTTGAATCGTGTGTAGCTAATCTCCTGGCCCGCGCCTCCTCCCTGGAAGAGGTTGATGAGCATGGGTAGCAGGAAGAAGATCAGAACCAGCGGGACGATGAGCCGCCAGTTGAACGGGGGCCTTTGGTTGGGCCCCCCGTCCTGATCCGGGCCATTCTGGCCGTTCTGGTCTTGAGGCATAGCGCTAAGGTACCGAATCGTAGCGGTCTGAACAAACCGGCGCGAAGCGGTAGAATGGCGCCATGGAGTGGTTTCCGCAGGTGCTTCTAACCGCCGCCGGCGTTCAGGTCTTCTGCCAGGTCTTCAAGCTCGCGTACTACTCGCTGCGGGACCGACGCTTCCGTCCGGCGTACTTCGTGACCGCCGGAGGAATCCCGAGCGCGCACTCCGCGTTCGTCACCGCGCTCACCGTCGCGATCGGTATCCGAAACGGCTTCGCCTCCGACATATTCGCGCTCGCCTTCGTGTTCAGCGCGATCGTCATCTACGACGCGTACCGCCTTCGCGGCCACGTCCAGCATCACGCGCAGATCATCAACCGCGCGATCCTCGCGCCTGCCGGTGAGGCACCCATCTCGGAGATGGTCGGTCATTCGTTGACGGAGATCGTGACCGGCATGGTGCTCGGAGGCGGGGTGTCGGCGCTCGCCACGCTCGCGCTCGCGTAGCCGGTCTCAGTAGAGCTCGTAGCGTTCGATCGAGTCGATCTGCAGCAGCACCGGCAGGGTAGCCTCGTAGGAACCGTCGCGGACGACGACGCGGGGCGCCTCGGCGATGAGCACGGCACCGGTGATGCGCTTGGGCCTGTTGAGCTCGAGCGTCCGCGCGTGGTTGCGGACGGCGACTCGGACCGCGTCGCGCGTCGCCTCCGGCTTCGCCGTCGGCCCGCCGATGAAGGGTGACCTGCCCACCCCGCGCGATCGCGGGTTCGCCGCGCTTGTCCACCCGCGGTACCAGCCGGCCTGCTCGGAGTCGACCTCGTAGGTGATCCGGGCGTAGAGCCGATCGGCCTCAACCCAGGTCTGCAAGACCTGCAGGCGGGGATCACCGCGGACGATCGTCGCGTAGGGGTCGAGCTCGAAGACCTCCTCGACGCCGCGCGACGGCGCCGACGGTACGTAGGTGAACTCGAACCCGTAGATCATCCCGGAGAGCACGAAGGTCGCCTCGTCGAGCAGCCGCTCGACGGCGACCTCGCGCGGGACCGGGCGCTCGCCGCCGTCGGCGACGAGGGGATCGAGCTCGCTCCACAGCTCGACGACGAGGATGGGGTCTTCGGTGGCCCGCGCCTGCGGGCAGAAGGCACACGCGGCGGCGAGAAGAAGAACTGTACCGGCGGTGCGGCGGGGGGTCACGTCCCTAGTATCGGCTGCTGTCGCGGAAGACGGAAATCGGATTGACGCGCATCCGAACGACGAGGTAGAGGAACGCGACGCCGAAACCGATGAGATGCGTCATGTGCGCCACGTTGCCCCCGGTGCGGCTGAACATGTTGAACAGCTCGAGCGCCGCGTAGCCGATGACGAGCACGGGCGCCCGGATGGGCAGGATCCCGAAGAGCAGGATAGTCGCCGTGGGGAAGTAGGTCGCGAAGGCGAGGAGCACCGCGAACACCGCGCCGGACGCTCCGACGAGCGCCACGTTGTAGGTACCGGTGAGCACGTAGACGCCGAAGGAGAGCAGGCCGGCGAGCGTGCCGCTGACGAGGTAGAAGAGGAGAAACTCGTTCGACCCGATCCGGCGCTCGAGCTGCACGCCGAAGAAGAGGAGCCCGAGCATGTTGAACAGCAGGTGCCACGTTCCGCCGTGCACGAACATGTACGTGAAGGGCTGCCAGATCCAGGTCTCCACGATGATCGCGGCCGGGATGAGCGCCATGCGGTTGATGATCGCCGGCGCGACGAAACCGAGCAGAAACACCACGACGTTCGCACCTATGAGAATCAGCGCGGCGTTGTAGTACTGAAACCGCAGCGGTCGCTGGAAAAACGGCAGTCGTTCCACCCGCTTAAGCTATGTCGGCGCGAGAGTCGGGTCAAGCGGCGCTTTTGCAGCGGCCCGGCAATGCGACTATGATGGCGCGAGGAGGAACGGATGCTCATCGACATGCCACTCGAGGAACTCCGCACGTACACCGGCCGCACCCCCCGCCCGCGCGACGTGGACGCCTACTGGGACCGCGCGCTCGCCGAGCTCGACGCGACCCCGCCCGAGGTGGAGCTGCGTCCGGCGGCGTTCTCCGCTCCGCACGCCGAGTGTTACGATCTCTTCTTCACCGGTGCCGGCGGCGCGCGCGTCCACGCGAAGGTCGTGAAGCCGCGCGACCCCTCGCCGTTGCGCGGCGACGGGGGCGCCCCGGGGCTCGTCCACTTTCACGGGTACAGTGGGAGCGCGGGCGACTGGACCGCCTTCCTCGGCTGGGCGGGCGCAGGCTTCGTGAACGCCGCGCTCGACTGCCGCGGCCAGGGCGGCGAGAGCGAAGACACCGGCGGCGTTCTGGGAAATACGCTTCGCGGCCATATCATCCGTGGCCTCGACGACCACGAGGACAAGTTGCTCTACCGCCAGATCTTCCTCGATACCGTGCGCCTCGCCCGGATCGTGATGGACTTCGACGAGGTGGACCCCACGCGCGTGGGCGCGACCGGCGGCTCGCAGGGCGGCGGGCTCACCCTCGCCTGCGCATCGCTCGAGCCGCGCATCGCGCGCTGCGCGCCGGTGTTTCCCTTCCTGTCGGACTACCGTCGCGTGTGGGAGATGGACCTCGCGAAGAACGCCTACCAGGAGATCCAGGATTACTTCCGCCGCTTCGACCCCACACACGAGCGCGAACAGGAGGTCTTCACGCGGCTCGGCTACATAGACGTGCACAACCTGAGCTCGCGGATCCGCGCGAACACGCTCATGTTCACCGGGCTCATGGACCAGGTCTGCCCGCCTTCAACGCAGTTTGCCGCGTACAACGCGATCACCTCGGCGAAGGACATGGTGATCTACCCGGACTTCGGGCACGAGAATCTGCCGGGCCACCAGGACCGCCTCTTCGCCCACATGCTGGAGCTGTGATGGCGCGCCGCGACCGGCCCGACCACTACACCAAGCGCGCGCGGCACGAGGGATACCGGGCCCGCTCGGTCTACAAGCTCGAGGAGCTCCAGCGGCGCTTCGAGATCCTCTCCCCGGGGATGCGCGTGCTCGACGTGGGCGCAGCGCCGGGCAGCTGGACGCAGTACGCGCGGAAGGTAGTCGGGGAACGCGGCTCGATCGTCGCGGTCGACCTTTCCGGGCTGTCGGCACTCGAAGGCCTCGAGAACGTGGAGATCGTTACAGGCGACGTCACCGACGAAGAGATCGCTCGGCGTCTCGAGCAAGCAGGACCGTTCGACGCGATCGTAAGCGACGCCGCGCCAAGGACGAGCGGCAACCGCACGCTCGACACCGC
>CAZVEF010000054.1:6126-14326 GCA_964625715.1 uncultured Spirochaetaceae bacterium | reverse complement strand
TCGCCATATCCACACAATCGTGGTACTCAAACAACAATTTCGGCACCAGTATCTACAGGTTCAGCACCGCCACCACGTGGCACGCGGTCCCGGCGAGCACGAAGAGGTGCCAGATCGCGTGGTTGAACGCAAGGCGCTTGCACGCGTAGAAGGCTACGCCGCCGGTGTAGGCGATGCCTCCGGCGAGCAGCCAGACGAGCGTGTCGGTCGCGAGCGTACGCACGAGGGGGACGACCGCGACGATCGCGGTCCACCCCATCGCGAGGTAGAGCACCGTCGAGACGATCGGAAATCGGCCCGTGAAGAAGCTCTTGAACACCGTTCCCGCGAGCGCGAGGCCCCAGATTACGCCGAAGATCGCCCAGCCCCACGCCCCTCCGAGGCCGACGAGCGTCACGGGGGTATAGGTCCCGGCGATGAGGTAGTAGATGGATATGTGGTCGAAGACCTTCAGTCGACGCCGCGTCTCCAGATCCGGGTGCGCGTGGTAGAGCGAAGACGCGGTGTAGAGCAGGATCATCGACAGCCCGAAGATCGGATAGGTGACGATCTTCCGCGGATCAGCCTCGGCGATCGCGTGAGCGGCGAGGAGGACCGTGGCGGCGACGGCGAGCGCGACCCCGATGCCGTGGGTGATCGCGTTGGCGAGATCCTCGTCTCGCGTGGAGGTAGAGATCGCGCGCCTCTTTCGGCTAGCCACGTGCTACAGAAGCTACCCGATCCGCGCGGCGATGGAAAGGACGCGACCCGCCTGCGCCCCCGTAGGAGCGGGCGCGACGACCGGGTGGACGAGGCGCTGCGAGTCTCGACAGGGCGGCGCAGCCGCGCGCGCTTGACCCGCATCGGGTGCGCGACTAGGATGCTTGCGGAGCAGCTATGAGACTACTGCTGACAGGCGCTGCCGGCATCGTGGGTACGCTCGTGCGACCGATTCTCCTCGAGCGGGGGCACGAGCTCGTGAGCGCCGACCTGAAACGCATCGACGCGCTCGACGGCGAAGTAGCCGTGCAGGCCGATGTGCGCGATCGGTCGCGCGTCGACGGACTCGTCGCGGATGCCGAGGCGGTGATCCACCTCGCGAGCGCCGTGGGCGCTGAGTACACGTTCGAGGAGGTCTCCGGCCCGAACGTGCAGGGGCAGTGGAACGTGCTCCTCGCCTGCGCGCGCCACCGGCGGAGGCTCGTCTACGCGAGCAGCCATCACGCCGTCGGGTTCCTCCCGCGCGAGGGGGCTCCGTACGGTACCGACGCCGCGTTTCGTCCGGACAGTCCGTACGGGCTCAGCAAGGCGTTCGGCGAGCTCATGTCGCAGTACTTTTTCGATCGCTACGGCGTCGAGTCGCTGGGGATCCGCATCGGGTCGCTCGCCGAGCGCGCGATGGACGAGCGGCGCGTGCACACGTGGTGCAGCCCGCGCGACCTCGTCGACCTCTTCGAGATCGGCCTGACACGGGCGGGCCTCGGTCACCGGGTCGTGTACGGGCAGTCGGACAACCCGGCCCCGTTCTTTGACAACGCGACGGCTGAGAGCATCGGCTTCGCCGCGAGCGAACGCTCGACCGACCATCTCGCCGACCCCGGGCTGCTCGACCAGGCGCCCGATCCCAACGATTCCGCCTCCCGGTACGTGGGTGGCTTCTTCGCTACCGCGGACGCGGAGGGGCTTGAAGGCGCCGACGGCGGGGACGGCGATCTGCAGCGGCCGGACCGATGAGCACGATCACCGCGGTCGACCAGATCGTCGTCCGCATCCCCTTCATCGACGGAAGCCCGAAGACCGGACTCTTTCCCACGGCGTGGACGCACCTGGACATCGTGCTCGTGCGGGTGGAGAGCGACGACGGGCTCACCGGCTGGGGCGAGGGCTTCGGCTACTTCTGCTTCGACGCGACCGCAGCGATGATCCGTCGCTCGGTCGCGCCGATCCTCCTCGGCCGCGATCCCGCGGACCCGAGAGCGCTCGGCGAAGAGATCCAGCGGAAGATGGTGCTCCCCGGGCGCTACGGGATCAGCACCTTCGCGCTCTCCGGAGTCGATATCGCGCTCTGGGACCTCGCGGCGAAGCGCGAAGGCGTCTCGCTCGCGCGTCTGCTCGGCGGGCGCGCGCGCGAGGAGGTGGACGCGTACGCAAGCCTCGTCCGCTACGGGACCGAGGATCTCGTGGCGCGGTTCTGCGAGAAAGCGCAACAGGAAGGGTACGGTTCGGTCAAGCTCCACGAGATCACGATGCCGGAGATCCGCACCGCACGGCGGCACCTCGAGCGCGCGACGCGCATGGTCGTGGACGTGAACTGCAACTGGAGCGAAGCGTTCACCCGCGAGGCGGTGCCCGAGCTCGTCGAACTCGACACGTGGTGGCTCGAGGAGCCGGTCTTCCCGCCCGAGGACGTGGCGACGCTCGCGCGGCTGCGTTCGCTCGGGCTGCCGCTCGCGTCGGGCGAGAACGCGTGCACGGCGGTGCAGTTCCGGCAGATCGTGGAGGCCGGCGCGGTCGACTACCTCCAGCCGAGTATCACCAAGGTGGGCGGCGTGAGCGAGTTCCTCAAGATCCGGGACCTCGCGCGCGAGTCGAACGAGGGGTTCATGCTCCACTCGCCGTACTTCGGGCCCGGATACCTCGCGACGCTCCAGCTCCTCGCGCTCGACGACGTGGGCGGGCTGCTCGAGTACCTCTACGTGAAGCCGGATGCATGGCTTTACCCGCACTCGGTCCTGCCGAGTGCAGGGCGCGTGGCAATCCCCGACGGGCCGGGACTCGGGTTCGAGCCGGACCCGGACGTGATCGAGCGCTACCGGGTGGAGGCGTAGGGTGACGGTCGAACGCGACGGGTACCGGATCGCGTACGCGTGGCGCGGGCTGGAGGTGGGGCCGGTGCTCGTGCTCTCGCACTCGCTCGGCTCGGACTCGCGCCTGTGGCGGCCGCAGATCGGCGCGCTCGGCGATCGGTACCGCATCCTCACCTACGACCATCCGGGGCACGGCGGGTCCGACCCGCTCCCGGAACCGGCGGACATCGCCGTCTACGGGCGCGACGCGCTGGCGGTCGCCGACGCAGCCGGCGTCGAGCGGTTTGCGTTCTGCGGGCTCTCGCTCGGCGGTATGGTCGGCATCCGGCTCGCCGCGGACGCCAGCGAGCGGCTCGAGTCGGTGGTGCTTGCGAACACGACCGCGCACATCGCCGATACGACGCTGCTGCGCCGACGAATCGACCTCCTGCGCCGCGAGGGAATCGGCGCAATCGTCGATGACGTGATCGAGAAGTGGCTGACCGCCGGTTTCCGCGATTCGCACCCGGGGACCGTGGCGCTCTGCCGCGAGATGCTCGAGGGGTGCGGCGGCGAAGCGTACGCCGACGCCGCGCAGACGGTGTGCGACGTCGATCTCAGAGACGACCTGGCGCGGATCTCCGTGCCGTGCACCGTCGTCGTGGGCGCGCACGACGAGGCTACCCCGCCCGATTGGGGTCGATCGATCGCGGCGGCGGTGCCGGGGGCGCGGCTCGTGGAGCTTCCAGCGGCGCATCTGTCGAACGTGGAGGCGCCGCAGGAGTTCGCGAAGGTGATCGAGCTCGCGGGCGGCGCCGCTGGTGGGCGGTGAGCGCGCGAACTCGAGGTCCTCGTCGGCGTCGAAGCCGTTGCGCGGCTCGGTGCGGACCACTTCGAACGTCCCGTGCGTGAGCATGCCGGTCTTGTCCACGACGACCGACTCGGGCTCGGCCTCGCTCGTGCCGGCGTCGGAGACGAGCCTCGCGAACTCCGGACGCAGGTCCATGAGCGAGGAATCGGAGCGGCGCGACCGTCGCACGGCCCGGTCCAGCACGTACCGGCCCACGGAGCAAGCGAGCATGACCGCCACCGCCGGCAGCGTCATGCCGAGCAGCTTCTCGCGAAGCGCATGCTCGGTCTCGCGGCAGGTGATGCCGCGCTCGGTGCACACGTCGGTGGCAGTGTACGCCCCGGTCTTCACTCGCGCGCCCATACTACCTCGGGAAACGATGAAGCGATGATCTTCTTGTAATGCTGAGTTGCGGAGTCGTAAACAAGGGGCCCTGCAGCGTGCGCCACGCGCTCGGCGGACGGAGGAATCCGTGATTGATGGTTTGGCGCGCGCGGCCTACAATCAAGTGAGTCGTGAACTCCCGCGAGCAACGCAACGGCGAGTCGATCTTTCGTACACAGGTGGTCTACTACGCGACCCCTGTGCTCCACCTCTGCGAGCACGCCGCGCGAGCGGGCGACAGCCGTGGCTTCCCGGGCCGCGATTTCCTGCACAGACTGCACAGCAGCGCGACGCGTCTTCAGGAGCTGCTCGATCACCACGGGGCCCAGCACAGCGAGCAGTGGTTTCCGTTCCGCGAGTCGATCGCCGCCGCAAAGCTCTTCAGCGGTGTGACCTACGCCGTCCTTCACGTGCGCGGTTCACTGCGTAACTACGAGTTGATGTCCGCGGAATCGGATTGCAGGGAGAAGACCGATGCGGCGGTCGACGCGCTGCGATGCGCCCTGATCGCTGTCAGCCGCGGTGTGGCCGAGCAGGCGGAGGCCCGGTCGGTTGCCGCGCTCGATATCGTACCGTACGAGCCCCGAAGGGATCCCGATTTCCGGTTCACACTGCCGCCCGACCGATCGGTCCGCCACGTCGAAAAGATCGGTGAGGTCGTCGTCCATCTGGCGACCTCGGTCCTCAATCTCTCCGAGGACCGTGAGGTGAGGCAGGTGCTCGCCGCCCACGAATGCCCCGGGTGTGCCGAGCTCGTACCGGACCCCATCAGCGAGGAATCGCTTCGCTCCGTTGAGGCCATGTTCCACAATCTTCAGTCGATGTACGACACCTACATCTTCGAGTCCGATGTCGAGGACCAGAATGCCGACCTCGCCTACCTGCGGGGCCACATCAGCATCATCTACCACCTCACCGAAATCGCGACGAACCTGGTGCACTACTACGTACGCCACATGAGCTCGCTGCGACGCGAGAGCGCGGCGAAGGTCCGGTTCCCCATGCAACCGAACGAGCTGCTCGAGCTCGTCTTCGATTATCCCATCCGCTTCTCCCGCCTCTACCTCGAGTCGGCGATTCAGCTGAGTCAGCGGATGATCCAGTCGTACTCCGTCCCTGCGAGCGCCGAGGTTCCCATCCCCTATTGCCGCGGCTTTCACGTCCGTCCGTCGACGTTGATCGCCCGGATCGTCGCCCACTACGGCAGCAGCGTCGCGATGGAGTTGAACGGTCAGTACTACGACGCCGGACGTGCGCTCGAGCTCTTCCGCGCGAACGAAGAGATCAACGCCGCAAAGCGGCGCTTCATCGCGGACATGCTGTCCGACGAACCGGAGCTCGACCGCCCGATCCCGGAGGACCCCGCGGAGCGGGCGCGGCAGCTCCAGCTGATCGTCATGAGGTTGGCGAACGAAGACAGGATCATCGTCTACGACGCGGACCTTGGTCTCGATCTGGACGAACCCGGGGACACGCCCGAGTCCACGCTTGCCGAGCTCGCGGTTCGTGTCATTCGGCATCTGCTTTCCATGGCGAAGATGGACGTCCACAGCGACATCACCGTCACGTTCTCCGGTGACAACCGCGCCGTGAGCGACATAGAGATCCTCGCGAACCACGGCTACGGCGAGGACCGGATGGGCAACAACATCGTCCTGCCGGACGAGCTGTCGTATCTGAGGCGGTAAGATGCCGCAGACCGGCAAGACCACGCTTCTCAGGCACACCTTCCCGGAGCACCACTACGTCTCGCTCGATCTGCCGAGCACGGCGGAGCAAGCTCGTCGAGCGAAGGGAGCCTGATCGTCGCCGGCGAGACCCTCGGCACGCGTGGCGAGCAGAGCTGACAGGATCGAGCGGAGCGACTTCACGGAGACTCCTTTGTGCAACGACGGCCCGGTCTCACCCGGCATCGTCGCGGATCGCATCCACGATTGGTATGCGACTCGCCGAAATCGCCGGGAAGAAGCCGAACAGTCCACCGATTATGGCAGCCGCGGTCACGGCGAGCACCACCGGTCCGAGGCCCGGCAGCTCGAGCGCAAGGTCGGCTGCCGAGAGGCCGGCCGACTCGAAGAAGGGAGCGAGTGAGACGCCGATCCTGCGATAGAAGATCATCGCCGGGCCGGTTCCGAGAACACCGCCGGTGAGCGAGAAGGCGACCGCCTGCGTTAGGAAGAAGCGGCGAATGGACGCCCGGGTCGCGCCGAGGGCGCGCCGGAGCCCCACTTCGCGCATCCGGTTCAGGACCTCGACGAGCATGATACTGAAGATTCCGATCGAGCTTGCAACGAGCACGACGATGCCGAGGACGTTCACCGTCAGCGCGAAGCTGCGAACGGTCCGGCGGCTCTCCTCCAGAAGCGGTGCCGGTCCGGCGGGCGAACCCTCCCAGACGCTGAGCACGAGATCGTCGCCGTACTCGAACTCGAGCGCCGAACGGATTGCCGACTCCGCTCCATCGAGTCCCATACCGGTCACGCGCACCATGATGATCGTCTGAGGATCGATGCCGCGCGGCACGCCGGGACGGATGCTACGCCCGGTGGGAAGCAGGATGTCTCCCACGCCGTACGCCTCGCGTTCGAGCTCCGAGAGGTCCGCGAACACGCCGACCACGCGGAACGGCTCCTGCGAGATCCGGATGCCCGGCCCGTCGCCGCCTCGAGTGACCCTTGGTACCGCGCTCTGCACCGTGCGGCCGATCGCCTCCTCGGCCGAGCCGAAGATAATCCGTGCCGTCGACTCAGAAACGACGACGACCGCCTCGCGCGCATCCACGTCCTCCTCGCTGAAGAAGCTTCCTGCGATGAGCTCGAGACCCATCAGCGAGGCGAACTCCGGATCGACAGCCGACGAGGAGCGGACCTGGAAACTCCGGCCCTCGGCGGAAATCCTGTTCCACCGTCCCGGAGCGACGAACGAGGCATCGCGAACCCCGGGTACGTCCCGGTTCAGCACGTCGGTGACCGCCACGTCGAGCGGGGTCGGTACCTGACGCTCGAGTGTGCCGTCACCCGAGAGCGTCCCGTTCGCAACGACGACGAGCGTCCCGTCCTCGCCGGTACTGCGCTCGAGCGCCTCCGTCACGTCGGAGCTGAGGCTGACCGTGATGATGACCGCGGCAACGCCGATTGCGATGGTCACGATCGTCAGGATGCCGCGCAGCGGGTAGCTCGCGACGTAGTGAAGAAACGAACGAAGCGATGACACGATTCTTCCTCCTACTCCGTTCGGATTGCCAGTGAGGCGTCGATCCGGCTCGCCTGGCGCGCGGGCCAGACGCCGAAGAGCACGCTCACCGCACAGGCCACGGCGGCGCCGGCGAGAAAGAGTGGCCACTCGGCGGCCGCCAGCGAGGCGGGATCGCTCACGAGCGTCCCGCGCAGCAGCGCGTAGACCGCCGGCGCGCCGGCCAGTCCGAGCACCGTACCGGCGGCGCTCATCGTAGCCGACTCGGTCAGGAACCCGCGGAAGACCTCTCCACGAGACGCGCCGACGGCTCGGCTGATCCCAACCCCCTTCGTACGCCGGACGACGCGCAGCAGCATCAGGTTGAACAGGTTGATCGACGCGATGAAGAGCGCCGCTGCCGCGAGGAAGAGGACGACCGTGAGCACGCGGCTCTGCCGATCGCGCTCGGCGCGCAACTCGGCGATCGGAGCTGAGACATCGACCGCGCCGACACCGAACTCGGTGGCGAAGTGCGCCTCGAGCTCGGCGACCGCCGCCTCGACGCCGTCCGAGTCGGAGACGGCGAAGCGAAGCGTACGCGTGGGACGTCCGATACGGACGGTAGCCGTGCCGAACGAAAGCTGTGCCTCGGAGTTGGGCAGGAAGGCGAGATCGTCGAGCTCGAGTCCGCTCGCGGGGTGCACGAGACCGCTCGGCTCGAGCACTCCGATCACGGTCATCGTCTGAAGGTTGAGTCGCACGCGAGTCCCGACGGCGTCCCCTTCGGGAAAGAGCGTCTGCGCCAGCGTGGATCCGAGGACGAGAACGGCGTTTCCCTCGTCGACGTCCTCACGGGTGAAGAGCAGCCCCTCGCGCGCGACGAGGCCGTACGCCTCGAAGAACCCCTCGGTAGCGCGAAGCCCGCCGAAGCTCTCCACCGGGAGATCCGTGATCACGTCCTCGTCCACCGCAAGGAGCGACTGCAGATCGAACCCCTGCGCGCGCCCCGGCGCCTGCCCGCCCCCGA
>CAZVEF010000054.1:3239-6026 GCA_964625715.1 uncultured Spirochaetaceae bacterium | reverse complement strand
GTGTCGGCGTCGGGGGGCGTGTCGGCGAGGCCGGCCGCGCGCGCGGCGGAGCGCAGTCCACCCGGCGTCCGGGTGGTGAGGGTTCGGTAGTCGGCGAGATATCCGTAGTCGACGGCCGAGGTGAGGTCGAGCGCGCGCCGAATATCGTCGGCGCCGAGCTCGATCTCGCGGACGGTCTCGGCGTCGAAGGGGCGCACGGGTTCGTCGAGCTCGGTCTCGCTGCCGACGACTTCGACGAGCACCTCGCGATACGCGGGGTTGTTGACGAGCGTACGCGTCTGCGCGTCGTAGGCTCGCACGAACGCGAACACCGCCGAGAGGAGCGCTACGCCGAGGGCGGTGGCCGCGATCACGAGGATCGACTCGACGAGACGCGTCCGGATATGCCGCAGGCCGATCAGGAATCGATCGATCGGGTTCATGCAGCGCTCCGCGTGTCGCTCTCTATCCGCCCGTCCCGAAGGCGGATACGCCGGCGCCCGCGCGCGCCGAGGCGCTCATCGTGCGTGACCATGACGACGGTTACACCGTCCTCGTTCAGCCGCTCGATCAACCGGAGTATCTCCTCGCCGGTGTTGCTCGGGAGGTTGCCGGTAGGCTCGTCGGCGAGGATCAGGCTCGGGTCGTTGGCAAGAGCCCGGGCGATCGCGACGCGTTGCTGTTCGCCGCCCGAGAGCATGTTGGGATAGTGGCCCATCCGATGGTCGAGCCCCACCTGCGAGAGCAGCTCACGCGCGCGTTCGAGCCGGTCGGCGCGACGGACGCCGGCGTACATGAGCGGGAACATGACGTTCTCGAGCGCGGTGAACTCGTTGAAGAGGTTGAAGCTCTGGAATACGAAGCCGAAGTGCTCGTTCCGGATTCGCGAGAGCTCGCGATCGGACAGCGTCGTCAGGTCGTGCTCCTCGAGGAGGTAGCGCCCCTGATCGGCCGAGTCGAGGATGCCGAGAATGTGGAGCAGGGTCGACTTGCCGGAGCCGGACGGGCCCATGACCGTGATGAGCTCGCCGCGGTCGATGCGCAGATCGATCTCTGAGAGCGCGGTGACGGTGCTCGATCCGAGGTCGTAACGCTTGCCGATTCCTTCGAGGGTAATCATTCGGTGCCTCCCAGCGTGACCGTGGTCACGTCGATGAACGACTGGTAGCTGCTCGTGATGACGTGGTCGCCCTCGGAGAGCCCGGCGACGATCTGGACGCGATCGTCGGTGATCGCGCCGTACTCGACCTCGGTGCGGAACGCGGCGTCGCCTTCCACCCGGTAGACGTAGCGCCGGTTGCCGGAGGTCAGGAACGGTCCACGCGGCAGGACGAGCGCGCCGGCGATCTCCCCGAGCAGGACCTCCACGAGCGCAGAGCTTCCGGGTATGAGCTCGAGTTCCGTGTCGAGGGCGATGTCGATCTCGACGGTCGGCGTGCCGCCGTCGTCGGCCGCGCTCGCCACCTGTCCGATCCGTTCGATCGTTCCGAGGAGGCGTTCCCCGCCGACCTCGACGGCGACCGGACGACCGGACTCGATGTCGCCGACGTACTGCTCCTCGATGGCGCTCTCGATGAGCGGGTCGCGGGTGTCCGCGAGCGTGAGTATCGTCGCGAACTGGTTGATAACCGTGCCGGTCGCACTCGCGGCGTCGGCCACCGAGACGACGCGTCCGCTGATCGGCGCCTCGATGCGCGTCTCGGCCAGGCGCTCGTCCAGATCGTCGAGTTCCTCGCGAAGCTCGGCGATGTCAGCCTCGGCGTTCGCCCGCGCGAGCTCGTGCAGCGCAATCGTCTCCTCGACGCTCGCGAGATGATCCTCGAGGCTCTGCCGTGCGTCGTCGAGTCGCTCCTCGGCCGACTCCTGCTCAGAGCCGGTTGCGCTGCCGATCTCGACGAGCTCCCGCGTCTCGGCGAGGTCGTCGGTCGCGTCGGCCACCTGCTCCTGCAGACGCTCGCCCGTCCGTTCGAGCGCGGCGAGACGGTAGCGATGCTCGAGCAGCAGGCGATCGTAGTCCCGCAGCTCCCGTTCGAGCGCGCGCTCGGTCGAACGCTGCGTGTCGCGAAGCGTCTCGGCATCGATCACGGCGAGAGGGGCGCCTTCGGCCACCCAGTCGCCCTCGGCAACGAGGAGCGATTCGAGGACGCCCTGCTCAGGCGCGGTGACCGCCGCCGTCCGTCGTGCCGCGACCGTCCCGCCAAGCTCGAGCGTATCCTGCAGCGTCTGAACCGTGACGCGCGCCGTCGCGTAGTCGGTAAGAACCACCTCGTCCTCGCGCGGTACGAAGAGCAGGTATCCCGCGAATGCGAGCAGCGCGATGGCGGCGACGGCGAAGAGCGCGAGCACGCCCTGCCGGCGACTGCCTGCACGGCGCACGCGCGCTCCGCCGACGATCGGGGTGGTGTGCTTTCCCGTGGGCTTTTCCGCCATGCCGCCTCCCGGCGCGGAGAGGCTACCAGATCACGCGGCGCGCACGGTTATCCCGATGTAAAGACGTGTAAAACCGGTAAAAAACGCGCTCCACGACTCCCCGCTTGACCCGATTCCGCTACGATACTCACACGATGTCCGAGCGACGCGAGCGCATCGCGGTGATTCTTCTCGTGCTCCTCCTGCTCACCGTGCCGGCGGTCGGGGTGCTGCAGTTTCACCTCCTGACCATTGCAGCACGAGCGGAGGAGGCCGATCTCAGGCGCACGGCCTCCATCGCGATGCGCCAGATCAGGAGCGACCTCGCCTACGATCTCGCGAGCCTGATGACGATCGTCGGCGCCAACGCACCCGCGGCCGACGCGCCCGCGGCCGACG
>CAZVEF010000054.1:0-3139 GCA_964625715.1 uncultured Spirochaetaceae bacterium | reverse complement strand
CCGACGAGCTTGCCTCGCTCTTCGAGACGTGGGGCGCCGGCGCCCGGTTCCCGCGGCTCGTCGGTGGGTTGCTGACGTTCGTCGACGAGCGGCCGCTCGTCTACCGGGCGGAAGAGGCCGACGGAGACGTGAGCCTCCGCGAGTACGAGCCGGCCGCGCGCGATCCCTTCGCGGCGCTCCTGTCGGCGGCGGACAAGGACGCGCGAGTCGAGGCTGCCGCAGCCGACCCGTTCATCGTGCGCATTCCGTCGTTCTGGGTGCGCTCGGCCGACGGACCGGCCTCCGCGCAGGCGCGTGCGTCGTCGGCCGCGCCGCAGGGCGCTCGTGAAATCTACCTCGCCGTCGACCGGGAGCGACTCACCAACGAGATCGTGCCGCGTCTCGTTCGCGACTATCTCGGGAACGATCCGCGCGGGCTGCAGGCGACCGTCGTCGATCTCGAGGAGGAGGCGATCCTCTTCAGCACGACCGTGATAGACATCGACCGATTTCTCGTGCGCCGCGCCGAGGCCGAGGCGCCTGCTCCGCGTGATCCGGTCGTTGTGGAGGAGTCGACGCTGCTCAACGTCTGGCCGGGAAGCGACATCGTAGCCGGTAGGGAGTCGGGATACCGACTCGCGCCGCCGGCGGCGCAGAACCCCCTGGTGCGACAGTGGCTCGCGCTTCGCGAGCTCGGTGAGCCGGACGACGACGCACCGACGATCCGTCGTCTCGTCGGTGCGGCGAGCGCCGATCAGATTCCGGATTCGGGGATCGCGCTGTTGATCTGGCACGCTGCGGGCAGCATCGAACGCGCGGCGCTTGGAGATCGCAATCGAAACCTGGTCGTGAGCCTTCTCGTGCTCGCCGCTTTCGCCGCCTTTGCGGTGACCTTCCACGCGCTGTTCGTGCGGGTCCAGCAGCAGCGAACGCGGGAGCAGGAGTTCGTCGCGAGCGTGACCCACGAGCTTCGCACTCCGGTTGCTGCGATGCACGCCGCCGCCGAGAATCTCGCGCAGGGGATCGTGATCGATGAAGCACGCGTACGTGAGTACGGCCGCGCGCTCCTCGACGAGGCGCAGCGCCTTCGCGGCATGATCGATCAGACGCTGTTCTTCGCCGGACTCCGCAGCGAGGGCGTGCGCACGCGGGAACCGATCGACCTCGAGGATGTGGCGCACCGCGCGCTCCTCACCGTTCCGGAGATCGACCCGGCGCGCGTTTGCGTCCGGATCGACGAAGGGACGCCCATCTGGCGTGGGGATCGAGCAGCGGTCGAGTCGGTCGTGACGAACCTGATCGCAAACGCGGTACGCCACAACCCACCCGGCACTTCGGTGACGCTCACCGCCGAACGCGACGTCGTTGGCGGTAGCGCCTTCGTACGCATCGTGGTTGCGGATGACGGGGTCGGAATTGCGCGGGCGGATCTCGCGCGCGTCCGTGAGCCGTTTTTCCGGGGCCGTCGCAGCCGCAGCCTCCAGACGCCGGGCACGGGTCTCGGACTCGCGATCGTGCAGAGAATCGTGACGATCGGCGGCGGGAAGCTCGATATTAAGAGTAATGAGGGACGCGGCACGACGGTTACGGTGCTGCTGCCGTACTGAGCCATGAAGAGGGATCAGAGGATTCTCGTCGTCGAAGACGAGGCCGCCATCGCCATGACCATTCGTGATAGACTCTCGAGCGAGGGGTACGACGTCGCCGTCGCGGAGGATGGAGAGGCGGGTTTTGAGCGCGCGCTCCACGATACGTGGGCGCTCATCGTCCTTGATCTCATGCTCCCCGGCAGGGACGGTCTCACCCTCTGCCGCGACCTTCGCGGACGCGACGTTACGACCCCCATTCTCATGCTCACGGCGCGAGATCAGACGGTGGACAAGGTGGTCGGCCTGCGGATGGGCGCCGACGACTATCTGGCGAAACCGTTCGAGATGGTCGAGCTCGTCGCGCGGATCGAAGCGCTCCTGCGGCGCGCCGGACCGCCGACTCCCGCTGCCGGCACCTACCGGATAGGCGAGTTCGTGCTTGACCTCCGCCGGCAGGAGCTCCGTCGCGGGTCCGAGGTCACGCCGCTCTCCACGCAGGAGTTCAAACTGCTCACCTATCTCTTCGAGCACAGCGGTGAGGTACTCGGGCGCGACGAGCTTTTGAGCGCCGTGTGGGGCTACGACGAGTCGGTCTACACGCGGACCGTGGACGTGCACATCGCCTGGCTGCGGCAGAAGCTCGACGACCGCGACCGCCAGTCGATCATCGTCACGGTACGGGGCCGCGGCTACAAGTTCGTCGCGCCTTGAGACCGCTTCCGCCCGATGTGGTAGGGTTGGGCGACGTGAGCACCACGGCCGACTCCGTCGCGGGAGACGCGGCTCCCGACAAACGATAGACGATTCAAGATAGGTTACTGTTCTCTCATGAGCACGGCCCTCAGTGGGACGGCGGCATCGAGACTGCGCGAAGATAACGAGCATCTGCTGAGAGAGAACAACACGCTGAAGGCCGATATCGCCTACTGGAAGGGCCGCCATCGTGACGCGGTAGCCCGCGAGGAGGCGTTGCAGACGGCGCTTGAAGACCGGGTGAAGGAAGCGAGAACAGAGCGCGGGGACAACAGCCGGGCACGGCGATACCGGCACAGCGAGACCACTCTACAAGGCGTACGCGAGAAGGAACGACGGGATCACCCTCGCGTTCTGCTGGTTGCACGTGCAGCGAAGCGTTCTCGCAAGCCTCGCCGATCACTGGGAGGGCCTGACGGTATTCCTTGACCATCCCCGGATCCCGATGGACAACAACGGCATCGATGAAGACACCACCGGCATGCAAACCGCGATCGCGCGAACAGCGCCTGACGCGTCCGGTCGCCGCCACAGACGGTCTCTACCCTCGCGACGACGAGAAGAAGCCCCGCCATTCGGCGGGGCCCCAATTCGTTGTCGTGGAGCTTGCGGAGCGAACTCCGCGAGCCTTGCCGGACGGCAAGCTCAATCCTCCGCGTTGATCGCCTGCTCGCTTTCCACGTCGAAGAAGCGGACGCGCTCCCATACCGGGGTGAAGCGGGATTCATCGCCAACTTCGAACTGGACGGTCGGTGGTGTCCGGGCGATGATCACGTGGCTGCCGGTGTCCACGTAGACGTGGATTTCAGCACCGAGCG
>CAZVEF010000053.1:0-14815 GCA_964625715.1 uncultured Spirochaetaceae bacterium | reverse complement strand
TGGCCGGCTTCGGCATCTCCGAGCGCGATCAGATCGTCGCGCTCGAGCCGCACGTGCACGCGGCGGTCGTGGGCAGCGCCTTCGTGCGCACCGTCGCCGCGCACGCCGACGACACGCCGGAGGCGCTGAGCGCAGCGCTCTGCGAGCAGACCGCCGCGCTCGTCGGCGAGGCGTGATCGCCGCGCCGAGCGCGGGCCGGGCGGACCGGGACGCCCGATCCGCCCGGCGGCGCCGACGTGCGAGTTGACGCGGTGCAGCGCAGGCGCCATATTCGTAGGCATACCGATTCGGTGGAGTACCCATGGCAAACGAAGTAGAGATAACGACCGACAACTTCGAGGCGGAGGTCATGAGCTCGGACGTTCCGGTCCTCATCGACTTCTGGGCCGACTGGTGCATGCCGTGCAAGATGGTGGCGCCGGTGCTCGAAGAGATCGCCAGGGACTACGACGGGAAGCTCAAGATCGGGAAGCTCGATGTGGACGCGCACGGCGAGCTCGCGATGAAGTTCAGCGTCCAGAGCATCCCCACGCTGCTGCTGATCAAGAACGGTGAGGAAGTCGGCCGCAAGGTCGGGGCCGTGCCGCGCCCCTCCATCGAGGAGCTCTTCAAGGACCACGTCTGACGAGCGACGCGCTATGGCTCGTACACCTCGTCGGTGTTCTCGGTTCCGGGGGTCAGCCCGCGCATGGGCGTGATGTGCCAGTCCGACCGGGAGTTCGTGTCCGCCCCGTCTGACCCGCGGGCCATCGAACGGGTGCCGGTGCTCGGATCGGGGTCGACCGCATCCTCCGGGGCGATCGCCTCGCCCGAGAAGTTCCACGCGCCGGCCGCGGCCAGCGCATCGGCCCGCTCCATCACGTCCCTGCGTCCGAAGCCACGGTAATTCTCGTCCGACGCGCTCGTCCGGTTCGAGTAGAGGACCGCGTCGATGTACCCGCCGAGCGGATTCTCGGTGAGCACGATCGTCCCGTTGTTGCCCGAGAGCCCCGAACCGTCCGGCACCCAGAAGTCCCACCCGTCCGGGGTGGCGTCGAGTCCCCCCGATGCGTCGCGCGAGTCGACCTCATCAATCTCCTCCGGGATGCCCTCCGGCTTGAAGTGGACGACCAGGTAGTCGCCGGCGACGACGTCGACCGAGGGGAAGATGTAGCGCTGGTCCCAGTTCTCCGGTACGCCCTCGTAGAGGCACGCGCCGGCGAGGTTGCCGTCGGTGAGCACGCGGATCTCGACGAGGTCCGGGTGGTTGCCCGACCCCTGCGTCGTGAGCTCGTTGATGATCATCGCCGGGACCATCGGGTTGAGCCCGTGGAAACGGGCGACGAACCGCAGGTGGTTGCCCGCCACGTCGGCAACCTGTGCCTCCACGTGGTGCTCGGCCGCAGGCGAGGGCGCCGCTTCGAAGAGGAACCCCACCGCCGGCGCGGGCGTCTCGGCCGTGCGCAGGGTCACCTTCCCGACCGACGCCGAGCCGAGCGGCTCGGAGACGACGCTCACCGCTTCGTCGAAGGCGACCTCGAGCTCTACCGGGCTCACGAGCCGGAGGTCCGTGACGACCGGTGCGGCCAGATCGGCACCCGTGACGAAGGGGATGGGCGGAAGCGGCGCGCACGACGTCATCATCAAGCCGACAGAAAGCAGCCATACTCTTCGCATAGTTTCCTCCCACCCATCCTACGCGGCGGAAGCGCGTCGTGCTTCAAAACCCTCCGAGCCCGGACCGCGCTGCGAGCTTGAGAACGGAGATCCTGCGGGGTATACTCAACGAAAACCCGGGGGAGTCTGCATGGCAGAGAATCCGCTCTTCGAGAAATACGGCCAGACCTTCGAGGCCGGCCGGGTCATCTTCCGCGAGGGTGACCAGGGCGACCACATGTACATCATCCAGACCGGCCAGGTGAGGATCTCCAAGACCATCGGAGGGCGGGAGCACGAGCTCGCGGTGCTCGAGAAGGGGGATTTCTTCGGCGAGATGGCCATCGTGTCGCGCATCGCGCGGACCGCGACGGCGACGGCGGTCAACACGACGCAGCTCCTCGCGTTCGACCGGCAGGGCTTCATGGGGATGATCGAGAAGAACGCGAAGATCGCGCTCAACATCATCGACAAGCTCAGCCGCAGGCTCCAGAACGCGAACAGCCAGATTCAGATGCTCTACCAACGCAACCAGCACAGTCTGATCGCGCTCAATCTCTACACGCGCTTCGGCGAGCGAAGGCCCGACGAGCAGTATCTGCCGCTCGACCGAACCGTCGAGCAGATCTCGCTCAACCTGGAGACGCCGGTGGAGCTCGTCCGCGAGCATCTGGACGAGCTCGCCTCGAGCGGCGTTCTCTCGATCAAGGGGAACGCGGTCTGGCTTCTCGATAAGGGCCGGCTCGGCCAGTTCGCAAACGTAGGAGGCAGTTGATGTGCGGGATAATCGGATACTGCGGGCCCAGGCCCGCCGCTGACATCCTCCTGGAGGGCCTGAAGCGCCTCGAGTACCGTGGCTACGATTCGGCGGGAATCTGCGTACGGTCGGACGGCGCGCTGCACGTGCACAAGAGGAAGGGCAAGATCGCCGACCTGCGCGCGCACCTTCCGGAGAAGGTCGACGGCGAGACCGGCATCGGCCACACGCGCTGGGCCACGCACGGCGGCGTCACCGACATCAACGCGCATCCGCATACCGACGGCAGCGGGAAGATCGCGATCGTCCACAACGGGATCATCGAGAACTACGCATCTCTGCGTGAGAAGCTCGAAGAGGACGGCTACCGCTTCATCACTGAAACCGACAGCGAGGTGATCGCTCATCTCATCGCGAGCCTCTACGACGGCGACCTCGAGCGCGCGCTCAAGCAGGCGGTCACGCTTCTGAAGGGGACGTACGGCATCGCCGCGATGCACGTCGACGAGCCGGGTCGCCTCGTGGGCGCGCGCAACGGCTCGCCGCTTGTGCTGGGAATCGGCGACGGCGAGATGTTTCTCGCTTCCGACGTGACCGCGATCATTGCGCACACGAAGCAGGTGATCTACCTGGAAGACGGCGAGGTGGTGACGCTCACCGCGGACACCTGTCACACGACCGACCTCAAGGACCGCCAGGTCGACAAGAAGATCGACTTCATCAGCTGGGAGCTCGAGGAGATCGAGAAAGAGGGTTACGCCCACTACATGGAGAAGGAGATCCTCGAGCAGCCGGAGTCGATCAACCGCGCGATGCAGGGTCGCATCGATCTGGAGTACGCGACCGGCCACCTGGGCGGGCTGAACATGACCCGCCAGGAGCTGTTGAACGTCGAGCGCGTGAAGATCATCGCCGCCGGTACGAGCTTCTACGCCGGGCAGGTGGGGGCGTACCTGCTGGAGAGCGTGGCGCGCATTCCCGCGACCGCCGAGCTCGCGAGCGAACTGCGCTACCGCAACCCCATCGTCGAGCGCAACACGGTCTACTTCGGCGTCTCCCAGTCGGGCGAGACCGCCGACACGCTCTACGCGATGCGCGAGTTGCAGCGCAAGGGCGCGCGGGTCCTCGGTATCTGTAACGTCGTGGGAAGCACGATCCCGCGCGAGAGCGACGGCGGGGTGTATATCCACTCCGGCCCGGAGATCGCCGTGGCGAGCACGAAGGCGTTCACGAGCCAGCTCACCGCCTTCTACCTCTACGCGTTGATGATGGCCCGGATGCGGCACATGGGGATCGAGAGCGGACTCGGCTTCATCGAGGACCTCGAGAGGGTGCCCGAGCTCGTGCAGGAGGTGCTCGACCGGCGCGAGGCGCTCATCCCGCTCGCGCGCGCGTACGCGAAGGCGGAGGACTTCCTCTTTCTCGGTCGGGGCATCAACTATCCGGTCGCGCTCGAGGGCGCGCTCAAGCTCAAGGAGATCAGCTACATCCACGCCGAAGGCTACAGCGCGGCGGAGATCAAGCACGGGCCCATCGCACTCATCAACGAGGTCACGCCGAGCGTCTTCCTCGTGCCGGACGACGGACTGCGGGACAAGGTCATCTCCAACATGAAGGAGGTCAAGGCGCGCTCCGGCAAGGTGATCGCGATCACGGTGGACGGCGACAAGGAGGTCGCGAGAATCGCCGACGACGTCTTCTTCGTTCCTCACGCGCACGAGCTCATCTACCCGTACCTCATGGTCGTGCCGCTGCAGCTCTTCGCCTACTACACAGCGCTCGAGCTCGGCCGCAACGTGGACCAGCCGCGCAACCTCGCGAAGAGTGTTACCGTCGAGTAGGCCGATCAGACGCCGGCCGCTCGTGCTCGCGCTCTGCGCGGTGGCGCTCGCCGGGCCGTATTCCGCGCCGCCTGCCGCGGCGCAGACGACTGAGCAGGTACCCGACTTCGCGCGCACCGCCGTGCTCGAGATCGGACCCGAGCGGCGCCGCGGCATCGACGCGCTCGCCCCCGATGTGACTCCCCACTGGTACGGTCGCTACCGGGTCGCCGAGGCGGTCGTCGACGTCCTGTACGTAGACGCGCCGCTCGAGCGTCCGGCGACGTGGACCCCGACCGAGTGTCGGGAGCGGGCGCTGCGGGCGTCCGACGGTCTCGTCTACCACGAGTCCGACGCCGGATGGTCGCTCCTCGTGGAGGTTGCCGCGGGCGAGCTTCCGCCGGACGTCACGCTGTGCATCTTCGTCGACCGCTTCATCACACGGCACCTGCTCTTCGAGAGCCTCGAGGGCGTTCGGGTGCCCGACCGTGAGCCGATTTTCCCCGCGGTAATCGAGCTGTAGCTTCTCGCCGATACTAGGACCGATGGCACAGGGAAGGCTCGGTTTCGCGGTGCTCGCACTCGGATTGCTGCTCCTGCTCGGCGCGCCTGCCGCGACCGTCGCGCAGGTGGACGGCCCGGACGATGCGGCGCACACGGCGGCGACGAGCGGTGCGGCACCCGAACGCGAACCGGCCGGCAGCCCGGAACGGACGACATCGGCCCTGTCGCTTCAGCCGGAGGACGTCCGGATCGACCAGACGATCGAAGGGGGCTACTACCTTCACGTTCGCAACCGCGAGGGGCTCGGCTCGATCCTGTTGACCGAATCGACCGAGCGGTCCGATCATGAGGTCGCGACCTACGCTTACCGGAATCCCGCCTGGCATCCGGAGAACGGCGACGAGCGACGCGTACTCGACGGCGAGTTCCTTGACGTCGACGGGGTCTACTCGCTCGTGGATTCCACGCCGGTGGCCGACGAGGAGTTCGGCGAGGCGTACCGTATCTTCATCCCCTACGTCGTGGTCTACGGCTACGAGTGGAGTCGAAGCGGCGAGCTCCAGGTTCTCGACGGAACCTACCTGAGCATCCGGGCCTTCGAGAAGCCCTACGCCGACTACTCCGGAGGCTACCGCGACAACCCCTTCATCCTGCGCGTCTCGCAGCGCGAGCGCGTCACCGAAACACCCGAGTACATGCCGGAGGCGGTCGATCGGCTGCGCGAGATCGCCGAGGAGAACGGCGGTGATGCGGTGGAAAGTGAGACCGACGAGGACGTCGTGGACACGATCGAACGGATCATCGCCGGGGCGCAAGGCAGGTCGGTCGATCTCGTGCTCGCGCTCGACACGACGCAGAGCATGGAGGACAACGTGCCGCACCTGCAGGCGAGCCTCGTCCCCATGCTCGAGGAGTTCGTGGAGGGCAGCGAGTCGCTACGCGTGGGGCTCGTCTACTACCGCGACTACATGGAGGAGTACCTCACGCGGCGGTTCGACTTTCAAGACGATTTCGCCTTCGTGCAGCGTGCGATCGACACGGTGCGCGTCGCCGGCGGCCGCGACATCCCGGAGGCGGTCTACGAGGCGCTCTACGCGGCGGTGACGCGCTACGTGTGGACCGCCGACGAGCGGCACGTCGTCCTCGTGGGCGACGCCCCCCCGCACCCGCATCCGCGGGGAGCGGTGACGCGCGAGCTCGTCCAGGCAGAGGCCGAGCGTCGCGGCGTGAGGATTCACACCATCATTCTTCCGCAGTAGCTGCCGGGTCGGCGGTCGCTTCCGCGGCGGCGGCACGCTCGCGCTCGTCTTCCATCTTCTCGAGGACGCGGTTGGCGAGCACGCGCGGCCAGGCAGGGAGCTCCTCGCGTTCGACGTCGTACATACCGAGAAGCTCATCAAACCGGCGCTCGGCTTCGTCGAAGTTGCCTCGCTTGTACTCGATGAACGCGATCTCGTACCGCGCCGTGGCGATCGCAGCGCGGTCGTCGGGATACCGGTCGACGATGGCGCGGTAGTACGCCTGCGCCGCCTCCCAGTTCTCCTGCTCGGTCGCTCCCTGGGCGAGCTGGATGAGCTCAGCCTGCGTGAGGTCCTCGGGTATTTCGGTAGGAACGGTCCGGCAGCCGAGCAGAACCACGGCCGCCACGGCGATGAAGCTGAGTCGTTTCATTGCCCAGCAGTGTACACCCCCACGTGCGTCGTATCAACGCCGTGGCGGCGCTTGCGGTGAGCGCGGGCTACGAGTCCTGCGGGTTCGGTACCGCGTCGGACTCGTAGACCTCGTCGTTGATCGGAAGGTTCCGCTTGAGATCCTGAAGGAACTCGTCCTCGTCGCCCATGGGCTCGTACGAGTCGCAGTCCTCCATGCTGCGGCGGATGACGGTGAAGTACTTGTAGAGCTTCTCACCGCCCAGTCGCTTGCGCCACTTCCCGGCGGCGCAGCGAACGCGGAGCACGTAGCGCGTGTCGTCGTCCACCGGCGAAGGCACCAGTTTGCAGTTCTTGCAGTTCGCGCAGTAGATCTTCCGCTTCGTCCCGGTGCCTGATTCCGCCTGTGCCGTCCGGCTCACGATGTCCTCCTCGTCCGTTCACTATAAACATCGATCGGAACGGCACTTGAGTTTAGGGCCGGCCGCCGCTACACTCGCCTGCATGATCGCCACCATCATCAACGCCGCGGCGGTGATCGCCGGTTCGCTGATCGGCCTGATCCTCAATCGTCGGATCGGTGATCGGGTCCGAGAGGTGCTGTACTCGGGTGTGGGGATCATTACGCTCGTTATTGGCATGTCTATGGCGCTGGAGATGCAGCGCGTGCTCTACCTGGCGCTCGCCGTCGTTCTCGGCGGGATACTCGGCTCGTGGTGGGGCGTCGAAGACGGCATCCTCAGGCTCGGCGAGCTCCTGCGTCAACGGTTTCGGCGCTCCAGCTCCGGCAGCGAGTTCGCGTACGGGTTTCTCCGCGCGTCCGTGCTCTACTGCGTAGGCGCCATGGCGATTCTGGGCAGCTTCCGGGCCGGCGTGGAGGGCGACTACCAGTTGCTCCTCACGAAGTCGGTCATGGACGGGTCCATGTCGATCCTGCTCGCTGCCTCCATGGGCATCGGGGTCGCGTTCAGCGCGATCGTCGTTCTCGTCTACCAGGGAGGGTTGACGCTGCTCGCCGGATCGCTCAGCCCGTGGTTGAGCGAGCTCATGCTGAGCGAGATCACCGCGGTGGGCGGAGCGTTGATCCTCATGATCGGGATCAACCTGCTGGAGCTCAAGCACATCAAAACCGCCGACTACATCCCGGCGATCCTCGTCGTGATCGTCTTCGTGCTGCTCGACCCCTGGCTGGCGCTGTAGGCGCGGGCGGCCGCCCGCTCTCCGCCCGGCGGCCGGCTCAGCCCCACACGACGTAGCCGGGCACGAAGCGCTGGGCGAGCTCGTCGTGCCTCGGCACAACGCGCACCGCGAGACCCTGCCGTCCGGCGTAGCCGAGCTCGATCGTCGCGGTGAAGACGTGGACCCCGTCCTTCTCCGTCTTCGTGTGCTCCATGGGCACCGAGGACGGGCTGCCGATCTCGCCGGTGCTCTTCATGGGTCCGTAGTAGAGCTCCACGGCGACCTCGTCGGGCTCCAGGCCGTCCATCCGTACCCTCGCGCTGAGCTCCATCGAATCGCCCACCTTGAGCGTCCGGTCGGGAATCGTCGGGGTCTCGACGACCTGGAGGTCGGACCACGCGGCGTCGAGCCGTTTCAGGTACGCGGCGAGGTCCTTTGCGCCGGCGTACGAGGTCGATTCGATTCGCTTCGCGCTCTCGAGCGCGGGGATGTAGAGCCGGTCGGCGTACTCCATGAGCATGCGGTGGCTCGCGAACTGCGGGCCGAGTTCGCGCATGCTCGACTTCATCATGCCGATCCAGTCGCGCGGCAGGCCGTCGCGGCCGCGGTCGTAGTACCGGGGGACGATCTCACGTTCGAGCAGGTCGTAGAGCAGCTTGCTCTCGATCTCGTCCTGCTGCTCCTCGTCCTCGTAGCGCTCGCCGCTGCCGATCGCCCACCCCAGCGACGGCTGGTACCCTTCGGCCCACCAGCCGTCGAGGATGGAGCAATTCAGCACGCCGTTGATCGCCGCCTTCATACCGCTCGTTCCGCTCGCCTCCATGGGGCGCCGCGGCGTGTTGAGCCAGAGGTCGCTGCCGCTGACGAGGTACTTCGCAACGCCAATGTCGTAGTTCTCCAGGAAGACGAGCTTCCGCCTGATCTCGGGCTGTTGGGCGAAGTGGTAGATGTCCTTGATGAGGTTCTTGCCGGGGACGTCGTGCGGGTGCGCCTTGCCGCTGAAGATGATCTGCACCGGAAGCTCGGTGTTCGTGAGCAACCGGTAGAGCCGCTCCTTGTCGCGGAAGAGCAGCGTCGCGCGCTTGTACGTGGCGAACCGGCGCGCGAAGCTGATCGTGAACGCGTACGGCGAGAGGACCTCGCCTGCGGTCGTGAGCTGACTTCCTGAGACGCCGCGGGTGCGGTACTGCCGGTGGAGCCGCTCGCGCGCAAACGCGACGAGGCGTTCCTTGCGCCGCTCGTGGGTCCGCCACAACTCCTCGTCGCTCACCCGGTCGATCCGATCCCAGATGTCCAGATAGGTCGGATCGTCGTAGAAGCGCGGGCCGAAGTAGCGGTCGAGCAGATCCTGCATGTCGTGACTGAGCCACGTGCGGATGTGGACCCCGTTGGTGATGCTCGTGATGGGCACTTCCTCGGTCGGCAGGCCCGGCCAGAGGTTCTTCCACATGTCGCGGCTCACCTCGCCGTGCAGAGCGCTCACGGCGTTGTTGTAGGCGGAGAGCCTGATCGCGAGCACGGTCATGCAGAAATGCTCGAGCTCGTCGTCGGGATTCTCGCGACCGAGCGCCATGAAGTCGTGAAAGTCGATCTCCAGATCCCCGGTAATGCTGGAGAAGTACTTCTGCACAAGCTCCGGCGTGAACCGCTCGTTGCCGGCGGGCACCGGCGTATGCGTGGTGAAGATGCTCGTAGGGCGGATGGCCTCGATCGCCTCGTCCACGGTGAGACCGTGCTGCGCGACGTGCTCGCGGATCCGTTCGATCGCGAGAAACGCCGAGTGTCCCTCGTTCATGTGCGCGACGGCCGGGTTGATGCCGAGCGCGCGCAGCGCCCGGATCCCGCCGATCCCCAGCAGGATCTCCTGCCGGATGCGCGTCTCCTTTGTCCCGCCGTAGAGCGTGGAGGTGATCGCCCGCAGATCTTCGGCATTGTCGGCGATGTTCGTGTCGAGGAGGTAAAGCGACGTCCGACCGATCCTGACCTCCCAGATCTGGGCGGCGACCGTCGCCTCGCCGATCCGGACGCTTATCTTGATCGGCGCACCCCCGTCGTCGCGGCAGATCGCGACCGGCATGTTGTACCAGTCGTTCTCCGGATAGCTCTCCTGCTGGTAGCCGTCGGCGTTGAGGTACTGCTGGAAGTAGCCCTGCCGGTAGAGCAGGCCCACGCCCACGAGCGGAAGCCCCAGGTCGGAGCTCGTCTTCAGGTGGTCGCCGGAGAGCACGCCCAGGCCGCCGGAGTAGATGGGCAGACTCACGTCCAGCCCGTATTCCATCGAGAAGTAGGCGACCACGTTCTTCGTCTCGCCGGTGTACCAGGTCTCGCCCTTGCGGTACGCGAGGAACCTCTCGTAGACGCGATCCAGCGCCGCGAGGTACGAGTCGTCGGCGGCGAGCTCCTCGTAGCGTTGCTGGTCTACCATTCCCAGCAGCCGTGCCGGGTTCTGGTGCGACTCCATCCACAGGTCGTAGTCGAGCCGAATGAACAGCATGACGGCGTCGAAGTTCCAGCTCAGCCAGAGGTTGCTCGCGAGCTCCTTGAGCGGCTGCAGCGCCTCGGGTATCTTCGGGTCGACGGTATACGAGACGATCTTCATGGCTATCATTCCTCCCCGGCGCGCTACGGTTCGATGAGCTCTTCGTCGGGCTCGTCGATGATCGAGATCACCGCGCACGCGCCGCTCGTCTGCGGCATCGCGTCGATCTCGTCGACCGCCGCGCGAACGTCGTCCTCGCTCGCCCCGTGCGTCACGACGACCACCGGCGCGAGCTGGTGCGTATCGTCGCCGAGCTCGTCCTGGTGGACGCTCGCGATACTGATGCCGTGCCTGGCGAACCGGGTGGTCATCTCCGCGAGGACGCCGGGCCGATCCTGTACGAGCGCGCGCACGTAGTAGCGGCCGCGGATCGTGCCCGGGGCGTTCTGCCGGGCAGGTTCGGTCCGATCGGGCCAGAAGCGTGTTCCCGCGAAGAACGCGTCCAGCGCACCCGTAGCGATCGACACGAGATCGGCGACGATCGCGCCGGAGGTGGCCGAGCCGCCGGCACCGCGACCGTAGTACATCGTGTGACCGGTGGGGTAGCCGTAGACGCTGATCGCGTTGAACGGTCCGCCCACCCACGCGAGCGGATGCTCGGCGTGGACGAAACAGGGTCGAACGCGCAGCGAGATTCCCTCGTCGCCTCGCTCGGCGATCGCGAGGAGCTTGGTCACGTAGCCGAGTCTCGTCGCCCAGCTCACGTCGAGCAGGTCGAGCGAATCGATTCCCTCCACCGGGATCGCCTCGTAGTCCACCCGTGCGCCGAAGGCGAGCGAGGCCATGAGCGCGATCTTGTGAGCGCTGTCGAACCCGCCCACGTCGAGCGTCGGATCGGCCTCGGCGAGCCCGTCGCGCTGCGCCTCGGCGAGCGCCTCGTGGTAGGAGATCGACCGGCGGATCATCTCGGTGAGGATGTAGTTGCAGGTGCCGTTGACGATGCCGTAGATCGCGTCGATCCGGTTCCCCGCGAGCCCGTCGGTGAGCGCCCGGATCAGCGGGATGCCGCCGCCGCAGCTCGCCTCGAAGGCGAGCGCGCGTCCTGCCTCGTGCGCGATCGCGAAGAGCTGCTCGCCGTGGTGGGCGAGCAGCGCCTTGTTCGCGGTGACCACGTGCTTGCCCGACTCGAGCGCACGGACGATGATCGCGCGCGCGACGTCGATCCCGCCGACGAGCTCCACGACCACGTCCACCTCTGCGCGCGCGAGCACCTCGTCGAGGTCCTCGCCCAGGACCTCCTCCGGCACTCCGATAGCCCGCGCGTGGTCGAGGTTCTTGTCGACGACCGCGGCGAGCTCGAGCCGCACGCCGTACCGCCGTTCTATGAGATCCGAGCTGCCCTGAATGTGCCGAGCCGTCGCACCGCCTACGGTGCCGCACCCTACGATCGCAACCTTCATGGTTGCCGCATCCTACGGTCGGCCCCGGCTCCTGTCAACCGGAGCCCATCCGGCGGGCGATCGCCTCCACGATCCGGCGGGCCACCGTGAGCTTGCCCGCCGGCGGAACGTGGTCCTCGTTGCCGTCCCGCCCGAGGAGATGCATCTCGTTCGTGTCCAGGAGGTGGATGACCTCGAGCGCCGGCACCTCCGGCGCCTGCAACGACCGGTGCCCGCATCGCTCGAGCGGGCGTGCTATATTCAATCCGGGAGGTCTCATGAGGCGCGCTATCATCTGGTTCCTGCTCGTTGCCGCGGCAGCCGCGGGGTTCGCCGACGACGGGGTGGGTACCGTCAGCTACGTCGAGGGTTTTCCCGAGATCGTCCGGGAGGGCACCGATGTCTACGAGGAGATCGACTTCGGGTTCCGGATCGAGAACTTCGACGTCGTGCGGACCGACGAGCGCAGCGCGCTCGAGATCGACTTCGATCCCGCGACGGGCGTCGACGCCTCGGTGAGCGTTGAGCCGGACACGCACTTTGCCGTCGAGCTCTCGAGCCTGCGCACCGAGCAGACCGGCGCGATCGAGCTCATCGCCGGATCGGTGAGCGTCACGGCGCGAAGGCTCACCGGACGCTCGCGCTTCGAGATCCGCACGCCCGCCGCGATCATGGGTGTCCGGGGAACCGTGTTCGACGTGAGCGGGGCCCCCGGCGGCGAGCTCCTCGTCACGACCGAGGAGGGGCTCGTCGAGGTGACCGATCCGACCGGCCGCTCGCTGTTCGCGAGTCCGGGCGAAGCGGTGGAGGTGGACGAGGCGTCGTCGCTCTTCCGTAGCGTCCGCTACGAACGCGCGCAGCTCGCCGCGTTCCGGCGGGAGTGGCGTGCCGAGCGGCTCGAGCGCTTCATCGACAACGCGCCGCGGATCCTCTCGTTCCACGGCCGGCGCTACCTCAGCGCGCGCGAGGATTTCGTCACCGCCTACGCCGATCTCATGAGCCATCGGGATCTCATCGACGAGTGGACCGAGGAGGCGCGGCGCGGCGTGCGTCCCCGTGCACGATCGTTGCGCGAGCGACGCGAGCTCGTCGCTGCGCTGCGCAGCGTCCGGATCGCCCTGTTCCGGCTCGAGCCGGTGATGGCACGGCTCGATGCGATGGCGCCGTACGTGCGCGAGTTCGTCTCGACCGTGGAGATCGAGCCCGGGGTGACCGGTGCCGAGCTCTACCGCACCGTGAACAACGATCGCCGCCTGATGCGCGAGCGCGTAGCGGAGGTACGGCGCGTGCTCAAGCTCTTCGCGCTGCGCAACGGGGGCGAGACCCCGTTCGACTTCATGGAGCGGGTCCGGGACCGGATCGAGGAGCGGCGCGAGGACGAGTAGAGGGGGCCCCGGCGGAGCGCCCGGGGCGGCTTCCGGCACTTGCGCTTTCGGCGCCTTCCTGTGACCATACGGGGAGGAGGCGATATGTCAGACTATCACGAGAAGCCGGGGGAGCTATCCGATCGGACGAAGGACTTCGTGCGCGCGTTGCACAGCCTGCGCGAAGAAATCGAGGCGATCGACTGGTACCAGCAGCGCGTCGACGTCACCGGGGACGAACAGCTCAAGGCGGTTCTCGCGCACAACCGCGACGAGGAGATCGAGCACGCGTGCATGACGCTCGAGTGGCTGCGCCGCGAGATGCCGGGCTGGGACGAAGAGCTTCGTACGTACCTGTTTACCGAGAAAGACATCACGGAGCTCGAGTGAAGCGAGGAACGATACCTGTCGACGCGCTCGGTGATTCTCTATATTGAAGAAAGAAGAGGCGGAGACGCAGAGCCCCGCCCGGATGGAGGTCCCATGGTCCAGTTCTACCTCTTGAGCGTGCTCTCTCTCATCCTCGCGGGCGCGCTCGCCGCGTCCGGTTTCCTGACCGAACGCATAGCGTCGTTCGCGGCGCTCTCCGATCTCGCCGAGCGACGCTCGGTCGCGACGACGGTGGGGGTGCTCGCGCTCGCGATCGGCATCCTCAAGTTCTTCGTGCGGGCGCCCGGCGACGGCGTGGCGGTAGTCGGTGACCTGCTCCCGGCGGTCGCCGGTATCGTGACGGGTGGGGTGCTGCTGCTCGCGCAGCAGCACCGTCCCGGCGAGCGCGATCCGGAGTTTCCCCGTTCGCGGACGCAGATGCTCGTCGAGTACCGCGATCCTATCGGGCTTGCCGGGCTCCTGGTGGGGCTGCTGCACTTCCTCTTTCCGGCCACTGTGATTCTCTGATGGGTCGGATCATCTTCAGCATCATCAGCCTCGTCGTTCTCGCCGTCGTCATGGTGATGAACGCGGGGACGACGACCGGCTTCAATCTCTTCGGCTGGCAGGTCGAGAACGTGCCGGTCGTCGTCATCGCTATGCTCGCGTTCGTCGCCGGTGCGCTCTATTCCTTGGTCCTCTACGTCTCGAGCTACCTCGCCCGAACCCGCCGCGAGAAGCTCGCGATGCAGAAGGAACGCCTGAAGAGCCAGGAGCAGTCGATGAAGTCGAAGGACGAGACGCTGAAGGCGCGCGAGAAGCAGATGGAGGCGCTCGCGTCGGCCGCGTCGCAAGCGCCTCGCCGGTTGCCGGACACGGGCGATCAGCAGCAGGCGGGCGCGCGTCGCGTGGGCAGCGGACGCGCCGGCGGCAGCGGCACCTCCGCACGGAAGCGCCGCGGCGGGTGGCTGCGGAGCCTCTTCGGCGGCAAGAGCGCGTCCGGTCGGTAAGCTACGGTCGCTTCCGGGGCGCGGGGTCGTAGTTGCGCGGGGCGCGGGGGCGCATAGTTGCGCGGCGCGCGCGACGCCGTCCCCGCCTACACTCGTCCCAGCGTCAGGCTCGAGTTGTGGCCGCCGAAGCCGAACGAGTTCGAGATCGCCACGTCGATTTCCTTCTCCACGTGCTCGGTCGGAAGCTGAACGGGCGGGCAGGCGGGGTCGAGCGTCTCGATGTTGAGATTCGCCGGGACGAGCCCGTTCCGCAGGGCGTGGATGGTGATAATCGCCTCGACGCCCGCGGTCGCTCCGAGGACGTGCCCGTGGTACGACTTCGTCGAGCTCACGTGGGTCGCCTCGACGCTCGTCCGTACCAAATCGTAGATGCCGTTGAGCTCGGCGACGTCGCCGGCGGGCGTCCCTGTGCCGTGGGTGTTGATGTAGCCGATCCGATCGGTCGGGATCTGCGCCTGCTCGACGGCCATCCGCATCGAGGCGGCGGCTCCTCTGCCCTCAGGGTCGGGCTGCACGAAGTGGAACGCGTCTCCGGACATGCCGCACGCGAGGACTTCGCAGAGGATCTCCGCGCCGCGCCGCCTCGCGTGTTCGTACTCCTCGAGCACGA
>CAZVEF010000052.1:0-14998 GCA_964625715.1 uncultured Spirochaetaceae bacterium | reverse complement strand
TGCCTGAGTAACAAGGCTGGCTGGCTCGTCGCCCCCCACGGGAGCCCTTTCGCCACATCCACACAATCGCGGTACTCAAACAACAATTTCGGCACCAGTATCAAATCCGTAAGCGTGTCAGCATTCGTCCTACAACAACTCTCGACATCCTCCGACAGACCGCGCACAGGGCCACGAGTACACTGCGTGCGTGCGAAAGGGAGAGAGCATGAACGGAGAACCGCGCGCAGCGATCCTGCAGGTAAGATTGTCGCCGCCGACGCCGGCCGGCTCGAGCACGATCGAGACGAAGTCGGGAGCCGTCCGGTGGGGGCTGCTCGAGGACACACTTCACATCCAGCCCGAGCGCAAGGGGGTGCTCGGCGACTCTGCGCACGTCGAGCGTCTCGTACGCACAGTCATGCGCCGCTCCGGGCTCGCAAGGCGATATCACGTCTTCGCGATGGCCGCAGATGCGATGGACGGCCCGATGCAGGCGAATAGCCGTTGACCCGAGCGCCGGAGGCGTGGAAAGCTATACCCAGAGATGCGGCGCGGAGAACGTTGGTACTACACTCCCATTTCGGTAGACGGCCAGGTCGTCAGAAAGCACGTCGAGTCGATCCTCGTCTCGCGTGAGGACGAGCGCCCTTCGGTCACGGTCACCTATACGCTTACCAACCCGTACGACCACCCCGTCACGGTGCCTATCCAGTCGGGCCTCACGATGCTGTACCAGTACGCGCAGACCGACGACGACCCGAAGGATCCGGAGCTGCATGTCGTCCCGGCTACCGTCACGCGCCACGGCAACGGCGAGCTGCTCTACGTCGCCGAAGGCTCCGATTCAGTGCTCGGCACCGCCGCCATCCAGCGCCGGCACCTCGGCACCGGTATCCCGAACTACAGGCACCCGGTCGCCGTGAACCTGACCCTCGTTCCCGGAGACTCGGTCGAGCTCGAGGCGAGCGCCTCGCTGCCGGTCCGGGTCAAGCGCATGATTCTCGTAGACGCGATGGTCGGCCCCGAACAGCCGTACGGCATCTATCCGCAGCTCGTCGAGCGCAGCGACACCGAGATGCCGAATCCGCCGCCGCTCCGCGTCTACGAGGGCGCGGCCTTCCGGGAGAACCCTCCCTACGTCCGGATGCCCGCCCCCACGCAAGACTCGGGTAGGCGCTCCCGTCGGCTGCCCCGATGGGTGGACCCGGTTCGCTTCGCGCGGCTCCAGGCGGCGCTCCGACAACACGGCAAGCTCTGGTCGTACGCGATCGGTGGTGGCGCGATCTTCCTTGCAGCATCGCTTCTCCTTCGATCGATCCTCGCCGGCCTCCCCGAGCGCATCGTGCTCGATACGGTTCGCCTCGTGCTCTTCTCCGGACTGACCGCCCTCCTCGTCCGGCGCAGTATCGTGGCGCGGGTAGCGTTCGCAGCCGCGCTGGGTACAGGAGGCCTGCTCGACCTCCTCCCCCTCGCGCTCGCGGTAATCACCGGCGCCCTGCCACCGACCGTCTTGTCGACCGAGTACGCGCTGATACCGGTGGCGTTCCTCGCCGGGGCGGTGCTGCTGCTCGCGCTGCCGCCGGTACGAGCGTTCACCGCCCGACGCGCGAAACCACGTGGAGGCGATGCGTGAGCGAAGCCGAGGTCCTCGAACAGCAGCGCGGAAAGGAGTCGTACCGTGTCGAGCTACGCAGAACCGAACTCCACTACTCGTCGGAAACCGCCCGCGGCGACGGTTCGGCGACGGTCCCCTTCGAGTTGCTGAGTCGCAAGACGAGCCTGTTCACCCGTTCGAATCCGTTCTTCCGCAACGCGGCGATCTACTTCGGCATGCTCGCGCTGATCACCATCGGCCTCGGATTCCTCGTCGAGCTGGACGCGCGGCTCGGGATCCTCTGGGCGACGCTCGGGGGCGGCTGCTACCTCGTCTTCCGATTCACCGGAGTCGAGTACGAGGTCTTCCCGCTGGCCGACGGCCGCGTATTCCGGCTGTTGCACAATCGACCCGACCGCGTCGCGTACGAACACTTCCGCTCGCGGCTATTCGCCCGGCGGGACGCGTACCTGCTCGACCGCTACGCGCGCATCGATGTCGACCGACCGGCGACCCTCGAACGTAAGCGCATAGACTGGCTGCGCGATGAAGGCGTGCTCGACGACACCGCCTACGTGACGATCGTGGAAACGATCGACGAGCACGCCGCCCAGCCGTAGCCGGCTCAGCCGCCGCCCCGAAACCGCGGTGCCGCACGTAACGCCGCCGGGTAGCGGCTCGGGTCTACTCGCGTTTCGTGCCCGGGCTGTCGTCCTCGTCCGGCTCGTCGAACGCGAAGATGGTCCCCTCAACGTTGATGACGTCGCCGGGTTTCAGCGCCCGCTTCGTCGTGCGCTGGTTGTTCACGCGAACCGGCGCGTCGCTCACGATCGTGTACTGCGAGCTCTTCTCCTCGTAGGTGACGACCGCGTGACGATCACCGACCGAGGGGCTGTCGGCGATCGTGACGTCGGCCTCCGGGCTCGCGCCGATCACGGTGTCCCCACCGCCGAGCGCCACGGTCTTCTCGAGCCCCTTCGCACCGCCGCTGTCGAGGACGACGAGGCTGGTCTGCTTCGACCCGCCCCGGATAACGAGCACGAGCAATGCGGCGAGCAACACGAGTCCGACGATGAGCGAACCGAGCAGGACCCCCGGCGCGGCCTCGCCCGCACCGCCGAACAGCGTGTTCGCGAAGTACGGGCGTTCGGCGGTGAGCGTTGTGTCGCCGCGCTCGTAGACGACCCGCACGAACCGCCGTTCGGCCGGGATCGTCGTCGCACGGTAGGAGAGTCGGTACTCGTCGAGGAGTTCCGAACGGATCTCGCGGTAGACCTGCGCGAGCTCCTCCGGTCCCCGAGCCCGGTAGACTGCGCCACCGGTGCGCTCGGCGATAACACCGAGATTGGGATCCTCGCGATCGCCGTAGTGGATCGCGAAGAGGCTCAGGCCCTCGCGCTGAAACGCCTCGATGGCATCCTCATGGGCGTAGAGCCGCTCGCCGTGGACCGGGTGCGGATCGTTCTCGTAGACGGAATACGGATAGTTCTCCCCGTCAGACAGCACGACGACGGTGCGCCTGCCGACCGCAGTCGCGTCGGAGGCGGCGGCGACGAGCGCGGCGTAGAGCTCGGTATAGGCCCCCTCGCGGGCAGGCTGTTCGATCGTCGCAAGCAGCTCTCCCACCTCCGCCTTGTCCGTGCTCGGCGGCGTGAGCTCACGGTAACCGGTGTTGAACACCGCGAGCCCGATGCGGTCACGCTCGTTCGTGATGCTGTTCGCGAAATCGCGAATGGCGTCCCGCGCGGCGTCGATCCGCCGCACGTCGTCGCTGCCGGGCACCGTCTCCTCGTACATGCTCCCCGAGTTGTCGACGAGCACGTAGAAGGCAAGCGGTGCGTCGAGGCTGCGGACCGAGACGAGGTCGTAGATCGCGCCGACCTCCCGATACACCGATCCGTCGGCCGACTCGTAGACCGAGAGCTCATCGAGCCTCGGTTCGGCGTCGTCGGGGGTATCGATCGACACGAACAGATCGACCCGCTGGCCGATCAGCAACCGTCCGGTATCGACCTGCCCGATCGACAACCGTTGCGCCGCGGCGCTCGCCGCGACGGTGAGCGCGATCATGAGCGTGACTGCCGTCCGTCCGGTGCGTCCCATCGTCATCTCATCCTCCTCACGGCGTCTTCAGAAAGAATCTGGCCGAGCCCACGTCGATCACGTCGTCGTACTTGAGCGTCGCGCGCTCGACCGGCTCCTCGTTCACGCGGAGCTCCACCTCGTCGCTGCTCCGCTCGATGCGGATGCCGTGGCGGTCACCGGTGAGCACCGCGTGTCGCTCGGCAATCCTCGGGTACGGAGCAAGCGAGATCGTGTCGCCGAGACCGCTGCCGATCGTCGTGCGCCCCGGCGGTACCGGATACTCGCGCCCGCGCAGCGTCCCGGTCACGAGCACGAGCGAGCCGAGGAGAAAGCCGCGCTCGATGATCGCGAACCCGGCGGCCAGGAAGAGCCCCAGCACGACGGCTCCCACGGCGCGCGTCCACCACGCCGCGGCGAGCGCGAGCGACCCGTACTCGGCGACGAGACCGCCGGCGAGACCGCCCACGAAGCCGCCCAGCGCCCCGATCAGCGCCCGCTTCCCGGAGCGCAGCCGCAGGCCCTCGCCGGCACCGATGATCGCTCCCATGAGCGCCCATCCGAGCCCCCGCGCGAGCGGCAGCCCGACCGAAGCCGCGTCGGCCCCGGTCTGCAGCAGGTACTGCCCGATCGCGAGGTAGATCGCCTGACCGCCGAACGCGCCTACGGCGCCCCCGGCGAGCCCGATGACCACGCCGACCGCGAGCCCGATCCACTTCCGCGCCGAAACGCCCCCGACGACTCCCTCGACCGTCCCGAAGGACAGGCCGAACACGCCGCCGTAGACCGCCCCGCTCGCAACGATGAACAGAAGGTACGACGGGAAGCCGGCCTGCACGCCCAACAGCGCCTCTGAGAGCGGCCAGGCGATGAGGCCCGCGGCGAGACCCGCGACCAGAACGATGACGCGGCGCGTGAATAGACTCATCTACGGTTCCTCCACGATCATGAGGTCGATGCCGTCGGCACGCTCGACGAGGCGAAGCACGGCTTGCGAGCCGGGCGCGAACAGGAGATCGACGGCGTCGCGCGCGTCGCCCGAGCGCACCTCGATCCGGTGAGCGCCCGGCACGAGACGGACCTCGGTCACACCATCGAGGAGATCCGGCGCGTCGACGAACGCCGGCTCCGGACCGGGCGCGCGAAAACGATCGCCGCCGTCGACGAGGAGCTTCGCGCCGTCGACCCGGCTGTTGATGAGCAGCGTCGACGGCCGCGGGACGAGCGCGACGCGCAGAACCGCGGCCTCGAGACTGCGGTCGGTCGAGAGCGTCGTGGTCGCGTCGAGGTAACCGGGATGCGAGGCGCGCACCGTGATCGCCTCGCCGGGTGCGAACCGCACCGGCTGCACGAGCCGCACGCGATCGGCGACGCGCGCACGCCCGGAGAGCGGACCCGACAGGAGGTCGGTCTCGTCGGTCCTGGCGTGGTCATCGCCCCCCTCCGGCTCGACGACCACGCCCGCGCTCGGCGTGGGGGGATCGGCAGCGCCCCTGCCCGTCGATCCGCCGGCGCTCGCGGGTCGAAGCCCCCACCCCTCGCCGCGTCGCACAAGCGCGACCCAGCGGCCCTCGCGCTCGAGCTCGAGCTTCGCCTCCGGCAGCGGGTTGCCGGTCTCCGCGTCGCTGACCGTGACGTCGACGTCGAGCTCGTCGTCGGGAGCGGGATCCCAGCGGGCGGTGAGCAGCTGCGGCGAGGCTTCCACCGCCACCGGAAGGAGCGACCGCGTCTCGCGCGTGGCCGAGTCCTCCACGCGAATGTGCGCCTCGTAGCGGCCGACTGGGAGGGTGAGCAGACGCGAGCGCAGCACGACGAAGTCGGGCGTCTCGAGCCCACCCGCCTCGTGGAGGAGCGGGAAGGCCACCGGAACGGGCGTCGGCGCGCCATCGACGATCCGGAAGAGCTCGGCGCGGACGAGATGCTCGCCGACAGTTCGCTCGCTCTTGCGGAGACGCACCTCGATCTGCGCCAGCGCGTGCGTGTGCGCGAGAACGAGCCGCTGAATCGTCCCCGTCGCCCAGCCGGCGACTGCCGCGCCGACGAGCACGACCACGACCGCCGCGGTCACCAGCCACCGGCTGCGGCGGCGCGCACGGCGAACCGGCGGGGCTGCCGGTTCGCCGCCTGCAAGCCCGGCGAGACGCGCACGCAGGTCGGCCTCGCCGCGTCGGCGGAAGTACGCGTCGAGAACCCGGACCACGTCACCCGCGCTCTGATAGCGACGGCGGGGTTTGCGTCGCATGCACCGGGTGATGACCCGGGAGGCGAGCGGAGATACGCGCGGATTGACACGGCGCGGCCGGCGGTAACGGCCGCGCTGGATGCGGTTGACCGTCTCCGGGTTGAAGCCGCCCGAGAACGCCTTCCGCCCGGTGACCATCTCGTAGAGCATGGCTCCAGCTGAGTACACATCGGCCCGGCGATCCACGTCGCGACTGCGCTCGATCTGCTCGGGGGCGATGTAGGCGACGGTGCCGAGTGTCATCCCCTCGCGCGTGAGCTCGTCTTCGAAAGCGGTCACTCGCGAGGCGATCCCGAAGTCGAGCAGCTTGACCGCCCCGTCGCGACCAATCAGGACGTTACCCGGCTTCACGTCGCGGTGCACCACGCCCTTGCCGTGAACGTAGTCGAGCCCGCGGAAGCAGTCGCGTGCGATGAGCAGCGCGAGGTCGGTGTCCAGGTAACGCTCGTTCTCGAGCAGCTCGTCGAGCGCGATGCCTTCGACGTACTCGAGCACGATGTAATCGTTCGAGCCCTGCTTGAAATGGTCGTAGACGTCGACGACGTAGTCGGTCCGGAAGTCGATCATAATCTCCGCCTCACGGCGGAAGCGCTCCCTGATCGCGGCGTCACCGGAGATCGTGAGCTTCTTGAGAATCACGTACCGATCGAGCGTCGGGTGCCTGGCCTTGTAGACCATGCCCATCCCGCCCTTACCGATACGCTCGACGACGTCGTACTTGCCGATCTGGTCGGGCAGCCGTGCCATGCTGTGATCGCCTATCCGTGCAGCGTCTCGTTATTGATGTCGACGAATCGCTCGGTGAGGACCTGCGTCACCTCGACGAGCGCGGCGTTCTCCTTGGCCGCGGGCAGCGCCTTCTGGAAGACGGCTATCGCGAAAACCGGCGACGTCTTGTGGACGGGGCCTTCCTCGAACTCGACGACCGCATCGGTCGTTATGTCTGAGCCGAGGCGGCTGTCCTGCTTCACCGACATCTGCGGTACGTCGCGGCGCGCGCCGATGCTCGCGTAGGCGACATCGCGCTCGCCGTCGACCTCCGGACCGATGCTGACGATCGATCCCGAGTACGTCATCACGAGCGCGCCGGTCGTCTCCGACCGGTTGAACGAGTCGACGACCGTCATCCCACGCTCGGCGGTGTGGCGCTCGAACGCCTCGTGCTTCTCGAGCCACCCCTGCGCGAGCAGCTCCTCCGCGTTCTCCACGTCGCCGAGCCCCGCCGGTTCGACGAGACGGCGGACGTGCTCGCGCACCCGCTGCGGTACCTTGTCCAGATGCTCACCCATGGCTCCAGTGTATAGCCGGTGCGCCGGCTTTTCAAAGCGGTCGAGTGCACGCGCTGCCCGATCGCACCGGTCTCACGCGCCGACGATGAGCAGCGCGGCGGAAAACGCGAGGAGCCCCTGGATGAAGTAGCGGACCATGGAGGAGGGGAGCCGACTGTGCAGCAGCGTCCCGAGCCACAGCCCGAGCGCCACCGACGGCAGCATCATCGCCGCGGTGAGCAGGATACCCGGCGTCAACACGTCCGCGGCCACGAGATACGGGATGCGCGTCGTGATGAGGAAGGCGAAGTACGCGAGCAGGTTGGCCTTGATCGCGGTCTTCTCGCGCCGTACCTCGTTGATGTAGACGACCACCGGGGGTCCGCTCACCGAGAAGGCGCCTCCGAACGAACCGCTCACCACCCCTACGCCGATCGCGAGCAGACGGCCGGCGGCGCTTCGGTTTGTCTTCGAGTCCGATGTGGTGTCGCCCGCCCCGCGGTGGTCGTTCTTCCCCGCGGCCTCACGGGTTTCCCGGCGGGCCACGTAGAGGCTCGCCGCGAGCGCGATCAGGATGATCGCGCCGAGCGACGCACGCAGGACGCGCTCGTCGAGCCGCACGAGGTAGACCACACCGAGCGGCACGCCGGCGAGCGCGCCGAGGGCGAGCGGCCAGAGCATGCGCAGGTCGACGTGTCTGCGCAGCGGGACGAGCGCGGTCACCGTGATGAGCCAGCCGAGCGGCACGACGATCGCGTTCGCTTCCGCGACGGAGAACACGTAGGGAAGGAATCCCATCGCGACGAGCCCGAACCCGTATCCGGTCAACCCGATCGCGAAGGCGGCAAAGAGGAAGGCGACAGCGGCGATGATCAGCGTCACGGGGGGCACGCTATCAGCCGCGGCGCGGACCGGCAAGCGAGGCGCCTGCGCTGTGGTTGTCTGCGACCGCAGAGCGGCGTACAATTGGCCCCGAGGAGTTCGTATGAAGGTCGGCCGGAACGATCCCTGCCCATGCGGCAGCGGGAAGAAGTATAAGCATTGCTGTTACGCCAACGACAGCGTCAAGCATGATGAACCGATCATCGAAGCGCCGGAGAGCGCCCAGCCCAAGGATCCCGAGGCGGACGACGGTCACCCGAACACTCCGCACCACCACCGCAAGGATCGCTCGCGGTTCGAGGGCGAGGTGAAGGGCAGCAACAACGCCTTCGCGCCGCGCGCGACGAGGGGCGCGCAGCGCGGCTCCTGACGCGGGCGAGAGACCGCCGGCGGCCACCACCCGCCGGGCGGCGCTCGTCGCGACCTACACCGTCTCGTCCGGCTTCCAGCCGAGCGCTTCGTAGTGCGCCCGGCGGCGCATCTTGTCACGATCGTGCTCGGCGTGCGCAAGGCGCGCCACGTCGAGCGCCTTCTCCTGCGGCACGACGATGACCCCGTCGCCATCGGCGACGATCACGTCTCCCGGGCGCACGTACGCCCCGTCGATGCTCACCGGGACGTCCTTCGCGTCGAACTGTAGCCGTCCCTGCACCATCGTCTGCGCGATCGAGCGCGACCAGAACGGCACGCTCTGCGCGATGATCTCATCGGTGTCGCGCACCCCTCCGTCGCACACGATCCCGCACGCCCCCTTGCGCATGCAGCTCAGCGTATTGTCCGATCCCATGAGACCCACATTGAGCCCCGACATGTCGATGACGACGAAGTCGCCGTCCTCGATGTCGTCGATCCACGGGTACGGGCAGATGTCGCGGTAGTACATGGAGGACCACTGCCAGTACTCCTCCTCGCCGAGGTCGGGGACGGTGCCCGTGTACGCCACGTAGCGCGCGGTGCGCGCGATGCCGTACGCCCGGCGGCGCTCGAGCGGTCGGATCGCCGACCCCACCGAACCGGTGTAGTGCAGCATGAGATTGTCCATGCCGTCGCGCACGTCGGTGACGCGAAGGTCCGCGTACGCATTGAGAATCTCCTTGCGCAGTGATGCGTCCATACCAGCTCCTGTCGTGTGATTGGGTACGCTCGATCGTGGCCCCGTTCGCCGAAACTGTCAAGCACCGTGGCCGAACCGGAACGATCGGTGATACTCTCGGGGCGATGAGTATCTCCGTTCGTCTCGCTCGCCTGCGACCCGGCTTCCTCAGGTTTCTGCGCACGACCTTCGGCCTCGCGACGTTCGCGGTCGTCGCCGCCTTCGGTACCGTCGGCTATAACTTCGGCGCCTCGTACTACTGGCTCATGGCCGCCGCGGTCGTCCCGGCGGCCGTGTACGCGATCCTGCGCCGGGCGGTTCCCATCGCGCAGGCTCGGATGCTTGCGAAGAAGCGCTGGAAGGCGTACGGGCCGAACGTAGAGCGCGTGCCGTACACGCAGTTCGAGGTTTACCGCGACCGCTACGGCGGGCTCACCCGCGACCCGCGGCTCGGGTTCGTCGACGACCGTACGTGGAACGACCTGGGCATGGACGAGATCCACGATCGGATCGATGTCTGCTTCACGATCGCGGGACGCAACGAGCTCTACCGCACGCTTCGTCACGCGCTGCCGCCGGAGTCTGCGCTCGCCGACCGCGCCGAGCTCATGGAGCTCTTCTCCACGAACAGCGGGGAGCGGTTGCGGATCGCCCAGGCGCTCGCGCGGATCGGCGAGGAGCGCGACGCCGACCCGGCCACGCTCCTGTGGGGCGACGGCGCGCAACCCGACGATCTGTACCCGGTGTTCATAGCCATGTGCGTCTTCTCGGTCGCCGCGATCGTCACCACCGCGGCGGTCGACCTCACGCTGGGCATCATCGCGATCGTGGTCGCCTTCTTCAGCAACATGTGGGTCTACTACCGCAAGGCGCGCCATCTCTCGGTGCACATCCCGGCGCTGCGGGTGCTCAGTCGGATGATCGAGGCCGCGAAACGGCTCGATTGGTACGCCCTCCCCGAAGCGCGCAGGCACACCGGCGGCGCAAAACGCGCGTACGCGTGGCTGCTCACCGGCGCGCCGAGCCCGTCTCCCACGCTGAGCGGCGACATCACCGAGGTCGTCTTCCTCTACGTGAAGATGTTTTTCCAGATCGACCTGATCGCGTACAACCGGATCGTGCGCACGATCGCAAAGAACGAAGAGGCCTACCGCGCGCTCTACCAGGGGATCGGGTCGATCGACGCGCTCTTTGCGCTCGCCTCCTACCGTGCGCGCCGGCGTCGAACGTGCGACGCCGAGCTTTCGACAACGGCAGCGGAGGACCCGGCACGACCGGGCAACGACGGCGGCGGTGACGCACCCGCCTCGCCGGTTTCCGACATCGGCATTCATCTCGACGGCGCCTACCACCCGCTCATCGGCAGGGCGGTCCCGAATACGGTCACGCTCGACCTGCCCGGCGCGATCGTCACCGGGACGAACATGGCGGGCAAGTCGACCTTTCTGCGGATGGTCGGGATCAACGTGCTCTTTGCGCAGACGACAGGCTACGCCTTCGCGAAGGCCTACCGCGCGCCGCGGTTCCGGATCATGTCGTCGATCGAGAAGCACGACGACATCGAGGAGGGGAAGAGCTTCTACTACGACGAGGCGGAGCGGATCTACACGATGATCGAGGAGACCGGCACCGGGGAGGCGACGCTGCTGTTGATCGACGAGCTCCTCTCGGGGACGAACTCGCTCGAGCGCGAGAGCGCGTCGGTGGCGATCCTCCACTACCTCGCCGACCGCAAGGCGCTCACGATCGCGGCGACGCACGACGTGGCGATCGCACGCGGGGTCGCCGATCGCTACTCGCTGCACTACTTCACCGACAGCGCCGACGAGAACGGGCTGACCTTCGACTACAAGATCCACGACGGCGTGGTGCAGACGCGCAACGCGATCAAGCTGCTTCGGCTGATCGGCTATCCGGAGGACGTGATCGAGACCGCGCTTGAGAGCACCCGGGGTCTCTGATAGAGTTTCGCATGCCGTTCACGCTGCTCTGGTACGACCTCGAAACCTTCGGACGTCACCCGCAGTGGGACCGCATTGCGCAGTTCGCCTCCATCCGTACCGACGACCGGTTCGAAGAGATCGGCGAGCCGACTGTCGCGTACTGCCGCCTCACGCCTGACTACGTGCCTCATCCGGACGCGTGCCTCATCACCGGCATCACGCCGCAGACGGTGCAGGAGCAAGGCGTCGCCGAGCGGGAGTTCGCGCGGATCGTCCATGAACAGATGATCACGCCGGCCACCTGTACGGTGGGCTTCAACAGCATCCGCTTTGACGACGAGTTCGTCCGTGCGCTCTTCTACCGTACCTTCTACGATCCGTATCGCCGGGAGTACGCGGAGAACAATTCGCGCTGGGACATTCTCGACCTCATGCGGATGTGCCACGACCTGCGCCCCGACGGCATCGAGTGGCTCCGCGACGACCGCGGAGTCCCGGTCTTCAGGCTCGAAGAACTCGCAAAGGCGAACGGGATCGAGCACGACCAGGCGCACGACGCGCTCTCCGACGTGCGCGCAACAATCGGCCTGGCGAGGCTCGTCCACCGGGTGAACCGGAAGCTCTTCCGCTACTACTTCAAGCTTCGCAAGAAGGAAGAGGTCCGCCGCATGCTCAACCTCGGTCAGATGGAGCCGGTCCTGCACACCTCGGGCATGTTCAGCTCGCCGGCCGGCTGCACGTCGGTCGTCGTACCCTTGAGCGTCGCGCCGGAGAACGGCAACGAGATCATCGCCTACGATCTGCGCCGCGACCCGTCGGACTGGCTCGACGCGTCGGTCGAGGAGATCCGCCGGCGCGTGTTCACGAAGCAGGCCGAGCTCGCCGACGAGGAACGCATTCCGCTCAAGGGCATCCACATCAACCGCTCACCGGCGATCGCGCCGCTGTCGACGCTCACAGCCGAGCGCGCCGGCGAGCTCGGCATCGACGTCGAGCGCTGCCTCGAGCACGCCCGTCTCATCCGCGATCACACCGATCTCGTCCGACGCATCCGCGCGGTCTACGCCGACCGGCCTCGCCACGCGCACCGCGACCCCGACCTGCAGATCTACTCCGGCGACTTCTTCCCCGACGAGGACCGCAAGGAGTTTGAGCAGATTCGCACGATGCCACCCGAGGAGCTCAAGACGAACCCGCCGCGGCTCTTCGACCCACGCGGCCCGGAGATGCTTTGGCGCTACATCGCGCGCAACTACCCCGACTCGCTCACCGAGGAGGAGCGCGAGAAGTGGCGCAGCTTCTGCGCGACGAGGATCCTCACGCCCGAGCCCGACGGGGCGATCGACATTGGAACGTTCAAGCGAGACGTGGCCAACCGCCTCTCGCGGGTGGATACGCCCGCGAGAGACAAGGTGATCCTCAAGAACCTGCTCGAGTACGGCGCGGAGCTCGAGCGGACCGTGCTCGCGTAAGGGCGTCGCGCGGACCGACGGTACCCTGGCGACCGCCAGGCACGCGGGCCGCAGCGGGCGCTACACGGCACGGTTCCGCTACCGACGCCGCGAGCAGGCGGTACCGCCGCCTCCGCCGCCGAAGACGATCATCATCCCGAAGAGAAAACCGAAGTTGTACCAGCCGCCGTTGTTGTAGACGTCGTACATCGTGACGCTGTCGCTGAACAGCGAGATGATGAAGGTGATCGGCGCGATGATGCCGTGCCACAGCCCGCTCCAGAATCCGGCGACGTCGCCTTCCGCGTCCTCCTGCCCGACGAGCGCATTCGGCCCCGGCGCGCAGCCGGCGAAGGCGACGAGCAGGATGAGAGCGAGTCCGACGATTCCAGCGATCCGTTTCATGCGATTCTCCTTTCTCCTCTCTGCTGAAACACCGGCGGCGAGTCGGTCTGCCACCGGGAATACCCCGCCTGCGGCCCCGACCGGTCATCCCCCGCGCCAACCGCGCGGGAGATGCTTATCGAGCTCCTCGAGAAAACGGTCGACCTCCGGACCCACCGTTTCGAAGACCTCGCGGTACTTGTGGAAGTCGAGCATCTCGACGCCGGGGAGCTTCAGCCGGAAATAGACGTCCGGCGGCTCGTAGCGGCGCTTGTACTCGGTTAGCCGATCGGTGAGGATGCGGAACGTATTGAGAACCATCACCGGCACCGGGGGGAAATCGTTGCGGTCGGGGTTGGTGACGCGGTTCGACACGTCGAGCGCAACGAGGAGATCGCAATCGTTACGGATCAGCTCGTAGGGGAGCGTATTCGTAATGCCGCCGTCGACGAGCACGCGCCCGTCCACGACCGCCGGCTCGAAAACGGCGGGAACCGCGGTGCTCGCGCGGATCGCGTCGACGAGCGAGCCGGACTCGAACACGGTCGGCTCTCGACGCCAGTAGTCGGTTGCGACCGCCTTGAACGGAATCCGCGTCTCTGCAAACTCGTGCACGGCGAGATGATCCGAGAGGAAGCCACGGACGCTCTCACCGCTGATAAGTCCTGAGCCGAACCAGTTGATCCGGAAGAACCGATGGAGCTGCCCGGGCCGAAAGCGCGCGAGGATCGCTTCCATGTCGTCGGTCGATACGCCCGACGCGTAGAGCCCGCCGATGAGCGCGCCGACGCTCGACCCGGCAACCGCCGAGATCTCGAGTCCGGCGCTCTCGATCGCGCGGATGAAGGGGACGTAAGCAACTCCCTTCGCACCTCCGGCGGCGAGCGCGAGTCCGATGCGCGGTTTCCGTCGTCTGCCTCTGAACATTCACGCCTGCCGTCTGCCTGGTTGTGCGTCAGTATAGACCGGCACGCGGCGGCGCGAAAATCCCGATTGACGCCGGTCGCCCGGGCGACCATACTGGCCGCAGAGGTCAAAGATGACGGTTCTGATCATTGATGATTCCGGGGTAATGCGTCGGATACACGCCAACACCCTCAAGGAACACGGTGTCGATACGGCCGATCTGCGCGAGGCCGAGGAGGGCGCCACGGCGTGACCCGCATGACGACCTGCGTCGCGGCCTCGGGGCTCGACGAGATCCTGCTCGTCGCCCGGCCGACGAACGCCAGACTCGGGGCGAGCCTGCTCGAGCGCGCGGGTGGCCTCGTACGACCCGACAGCGAACGGTGGTCGTGGGCGATCACGAACGGCCCCGCCATCCTCGACGACCTCGACCCCGCTACGACGACCATGGACGCGCTGCGATCGCTCCTGCAACCGGCGACTCGCTCGTCGGGTTTCCCGAGCTGCTCGTGCACCTTCGTCAGCTCGAGAACTCGATCCACGCCGGCGCGATCGGCTCGTACATCGAAGAGACGCCGGCGCGCGCGGGCGCTCGTCGGCCTCAGCCGCAGCCTCAGCCGCGTCCCCGGCTGACCGCTTCGATCGCGTCGGCCTCGAGTCGGTGGATGATCCAGCTCGTCATGGGCTTCGCCCCCAGGTTCTCGTAGAACTCGCGCGCGCTCACGTTCCAGTCGAGCGCGGTCCACTCCATGCGCCGGCAGCCGCGATCGAGCGCAGCCTCTGCCAGGCGTGCGAGGAGCATCGTGCCGACACCGCGGCCGCGCTCGGTCGGTTCGACGAAGACGTCCTCCAGGTAGAGCGTCGGCGCGCCTTCGAAGGTCGAGAAGGTGAAGAAGTAGAGCGCGAAGCCGATCGCGCGGGGCGGTGCGGGCGTCGGCGTTGCGCCTGGCGACGACACGACTCGGGGCGGTGCGGCCCCCGGCGGCGACGCGCCCGGCCCGGTTTCCTCGGCGAGCAGGACGTGAATCCGCGGGTCGTCGGCGTCCATCGCCTCGCTGATCGAACGAGTGTCGGCGCGTACGGCGTGCTCGAGCTTCTCGTAGACCGCGAGCTCGCGGATCAGCCGGTAGACCTCCGGTGCGTCGTCGCTCGTGGCGGTGCGAATCGTGGC
>CAZVEF010000051.1:0-15154 GCA_964625715.1 uncultured Spirochaetaceae bacterium | reverse complement strand
GCTCCTGCCCGCCGATGCGGTTCATCTCTTCGCGGATGATCTCGTTGATCTTCGAGACCGCGCGCCAACCGAGCGGCATGTAGCTGAAGATGCCGGCGCCGAGCTGCCGAATACAGCCCGATCGCAGCAGCAGCCGGTGACTCGCGACGTCGACGTCGGCAGGGGCTTCGCGCAGTGTTTGACCGAACAGCTGTGACATCCGCATTGGGGTCCTCCAGAATCACTCGTGGTGAGCCCGGGGAGCTTACCATATGCCCGAGCACGCGTCATCGAGAACCCGTCGGCAGGAGAAGCGCGAGAAGACGCACGAGCGGGCAAGACGCTACTCGGAAGCGACCGCTGCCCGGACGGTGAAGCCGCGTACCCCCGACTCCGGTGAGGTCACCACGAGCGCGTAGGATTCGCCGCGCTCGAGGTCGAGCTCGGCGCCGGCGAGCGTCTCCTCGCCTGCGAACGCGGCCACGGTGACGCGGACGGCATTGACCACGCGCACGCCCGACTCGCCCGGCGCGACATCGGGCACGAGTACGGCCTCGGGGCTCTCGGAGCGAAAGTCGACCCGAGCGGTACCCACGTTGTAGATCACGAGCTGGGCTCGAGCCGGATCGCTGTGGCGCTCGTCGGGGAACACATCGACTCCCGAGCTCGACACGACGACCGAGAGAAACGCCTTCGCCGTCGGCTCGACGACGGTGCGTTCGCCGGCGTGGGCGATCACGAAGACCCCCGGCTGCAGCGGCCGGTACGCGCTCGACGAACGGGCCCCGACTTCGTAGCGCACGGAGCCCAGATCGATCTCGAGCGGATCGTCGGTTGCGTTCACGACGCGGACGAGCGCCGCGTCCTCGGGCACTGCCGGAGCGTACAGTCCTTCCTGGGCGAACAGCAGCCCCGCACAGAGAAGCAGGAGGATTACGAGCCGGAGTCGTCTCATGATGGCCTCACCCGGGAGAGTACCCGCAGCGCATCCGTGTTTCAAGCGCCCCGGCAGGCGCAGGGCATTGCGCGTGCGGCGTGTGACCACGTAGTATACGCGGGACCATGACGCTTCGATCGTCGGCGATCATCGCGATGCTGCTCCTCATGCCGATTGCGGGCGCCTGCCCGCGGGAGGCGAGCTTCGAGCAACAGCTGTCTCCGGCGGACACCGATGCGTTCATCGCGCCGCTCTTCGAAGGCTCACCGGCCCCGGCGGCGCGGTACGCGGTCGACGTCTACGAGCTCTTCGTCGAGACGCGTCACCCCTCGGGAACGACGACACCGGTGCGCGTGCAGCTCTTCGTGCCCGCCGCCGAACCGGGCCGGCTGCGCGGATCGTACCTCTTCGCCGCCGGCTCGACCGGGCTCATCAACCCGTGTCGCGTCTCGCGCGAACACCTAAGCGGTATCCGGTGGGGGCTCTACCGGGCGCACGTGCTCTCGCTCGCCGGTCAGGGGTACATCGGCATCCTCCCCGACTACATGGGCTACGAGGACTGGGACCTCATCCAGCCGTACTTTCACGCCGAAAGCGAGGCTCGCCTGATGGTCGACGTCACGGAGGCCGTCCACGCCGTCCTTGCCGACCGCATCCCCGGCGGACTTCGTTCGATGACGCGCGTTGCAGCCGGCTACTCGCAGGGGGGGCACGCGGTCTTCGCCGCCGCCGACCGCAACGACGAGTTCCCGGACGGGCTCGAGATCGACGGGCTCGTCGGGTACGGGCCGACGACCGCGGTCGACGCGCTCTTCCTCGAGTACCCGTCGGTCGCGCCTATGGTCGTCCAGGCGTACCGGACGATCTACGGGGACGAGGCGTTCGACCCGTTGGACATCCTCGCCGAGCCATGGGCTTCGAGTCTGGCCTACGACACGACGAGGCAGTGCGTGGGCGGACTGCAGAGCTACTACCCGGATCGAGCGACCAAGCTGTTTCGCATCGACTTCATGAAATCGCTGTGGGCGCGCACGCTCGCCGTCACGCACCCCGGCGTGCACCGGATCATGCAAGCGAACCGCGCCGGTATGGCCGGCCACGGGATTCCGGCGCTCATTCTCCAGGGAACGGACGACGTCGTCGTCGACCGACGGACGCAGGACGAGTTCGTCACCGCTCTGCGCGAGCGCGGTAGCGACGTACGATACCTCGTCTACGAGGGAGCACGGCACGACACGAGGCAGATCTCGTGGCCGGCCGTCATCGACTGGATCGATTCATTGCCGTAGGAAGAAACCGAGGAGAGGATCCTGTATGAGTCGAACAACGCTGCGTGGAATCGCGACGCTCGTCGTGGCGCTCACGCTCACCCCCGCCCCGGCCGGCGCCCAACGAGTCCGCGAAGGCTGGAGGGAACCGCTTGCCGGCGCGCTCCTCTCGGTCGTCTTCGAGGAACGCGTGGCCCCGCAGCGGATCGCGGCTGAAGGCACACCCTTCTTCGAAGAGCACCCCATGCCCGACCCTGTCTACGCTGCCGACGTCTACCGGCTGGTGTTCTGGACGTCCGACCACGACGGGAGCCCGGTGCGCGCCGAGGCCTCTCTCTACATCCCGGTGAGCGCCGAGCCGATCGCCGCACCGGTGCTCGCCTTCGGTTCGGGCACGACCGGCGTCGGCGACCACTGCGCGCCCAGCCTGGAAAACCCGGAGATCGCCCGGTTGGGCTTGTACCGATCGAACATGCTCGCCTACGCCGGCCAGGGCATCATCACGATCTTCCCCGACTACGTAGGGTTCAACGACACCACGATTCCGCAGCGCTACTTCAGCAAACCCGCCGAAGGCTACCTCATGCTCGACGCGATCCGCGCGGCGCGTGAGGTCGCGTCGAGCGTGCGGACGCTCCTGCGCACGCGCACGATGCCGAGCGACGAGAGCTTCACCGCCGGCTACTCGCAGGGCGGTCACGCCGCGCTCGCCGCGGCCGATCTTCGCAGCGAGTACGCGCCCGAGATCCGGCTCGCCGGTACAATCGGTTTCGGCTCGACGAATAGCGTGGAGGCCCTCTTCCGCGACGCCGGCTACTACCCGCCGAACATCGTCTACGTCTACAACAGGCTCTACGGCGACGAGGCGGTTCCGATCGATCGCATCCTCCAGCCTCGCTGGGCCGAAGAGCTCGAACAGGACGTACTCACGCAGTGCGTCAACGAGTTCCAGCGGTACTACCCGTTCGACGTCCGCGATGTCTACACCGAGGAGTTCTACGAGGCGCTCATGGATCGCCGCCTCGACGAGGCGTTCCCCCTCTTCAAGCGCGTCCTCGACGAGAACCACAGCGGGCTCGACGGGCACGGCGTGCCCACGCTGATCGTGCAGGGCCTTCGCGATCCGATCGCCTCGGTGCCGAGCCAGCGCGAATTCGTCGATCGCCTGGAGGCAACCGGTGTCGCGGTGACGTACCTCGAGCTCGAGGGGATTACCCACCGATACACCCGGCCTGCCGGCTTCGTCGAGTCGGTCAGTTTCATCGAGTCCCACAGCGGGCGTTGACCCGACGCGCGGCTCCACGAGGATGTACGCCTCCTCCTCGCTCGGCCTCTTCGCCGTGGATCTCCTTGAACTCCTCGTCGGTCATCGCGCGGATCGCCTCGCTGTCGCCCTGCCAGACGATTCGCCCGTCGCGCATGCGCAATACCCACACGTTGCTGTCGGCCGCCGGAGAGCTCGCGGGCGAGCTTGTTCGCCTGATCCTCGAGGTCCTCCGGCGTCTCGATGCCGGTCGTACGCGTACCACGCTGCCGGACACCGGGGCAACCATTTGACAAAATCCTGATGGCGGCGACACTGGGTGCATGAACGCAATCCTCGACACCGAGATCGCCGGCATCGTCGTGTCGGTCTGGCTGAGCGCGCTCGCCATCGGCCTCGGCGGCGTGATCGTTGCGCTCGTGGTCAGGTGGGTGGCCGCCGGGATCGTCCGTCGCACGAGCGCGCGACGGGCCGAGTCGGAGATGCCCCCGGGGGACATCGAGCCTGGGGACCACGCCGACGGCCGCGCGCGCGGCGGCGCCTGGTTTCTCTTTGCGCTGCGCATGATCGAGAGCTTCGTCTTCCCCGCGCTCGTCCTCGGCGGCTTCTACATCGCGGTGACGACGCTCGGTCTCGAGGGGCAGGTCGGCGCGGTCGTCTCCGTGGTCTTCTTCGTCCTTTTCAGCCTGGTCGCGATCAGGTTCCTGGTCACGGTGGTCAACGAGCTCTTCCGCCACGCCGCCGAACAAAGGGAGCGGGTCGACCTGACCCGTATTCGGCCACTGCACGCGATCGCCGTGTTCGCGGTCTGGATCGCCGGCCTGCTCTTTCTGCTCGACAACCTGGGCTTCGACATCACCGCGGTGATCGCCGGGCTCGGGATCGGGGGCATCGCAGTCGCGCTCGCCGCGCAGGCGATGCTCGGCGATCTGTTCAGCTACTTCGTGATCCTCTTCGACAAGCCGTTCGAGCTCGGCGACTTCCTCGTCTTCGACGACGTACTCGGTTCGGTCGAGCGGATCGGCGTAAAGACCACGCGGCTGCGATCGCTCGGCGGGGAGTTGATCGTCGTCTCGAACTCCGACCTCACGAGCTCGCGCGTCCGCAACTATGAGCACATGCAGCGGCGTCGAGTCGTCTTCAAGGTCGGCGTCGTCTACGGCACCGAGCCGGAATCTGTGCGGGCCATCCCCGGAATCATCGAGTCGATCATCAGAAGCGAGGAGCTCGCGGCGTTCGACCGGGCGCACTTCGCGAGCTACGGCGACTGCAGCCTCGTCTTCGAGGTCGTCTACTACGTCGCCTCGCCCGACTACAACCTCTACATGGACGTCCAGGAACGCATCAACCTCGCCATCTACGAGGCGTTCGCGGAACGGGGGATCGAGTTCGCGTTTCCGACGCAGACACTCCATCTCGTCCACAGGCACGAGGCGAGCCCGCCGCAGGACGAGCACGGCACCTGACGAGCCGGCGTCACGGGCGCGATCGACGGGACTGCCCAGGGGTCATCCCCGTGGAAGTCCTGAATACCCGGCACAAGTAGCTCGCGTTCTCGAACCCGCACCGCTCGGCGACGGCCTTGACCGGAAGAGCGGTCGTTGCGAGAAGCTGCACCGCCGCGGCGCAGGCGGACGGCGGGCCAGTGGCCGAACGGAAACAGCTCGACCACACGGGGCATTGCTCGGTGTGGCACGAATATGCTATAACCCGCAAGGAATCTCCCTTGCGCTCGCCGGCTCCATGGCCGCCATGGGGGCTGTACGGGTGAATCGTTCAGAGGAGGCGGTATGGCACGGATAGCGTTCATCGGAGCGGGCAGCATCGGCTTCACCCGGAAGCTCGTCGCGGATCTCATGGGGGTTCCCGAGCTGCGCGACAGCGAGCTCGTGTTCATGGACATCGACGAGCGAAACCTGGGCCGGGTCGAACAGCTGGTTCGACGCGACATCGAGGCAAACGACCTGCCGGGCTCCACGCTGACCGCGACGACCGACCGCCGTGAGGCGCTCCGGGGCGCCGACTACGTGTTCAGTACGGTCCGCATCGGCGGGCTCCCCGCTTTCGAGACCGACATCGAGATCCCGCTGCGCTACGGGGTCGACCAGTGCGTGGGCGACACGTTGTCGGCAGGCGGCATCATGTACGGCCAGCGCAACATCCCTTTCGTCCTCGGGCTCGCCGCAGACATCAGCGATGTGGCGGCACCGGGGTGCCTGTTCATGAACTACGCCAACCCCATGGCGATGAACATCTGGGCCGCGAGCCACTACGGAGGCATTCCGGCCGTCGGGCTGTGTCACGGCGTGCAGGGCGGACACCGGCTCATCGCGCGCGTCTTCGGGATCCCGGCCGACGAGCTGCACTATACCTGCATCGGCATCAACCACCAGACCTGGTACACGCAGCTCGTGCACCACGGCCGAGACCTCGCCGACGAGCTGCTCGAAAAGCTCGAGGCGTCGGAGGTCGCCGACAGTGAGCGCGTACGCATCGACATGCTCCGCCGGTTCGGCTACTTCAGCACCGAGAGCAACGGACACCTCAGCGAGTACCTTCCATGGTACCGTTCGCGACCGGATGAGAGCGAGCGGTGGATCGGCAAGGACGCGTGGATCAACGGCGAGACCGGCGGCTATCTGCGTGTGTGCCGCGAGTGGCGCGGCTACTTCGACGCGGAGTTCCCGACCTGGCTCGAGGAGCCGCCGTACGTGTACGCCCCGGAGAACCGCAGCCACGAGCACGGCTCGCGCATCGTGGAAGCGCTCGAAACGGGGCGCCTCTACCGGGGACACTTCAACATGGTCAACCACGGTGCGATCGAAAACCTTCCGGACGACGCCGTCGTGGAGGGGCCCGGCCTCGTCGACGCGACCGGCATCCGCCTCCTGCAGGTGGGCACGCTGCCTGCCGGTCCGGCGGCGGTGTGCAACCGCAGCATCGACGTACAGCGGTTGAGCGTGGAGGCGGCGGTCCGCGGCGACGACGCGTTGCTGCGCCAGGCGATGCTGATGGACCCGCTCGTGGGTGCCGTGTGCACGACCGAGGAGGTCTGGCGGCTCGTCGACGAGATGCTGGTCGCGCAGCGCGAGTGGCTCCCGCAGTACGGCACGGCGATCGGGGAGGCGCAGAAGCGGATCGACGCCGAGCGTGCGACCGACACCCCCGGCCGAACAGCACGAGCCACCGAAGGCGCGTTCCGAAGGCCCACCAGAAGCCCGGAAGAGATGGCGCGCGATAAGGAACGACGAAGGCGGCCGGACGAGGGTTGATCGCGCGCGGCGCATGCCGGCCGCGCCTCGCACGATCGCACCGCGCCGTTTTGTTTTGGCAGCCGCTGGTGCTACTCTTGTAATATGGGAGCGATCGAACACGCCTCCCCGGGAGGCGCGCGTCCGGCGGCCGGGGCGACACGCGTGTGGCCCGGGCTGCCCTACCCCCTCGGGGCGACCTGGGACGGACGAGGGACCAACTTCGCCATCTTTTCGGCGAACGCCGAACGGGTCGATCTCTGCCTGTTCGACGCCACCGGGAAGACCGAAACCGCGCGGGTGCCCTTGCCCGAGTTCACGCACGAGATCTGGCACGGATATCTGCCCGACGTCCGCCCGGCACAGCTCTACGGCTATCGCGTGTACGGCCCGTACGCCCCGGAGTCCGGCCATCGCTTCAACCACCACAAGCTCCTCATCGACCCGTACGCCCGGGCGCTCGCGGGCGCGCTGCGATGGTCGGACGCACACTTCGGTTACACGATCGGCAGCGACGAGGAGGATCTCTCCTTCGACACGCGCGACAGCGCGCCGTTCATGCCGAAGTGCCGCGTGATCGATCCCGCGTTCACGTGGGGCAACGACGACGCCCCCCGTACGTCGTGGGATCGAACGATCGTCTACGAGCTGCACACGCGCGGCTACACGATGAAGCACCCGGACGTGCCGCACCGGTATCGCGGAACGTTCGATGGACTCGCCCAACCCGAGATCGTCGACTACCTCTCCTCGCTCGGAGTGACGGCGGTCGAACTCCTGCCGATCCACGCGTTCGTTCAGGACCGGCACCTCATCGAGCGGGGCCTGTCGAATTACTGGGGCTACAACACTATCGGCTTCTTCGCGCCGCATCCGGCGTACCTCGGGCCGAACGGGATCGGCGGCTTCAAGACATTCGTCAAGCTGATGCACGAAGCGGGGATCGAGGTCATGCTCGACGTGGTGTTCAACCACACGGCCGAGGGCAACCACCTGGGCCCTACGCTCTCGTTCCGGGGCATCGACAATCGATCCTACTACTACTTGACCGAGGACACCCCGCGCTACTACAACGACTTCACCGGAACCGGGAACGCGCTCGAGCTGCGTCATCCGCAGGTGCTGCGGATGGTGACCGACTCGCTTCGCTACTGGGTGCAGGAGATGCACGTCGACGGGTTCCGGTTCGACCTGGCTACGACGATGGCGCGCGTCCACGGGCGATTCGACGAGCACGCGGCGTTCCTCGACGCGGTCGCGCAGGACCCGGCGCTTTCCGGCGTGAAGCTCGTGGCCGAGCCGTGGGATACCGGCGAGGGTGGCTATCAGCTCGGAGCCTTCCCGCCGGGATGGAGCGAGTGGAACGACCGCTATCGGGACACGGTACGGCGATTCTGGCGGGGAGACGGCGGGCAGGTCCCCGAGCTCGCCTCGCGCGTCGCCGGCTCGAGCGACATCTTCGACCGGCGTGGTCGCCGGCCATGGTCGAGCGTGAACTTCGTGACGGCGCACGACGGGTTCACGCTGCACGACCTGGTGAGCTACAACGAAAAGCACAACGACGAGAACGGCGAAGCGAACGCCGACGGTACGGATGCGAACTACAGCTGGAACTGCGGCACCGAGGGTCCGACCGACGACACGACGGTCCTCAGCCGCCGGCAGCGACAGATGCGAAACATGCTGCTGACGCTTCTGCTTTCGCAGGGCGTGCCCATGATCACCGCCGGCGACGAGTTCGCGCGGACGCAGCGCGGAAACAACAACGCCTACTGCCAGGATAACGAACTGAGCTGGGTACTCTGGGAGGAAATCGGCGAAGCGGAGCAAGAGCTCCTGTCTTTCACTCGAAAGCTTCTGCGGCTGCGGGACGACCACGTCGTCTTTCGCCGGTCGCGTTTCTTTCACGGCGACCTGATTCCCGGAACCGAGGTACGCGACGTCACCTGGCTCACCCCCGCCGGCCACGCCATCACCACCGAGGAGTGGGCCGATTCGAGCCGCCGCGCGCTCGGGATGATGATCAGCGGCCAGGCCGGCGAGCGGTTTCTGACCGAACGCGGTGAGCCCGAACCCGACGACACCTTCCTCGTCCTGATGAACGCAGCAGACAAGCGGGTCACCTGGTCGCTCCCGGAGGGGGGAGAGCGCGAGCCGTGGCGCGTACGTCTGTCCACCGCCTACGCTTCCGGCGTGCCGTCCTCGCGCCGCTCGGTGACGAGCCGGATCGTTGTGGGAGCACGAACCGCCACGGTACTGGTCCAGTACCGCGAACGACGGCACGCGACGCGGTTCCGATCATGAAGGAGCACACTGTGAGCACACCGAGACACCAGAGACTGCGCACCCGACCGCGAACGACGTCGCAGGCTCCGCCGCGACAGGAGTTCCACGTCAGAAGGGCGATGCGCGAAGCGCTCGGCCTCGACACCGCGATCTTCTCGATCTCGGGCACGGTCGTGTTCGCAGACCTGCCTTCCGCGCGTGCCTTCGCGTACGATCTGGAGTCGCACCGCACCGCGGCCGGGCACCCGGATCCCGCCGTGCGCCCGGGTGAGATCGTAGCGATGGGCCTGCTCGACGAAATCATGCATCATCTTCTTTCGCTGCATCGCCGGGAGCACGGTGACGACCTGCTCGAACGCGCGCTCGAGCGACTCGAGCAGTCGCTCGGCCGCGAGGCGGTGGACGAGACGATCCGCGCGTTCTGTCGCGAGTTTCCTCCGGCCGCCGTCTATCGCGGCGAGCAGTCGATCGACGAGTTCCTGACCGAGCGGGTCGAAGGGTTGTCGGGGCGCGAGCGGGCGATCGAGGAGATCGTGCTGCTACGCCTGACCAACGAGAATCGCGCGTGCAGGCGCTACGGTGAGCTGTTCGACGAGCAGCCTCTCGCCGAGCACACCGCGTACCAACGGCTCGTCGCCGAAGTGGAGCGCGTCTACGCCGACGAGCCGGTTCGCGATCCCGGCACCCGCAACCGTGTCTCGCTGCTCGACCTGCTGCGCGCTCCTGCGCGCACGCACCCCGACAGTCTCGAAGACCAGCTCGCCTACACCCGCGACCACTGGAGCGCGTACGCCGGTAAGTTCGTCTCGCGCATCCTCAGGTCGATGGACGCGATGCGCGAGGAGAACAAGGTCCACGCCGAGCCTGGAGCGGGCCCGCCCCCGCCGGAGGTCTACCGCTACCACGACGCCGAAGAGAAGCGATTCTCCGCGGACACCGAGTGGATGCCCGGCGTCGTCATGGTCGCAAAGAGCACCCTCGTGTGGCTCTACCAGCTCAGCGAGCGGTACGCCCGCGAGATCAGCCGGCTCGATCAGGTGCCCGACGAGGAGCTCGACCGGCTCGCGGCGGCCGGGTTCAACGCGCTGTGGCTGATCGGCGTGTGGGAGCGCAGCCCCGCCTCGCGGCGCATCAAGCACCTGTCCGGCAACCCGGACGCCGAAGCGTCTGCCTACGCGCTCTACTCCTACGACATCGCGCACGAGATAGGCGGCTGGGACGCGCTCGAGAACCTGCGTCGTCGCTGCAGCGACCGCGGTATCCGGCTCGCGAGCGACATGGTGCCCAATCACACCGGTATCGACAGCCCGTGGGTACACGACCACCCGGACTGGTACATTCATCTCGACCATCCACCCTACCCGTCCTACCGCTTCACCGGCGAGAATCTGTCCGGGCGGGGCGACGTGTCGGTCCAACTCGAGGACCACTACTTCGACCGCACCGACGCGGCGGTCGTATTCCGGCACACCGACGCCCACGGTCGCCACCGCTACATCTACCACGGCAACGACGGGACGTCGATGCCGTGGAACGACACCGCGCAGCTCAACTACCTCAGCGATCAGGTCCGCGAGACGGTCATCGAAACGATTCTCCACGTCGCGCGCAACTTCCCGATCATCCGATTCGATGCGGCGATGACGCTCGCGCGCAAGCACTTTCGGCGCCTCTGGTTTCCCGAGCCGGGTTCGGGCGGCGACATCGCCTCGCGCTCCGAGCACGGCCTGTCGCGCGAGGAGTTCGACGCCGCGATGCCGCGGGAGTTCTGGCGCGAGGTCGTCGAGCGGGTCGCCTCGCAGGCACCCGGCACGCTCCTGCTCGCCGAGGCGTTCTGGATGATGGAGGGCTACTTCGTGCGCTCGCTCGGGATGCACCGGGTGTACAACTCGGCGTTCATGAGCATGCTCAAGCGCGAGCAGAACGCGGAGTACCGCGAGATCATCCGGAACACGCTGACCTTCGACCCGGAGATCCTCAAGCGGTTCGTGAACTTCATGAACAACCCGGACGAGGAGACCGCGGTGACGCAGTTCGGCACCGGCGACAAGTACTTCGCCGTTGCGACGCTGCTCGCTACGATGCCGGGCCTGCCGATGTTCGGACACGGGCAGATCGAGGGCCTCGCCGAGAAATACGGGATGGAGTTTCGCCGACCCTACTGGGACGAGCGAGCCGACGAGGCGCTCGTCGCGCGGCACGAACGGGAGATCTTTCCGCTGCTGCGCCGGCGCGAGCTGTTCGCCTCCGCGGCGAACTTCCGTCTGTTCGACCTGCTGGACGCGAACGGATCGGTGAACGAGGATGTGTTCGTCTACACCAACGGTCACAACGACGATCGCGTGCTCGTCGTGGTCAACAACTCGTACGAGCACGCCGCGGGAACGGTCACGCAATCGGCTCCGTACGCTGCCGGCGAGTCAACCCGCTCGGAGTCGATTGGCGAGGCGCTCGCGGCCGGCGACCGAAGCGACGAGTTCCTGGTCATGCAGGAGCAGCGTTCGGGTCTCTGGTACATCCGCTCGGCCCGGGACGTCGCCCGGGAAGGACTGCACCTCGTGGTCGACGGATACCAGTCGACCGTGTTCTGGGGCATCCACCGGCGTTCGGATTCCGACGGGCGTCTCGGTCGGCTCGCGGAGTCGCTCGACGGTGCCGGAGTGCCCGACATTGACCTCGCGCTCGTCGGTCTGGAGATCGAGCCGCTCCGCCAGGCGTTCCGGACGCTGGCGAGCGAGACACTCTTCGAAGAGCTCGACGAGGCCTTGCAGGGCTTCCGTCCGCTGTCGCCGGAGCGCTTCGACCGTATTCGAACCGAAGAGCGAGCGGTACTCGAACGGGCGATTGCGGCGGCCGACATGAACGTCTCGGTCAACCGCGGGCTCACGGTGCTCGAACGCCACCTCTCCACGCTCATCTCGCTCCCGCATCACGCCGGAGGCGGCGCGGAGACGGCGCGGTTCAGGCAGGCTCGGGGGTACTACTACACGGGCCTGCGCGCGAATCCCAACCGACGGCGCCTGATCGCCGAATGGACGCTCCTGTTCCCCGTAGTGGAGGTCATCGGAGCCGAGCGCGCCGCGTCGTGGGGCGTCTCAACCTGGCCGGCAGGCGCTTCGCGCTCGCCGATGCTGGGTACCGCGCTGCGCTGGGCCGACTGGTGGCAGGACGGCTCGGAGGCAGACGACCTCGCTCGACGGTTGCTCGGCGACAGCGGGGTGCTCGAGGTTGTTGGATTCAACACGCACGCCGGCGTCGAGTTCTACCACCTCGAGTCGCTCGCCGAGCTGCTGTGGGTGCTCTTCGCGGTGGCGCTCGTGCGGATCCTGAGCACCTCGCCGCTCGGCGGCACGACGGTGCGCCGGCGCATCGAATCGGCCCATCGCACGATCAGCGAGATCGAGCAGGCGAACGAGGAAGCGCGGGGACGAGCACAGCCCCTGCTCACACACCTTGCGAAGGCGCGGCGGGGCCCCTCTTCACGCCTGCCGGGGTGACGACGGGGCACGCCACAGCAGCGCCGCCGGCCACCGTGCGAACAGCGCGTCCAGATCCACGCCCGAGTCGGTTACCGCGAGCCTCGCTCCCGAGAGCAGATCGATGTAGTCGCCTGAGGCGAGCTCGTAGGGCAGCTGCAGGCGCATCCCCGCCGACGATGCGCCTCCCCGGCGAAGCGCGACCGTTATCATCGCGCGCTCGCCGTCTGCGGATCGTGCAAAGGCGATCGCCCCGTCCGGGGCGACGCCGCTCACGCTGAGCGGCGTGTAGGCGCCCCCCACGAACAGGTCGGGAAACCGCCGGCGCGCCGTCAGCGCGAGCCGTATGACCGCGAGCTTCCGGGTCGCGAGGTCGAATCCGGCTGCGTCGACCAGGCGGTCCGCCGCCCCGTCTTCGAGAAGCTCACGCCTCGAGGCCAGCCACGGCTCCACGCGTTCGAGCACCGCCGCCAGGCCCGACCAGTCGACCGGGCGGCGGTTATCCGGATCCACGAGCCACTGGTCGATACCCTCGCTTCCGCGGTACACGTCCGGCACGCCCGGCGCCGTCAGGCGGACCACCTGGTGCGCGAGGACCGAGCTCGTCCAGTCGGACTCGATCGTCGAGACGAACGCGAGGAACGACCGGCCGAACCCTTCCGCGGCGGCCGGCGTCACGGTCTCGACCGCCGCGGCGATGCGGTCGAGCGCGCCGGAGAGAAAGGCGAGCGTAGCCTGCTCGTACGGCTCGTTCGGGCTCGTCCAGTCGGTGTGCCGCTTCGCCTCGCGTAACGCCTTGAGAAGGTACTCGCGGACCCGCGAACGCAGCTCGTCGTCGACCCTCCCGTGGGGCGGCAGCACCCCGAGCAGCGTCTGGTAGACGAGGTACTCGTCGTTCGCGTCCGGAGCTACCGCGCCGGCGACGCGTCGGCGTAGACCACGGTTGTGTGTTCGCCACGCGCGAACGGCCGTGCTCCAATCGTCGATGTGCGCGGCGATCGCGTTGATGCGCAGCCGCGTATCCTCGCCGCGCTTCGTGTCGTGCGTCGAGCTCGCCGTCATCGAGCGCGGGTACGACTCGGCAAGCCGTCGCATCGCCTCGTGAAACTCGCGCGCTCCGTACCCGAGGATCTCCGGGCTCCCACCCACCTCGTTGACCGACGCGAGCGGCACGTACGCGTACATGAGCGTGTCCTCGAGCCCTTTCGCCATGAGCGGACCGGTGAACTGCTGGAACCGCAGGACCACGTCGCCCCAGCGTCGTCGCGTCTCTTCGGCCAGGAGGTCGTCGTAGGAGAGCAGGAGAAAGGTCTCGATGTAGTCGAGCTCGTAGTCGTGATACGGCAGGCGCGTGCGCGCCCGCGCGAGCGCGGTCTTCACGTACTCGACGTCGCGGGATCGGTTGATCCGGTCGGTCACGTAGGTCCGGTACACCGGCAGGTGCACCATCACCTCCGCCAGCGCACGCTTGAGGCTGGGCTCGGTGATGTCGATACCGTAGCGATCGTCGCCGACCACGCGCCGCAGGTAGCGGGCGAGACTGTCAAGGTCGCCGGCCATCTGCTCGCTGAGGATCAGACGCTTGCGCTCGACCAGGGCCGACTCGAACTCCTCGCGCACCCCCGTGAGACTCCGGTAGAACGACCGCACGCGCTTCGCGTTGCCGGCGTCGACGAACAGCCCGTTCACCAGGTTGAGCGTGTCGTAGCCGGTCGTCCCGTCGACCGGCCAGTGCGAAGGTAGCTCCTCGCCCGGCTGCAGGATCTTCTCCACGTAGATGGGGCGGCTCCCCACGCGCTCGCGAAGCCTCCTCAGGTACTCGCCCGGCTCGTAGAGGCCGTCGATGTGGTCGATGCGCAGCCCATCGACCAGTCCCGCCTCGACGAGCTCGAAGAGAAGCCGGTGGCTGTGCTCGAAGACCTCCTCGTCCTCTACCCGCAGACAGATGAGGTCGTTGATGCTGAAAAAGCGCCGGTAGTTGATCTCCTCGCTCGCAACCTTCCAGTACGCGAGTCGGTACACCTGCTTCCAGTGCAGCTCGTTGAGCGCTGTGTAGCTGTCCGGCTCCCCGGGCGTTCCGTTGAACTCGTCGACCGTGCGCGTCAGATACGCGCGCACCTCGCCGCTCCCGCGGTAGAGCTCCCAGAGCATGCGCTTCGTAAACGCGACCTTGTCCGCCCGCGCCGACGGGTCGTCTTCGTTCGGAAGGCTCTCGAGCGTGTACAGCGCCCCGAGCAGCTTGAGCGCGTCGGGGTGCTCGCGGCCCAGCTTCGTCTCCAGGTCCGAAAGCCGTCGTGTGAGCACGTCGCGGTAGGTCTCCATCCGCAGCGGAAACCGCTTCTCGTAGTACCGGATCCCGAAGCCCGCCTCGCCGTACTCGAGCGTGAGCTCACCGCGGTCGAGAACCTTCCCGTAGAGGTCACCGAGGAACGGTGCGATCAGGCGTCCCGCCATCGACTCGTAGGGGGTCTCCCAGTCGACGTCGAAGAACCCGCGGAAACGGCTGTGCTCGCCGTTCTCGAACAAGTCGACGAGCAGCGGGTTCTCCGGCGAGTAGGCCATGTGGTTGGGTACCGTGTCCTGAATCCAGCCCAGCGCGTGCTCGTGCGCTTCCGCGACGAGCTCCTCCAGTCCCCGGCGACCACCGAGCTCGGGGTTCACCTCGCCGTGATCGACCACGTCGTACCCGTGGG
>CAZVEF010000050.1:0-15245 GCA_964625715.1 uncultured Spirochaetaceae bacterium | reverse complement strand
CTCGCGACATCCTCCACGGTGAACTGCTCGTGGACTTCGCACCGGCCGTGCCAGCCGATCATCTCGTAGTCGATCCCGTCGGCGGCGGCGGACGCCGGCCGTGGGTTCTTCGTAGGGAAGATGATGCGCTTGCCGGTTTCGCGGGCGATGTTGCCCGCGAGGTACTCGTCCGGGAGGAAGATCACCCGGTCGGTACCGAGGTGCTCGACGACCTTCGCGGCGTTGCCGGAGGTGCAGCAGATATCGCTTTCGGCCTTCACGTCGGCGTAGGTGTTCACGTAGGTAACAACGGGCACGCCGGGATACCTGCGGCGCAGCTCCCGCACGTCTTCGGCCGTGATGCTCTCCGCGAGCGAGCAACCGGCCTTCGGTGAGGGGATGAGGACCGTCTTCTCCGGATTGAGGATCTTCGCCGTTTCGGCCATGAAGCGAACACCGCAGAAGACGATGATCTCCTTGTCGGTCGCAGCGGCCTTGCGGCAGAGCTCGAGCGAATCGCCGGTGAAGTCCGGGATCGAGTGGAAGAGCGCCGGCTCCATGTAGTTGTGGCCCAGGATCACCGCGTTCCGTTCCTCCTTGAGTTCGAGAATCTTCGCGGCGAGCTCGGCCTTGTGACGAAGCTCGAATTCGGGCACGACGTCGGCGAGCTTATCGTGCATGCGCGCGTAGAGCGCGTCGGTAGTGCTATGCATCGCAGAGAGCGTACCGGGGCCGATTGTTTGGGTCAAGTTTCTGTCGTACGATGCTGTATGCAATCGGCCGACTACGATCATCTTGTCAAAGCCGCCCTCGCCGAAGACCTGGGTACGTCAGGGGACGTCACGTCGCTCGCGCTCTTCTCGAACGACCCGCTGGTCGCTCGCCTGACGTGCAAGGCCCACGGCATTCTCGCCGGCGGCGAGCTCTTCGCCGCCGTCTTCGACGCGGTGGACGCACGAACAACCGTCCATCTGCACCACGACGACGGTGCACGGCTCGCTCCCGGCGACCACGTCGCCACGGTCTCAGGCGCGGCTACAGCCGTCCTCTCCGGCGAGCGCGTCGCGATCAACTTCCTCTCCTTTCTCTCCGGCATCGCGACCGCGACGCGACGCTACGTCGAGGAAGCGGCGCACGGCGGCGACGCGAAGATCCTCGATACGCGCAAAACCCTCCCCGGCTATCGCGCGCTCTCCAAGTACGCAGTGGGCGTGGGCGGGGGCACGAACCACCGCATGGGGCTCCACGACATGGTGCTCCTCAAGGACAACCACATAGACCGCGCCGGCTCGGTCACGCGTGCTGTGGGCGCGGTGCGCGAACGCTGGGGCGATCGCTACCGCATCGAGGTCGAATGCCGTACGATCGACGAGGTCACAGAGGCGCGCGCGCTTGGCGTAGACGTGATCATGCTCGACAACATGTCGATCGAGCAGACGCGCGAGGCGGTGGCGATCTGCGCCGGGTCACCGCAGATCGAAGCGTCCGGAAACATGGATCTCTCGCGGGTGCGCGAGGTGAGCGCCGCGGGTGTAGACTACATCTCGGTCGGCCGGCTCACCCACTCGGTGGAGGCGCTCGACTTCTCGCTCACGATCGCAGGCGGGGAGCAGTCGCGATGAGCGGCGCTGCAAACCGGGAGGAGTTCGACCTCATCGTCATCGGCGCCGGTATCGCCGGGCAGAGCGCGGCGATCGTCGCGGCAGAGGCGGGCTTGCGCGTCGCGGTGCTCTCGAAGGAAGCCGACGCGTTCGAGTCGAATACGCGCTGGGCGCAGGGAGGAATCGTCGGCCCGAGCCCTGAGGACTCCGCCGGACTCCTCGCCCGCGATGTCCGCTACGCCGGGGCCGAGGTGAACTTCACCGAAGCGGTCGATCTTCTGGTCGCAGAGGGCCCGGCGCTCGTGGAGAGCTTCCTCGTTGAGAAGGTCGGCGTGCCCTTCACGATCGACGAAGCGGGCAGGCCGGCGCTCACCAGGGAGGCGGCGCACTCGGTGCGCAGGATCTACTACTCGCGCGATACCACCGGTGCGGCGATCCAGCGCTCGCTGCTGGACTACCTGGGCAAGACGCCGGGGATCACGCTGCTGAGCGGCCACACCGCGGTCGACCTCATCACGAACACGCACAACTCCACCGATCCACAGGAGCGTTATCGCCGGACGCGCGTGCTCGGGGTCTACGCGCTTCGCGAGGCGCAGGCCGACGCGGTAACGTACTTCGCGCCGACGGTGCTCCTCGCCTCCGGAGGGGTGGGTAATCTCTTCCGTCACACCTCCAACCCGGAGGGCGCGACCGGCGACGGAGTCGCGATGGCCCACCGGATTGGCGCGGACGTCATGGACGCGGAGTACGTGCAGTTCCACCCGACCATTCTCTTCCACCGCGACTCACGCCGCTTTCTCATCACCGAAGCACTCAGGGGCGAAGGAGCGAAACTCATAAACCGTGCGGGCGAACGGTTCATGAGCCGCTATCATGCCGACGCCGAGCTCGCTCCCAGGGACGAAGTCGCGCGCGCGATCTACCGCGAGATGGAGCGCGAGGATACAGAGTACATCATGCTCGACGCCACCGGAATCACCGACGTGGACGTGGCAACCCGGTTCCCGGAGATCACCGCGCACTGCCGCTCGCTCGGCATCGATATCCGCAGCGAGCCGATCCCGGTCGTGCCCGCTGCGCACTACTTCTGCGGCGGCGTCAAGGTGGGCCTCGACGGCAGGACGACCATCGAGGGACTGCTCGCCGCGGGCGAGACCGCCTGTACCGGGGTCCACGGCGCCAACCGGCTCGCCTCGGTTTCGCTCATGGAGGCGTTGCTGTGGGGTGTGCGGTGTGGTCGCACGGCCGTGGAGCGATCTGTGCCGATGCCCGGCGGCAGGCGCGGTCCGGTACCCGCACGGCTTCTCGAGACGATTCCCGACTGGATCGAGCCGGTCGTGACCGAGGAGTTCGACCCGGTTCTCGTGAAGCAGGACCTGCAGACGATTCAGTCTACGATGTGGAACTACGCGGGCATCATCCGCAGCCGCAAGCGCCTCGCCCGCGCACTCGCGGATCTGGACTACCTCAGCCACCGCGTGGAGCAGTTCTACCGCAGCGCGATTCTCACGCGGCAGATCGTCGAGCTGCGCAACGCGGTGCTCTCGGCGCTCGTGATCGTGCGCGCGGCGAGCGCCAATCCCCGCTCGATCGGCTGCCACTGGGTGGAGTGAGGATCGAGCATCCCGGCTCTGCCGCCGTTCTCATTCCGCGACGTCGTCAGGGGAGTCTATCCCGAGCGCGCGGTGAAGTGCGTCGCGATAGTGATATCCCAGCCAGAACAGACCGGCGGATCCGAGGACGATGAGCGCCCATCCCCACCACGGCACGACCATGATCCCCGCACCGACGAGACTGCTCACGAGCATTCCCGGTGGTCTGCCGATCACCACGAAGAGAAGGAAGGCATGAAACCGCAGTTTGGATAGCCCGGCTATGAAGCACAGTGCGTCATCGGGGGAAAAGGGCAACAGGAACATCATGAAGAGCGCGACGAAGTGCCTGTCCGCAGTCGAGTCCAGGTACCTGTCGATCGCTCGCGCCGAAACGAATCGCTCGACGACCGGTCGGCCGTAGTAGCGCGCCATCGCGAACGCGATAGCTGATCCGGCGACCAGACCCGCGGAGCTGATCGCGAAGCCCCACCAGAGGCCGAACAGAGCCCCTCCGGCGAGCGCCGTGACGTTACCAGGAATCGGGGCCACGATTACCTGAGCCGTCTGAATCACGAAGAACGCGAGCGGACCGTAGGGGTGGAACCGGCGTACGAACTCCCGCAGCGCCTCTCGCGACGAGAGGATCTCGCCCCAGTCGAACGGACCAAACGAAGCGTCGAACCAGAGGAACAGCGCTGTAGTCGCGACCACGATGAGAACGAACGTCACCCATCGGACCACTGCTTGTCGGCGCATGCGCCGATTCTACGGTAGTGTCCGGGGATCGGCAACGCGGCGGCGTGTTCTCGGCCGGCGTGATCCGTAGCGGGCTGGAGCTCGAGGCGCCCGTCCCCGTGGTTGGCGCAGGCGGGCTCGGAAGCCCGATCGCGGTTGCCGGCATGCTCGGCACGATTCAGGCGACCGAGGCGCTCACGTATCTCACGGACCCGGGCAGGTGGCTCATCACGGTGCGAAATGCGGGGCAGGGGTCGGACGGGAGGGCGAACGGTCGCGGCTCCCCTCAATCGGCTGCGGCACCGTGGAGTGAGCGGCGGTTCACCCGCGGAGCCGCTCGCCGTGGACCAGGGCGTGGGCACCGTCGTGTCGACGGTCATCATCGCCGCCCGCGCCACCGTCTTCACCGTCGCCGCCGCGCGCGGTATCCTCTCCGCAGGGCACCGTCATGCGTAAGGCCGATGAACTCATCCAGCGTTTTCTCGACTCCGTGGGGCAGTCCGAAGAGGGCTCGCTCTACGTCGGGCTCTTCCGCAGCTGGCAGCCGATCGTCGGGGAGCGTATCGCGGCGCACGCGCAGCCGGTCGACGTCCGCGGCCACAGCCTCGTCGTCGAGGCCGATCACCCCGGCTGGGTTCAGATGGTCATGATGCAGCGAAGTCGCATCATCGGCGAGCTCTCACGCAGGTTTCCCCAGCTTGAGATCACCGGGCTCACCGTGCGCGTCGCCGATCGGCCCGGCGCCGGCGCGGCGTCCGGCGCCGGCGAGACGACCCGGGCGCCCCACGAGGGGGCACCGCACGGTGGGCCGCCGCACGAGACCACCCGCGAGGCGCCTCCACCGCCGCCGCCGTCGCGCGACGAGGCGGAAGCGCTCGAGCGCATCGGCGACGATGACCTGCGCGACGCGCTCGTCCGACTGAGGCAGGACCTCGACGAGGAGGACGAGTAGGGCCGGCGGCGGGCCGTCGTCCGGCCGATTGCGCCCCCGTCTCCCGTATGGATGCATGTGTATGACCGACATCGAACTGCGGACCATCGACATCGCGCTGTCGAAGCTCGACCGGCACAGTGGTAGCGGAAGGATCCTGCTTCCGCGGCTCGGAACCGGTGGAGGCTTCGCCGATATCTTCTTCTGGGACACGGTGTTCACCGCCATGTGGGCGGTGTATCACCGCGACGCGCTGCCGGTGTTCGCTTCGCTCGACAATCTCTATCGGCTTCAGGAGCGGTCGGGGCTCATCAACCGGCAGTACCTGCCCAACGGAGATCCCAAGTGGTCGAGCGACCATCCGATCGCGGTGGCACCTCCGGTGCTCGCGTGGGCCGAGCTGGAGATGTACAGCCATACGCACGACCGTGACCGGCTTCGTCGTGTATTCGGTCCGCTGGTACGGCATCACGGCTTCGTGGTTCGGTTCCTGCGTGGCGAGGACGGGCTGTACTTCAGCGATCCGCTCGGGTGCGGGATGGACAATCTGCCCCGCTGGCCGCGTTCGGGCCGATTCGACGACGGCGGCATCGCCTTCTCGGCCCGTTACGTGCGAGGAGACCCGACCGAGTTCCTCGCCAATCCCGCTCTTTCGTGGAATCGGCAGGCACGCTGGATCGACATCTCCTCGCAGATGGCCCTCGACGCGTGGTGTCTCGCGGAGATCGCCGCGGTTCTCGGGGAGTCCGAGGAAGAAGCCTCCCGACGCGCAGAGCACGAACGACTGGCCGAGCTCATCAACGCGCTCATGTGGGACGAGGGCCTCGGGGGATACGTCGACCGGCTCGCCGATGACCCGCGACAGGAGCTCGGGTCCGACCGACGGATCGATCGGCTGCACGTAGGGGGGTTCTGGCCGTTGATTGCTCGGGTCGCGACCGCCGAGCGGGCCGAGCGTCTCGCCGGGCATCTGAACGACGAGGCGACCTTCGGTACACCGGTCCCGGTGCCGTCGCTCGCGCGCAACGATCCCGATTTCGACCCGGCCGGCGGGTACTGGCGCGGAGCTTCCTGGGCTCCCACGACGTACATGGTGCTGCGAGGACTCTCGGCGTACGGGTTCGACAGGTTGGCGCGACGGCTCGCCGAACGCGCGTACGAGGCCGTCGTGGCCGTGTATCGCGATACGGGCACGATCTGGGAAAACTACTCTTCGGTGCGCCCGGAGGCCGGGAGCCCTCCGGCTCAGCCCGATTTCTGCGGCTGGAGCGGACTGTATACGGTCACCCTCCCGCGGGAGTACCTCGACCGCGGGTGACGCTACCCCGGTGCGGCCGACGAACCGCGCACCGTCAGGTGGTGCGAGAGCACGATCGGTCGCGGTTCTCCGTGTGTACCCTCTACAACCGAGGTCACCGCGAGCCGTGCCGCCTCAGCTCCCATACTGGCCGCCGGCACCGCCACCGTGGTCAACGGCGGGCGTGTGAACCGGGAGAGATAGTCATCGTCGATTCCCACGATCGACAGGTCCTGCGGTATGCTCAGGCCGCGGTCTCGTGCGGCCTGCATGACACCGTAGGCGACCACGTCGTTCCCCGCAAGAATCGCCGTCGGCGGGTCGTCCAGCCGGAGGAGCCGTACCGCTTCGGTGTAGCCGCTCTCTTCGGTGAACGCCGCCTCTCGTTGCAGCTGCTCCTCGGTGCGGATGTTCGCCTCTGCGAGCGCAGCCGCGTAGCCTCGATGCCGATCATGGGCGGCTCGGTACGTGAACGGGGAGTGGCTGATGAACGCGATCCGCCGGTGCCCGAGCTCCGCGAGATGGCGCACCGCGTCGCGTGCTGCGTCGTGATTGTCGATGTCCACCTGGGGTACGGGAATCGCCGGAACGGTACCGACGACGACCGTCGGGAATCGAGTCTCGACGAGTCGATCGAGAGCCGCATCGTCATCGTGCGGGTTGATGAGCACGACGCCGTCGACACCGTCTTCTTCGATGAGCGAACGGTAGTCATAGTCGCGCATCCGAACCTGCTGGACGACGAGCCCGAACCGTCGTCTGTTCATCACGTGGCTCATACCGTCGACGAGCGGCATGATGAACGAGTCGGACAGCGGTGAGCGCGGGTGACAGACGAACACCCCGATCGCGCGCCTGCGGGTCATCGAAAGCGCACGCGCCTGCTCGTTCGGGATGTAGCCGAGCTCATCGGCCGCGTGCAGCACGCGCGCACGCGTCTCTTCAGAGATCACCACGCCGTTCTTGTTATTGAGCACGAATGATACTGTCGTCCGCGATACCCCGGCTCGTTCGGCGACATCGCGAGCCGAAACCTGTCTACCCATGCTATTTGGACGAAAACCCGACGAAACCCTTGACGTAGTACTTCTGCAACAGGACGAACACCACCAGCGGGACGAGCGTTGTCAGCACCGCCGCCGAGGTGATTATACCCCAGTCGACGTGGTACTGGCCACGCAGAAGCGGAATCCGTTGCGTTGCCACGAGTCGATCGGGATGATACACGGTGATGAGCGCGAGGAAGAAGTCGTTCCACACCCAGGTGAACTGCAGAGCGAAGACCGACGCGAGGCCGGGCCAGCTCATTGGCATGACGACCCGGAAGAAGGTCGTCAGCGTTCCGGCTCCATCCATGCGCGCCGATTCCTCTACCTCCTGCGGAAGCGTCGAGAAATAGCCCCTGAGAAAGAGCACGATCCACGGCATGCCCCACGCGCAGTGCGCGATGATGAGGCCCGCGTACGAGTTGATGAGCCCGAGTCCGTTGAGAATGCCGAAGAGGGGAACCGCAACCATGTGCTGTGGGATCGCGAGCAGGAGAACGATCGTCACGAACATCGCGGTGCGAAGAGGAAACTTGAAACGGAGGAACCCGTACGCCGCCATCGAGCCGAACAGCATGGGAATGATCGTCGCCGGAATCGTGACGATGAGCGAGTTTCTCACGCCAACGCCGATGGGCATCGTGGGGTGTGCCCACGCTCCCGAGTAGTTCTCAAGAGACATGTTCGCCGGGGTCACGTTCCACCATCCCCGCACGACTTCCGAAAACGGGCTGATCGACGTGACGATGACCCCCACGAACGGGATGAGCCAGACGATCGCGAACAGATACGCCACCGCGTACTGTGCCGAGCGTCCCGCGCTGAGTCTTCGCATCACCGTTCCCCCTCTCGTTGCCGCCGCAACAGCCAGAGACCGACCACGAGCGTGAACAGGCTCAGAATCGTCGCGACCGTCGCAGCCAGGTTGTAGTCGAGTCGCCGAAAGGCGTATCGGTACATCTGCAGCGACAGCACCATGGACGAACCGCCCGGACCTCCCTCGGTCGCCGCGTACACGATGTCGAAAATCTTGATCTCCCACAGCAGCGTCATTGCGATGACCACCGACGTCACGGGGGCGAGCATGGGGATCGTGATGCGGAAGAACTTCGTGAGGACGCTTGCCCCGTCGACGTCGGCCGCTTCGTAGAGCTCTCGGGGTATCGTCGACAGGCCCGAAGCGTGCATGGTGAGACTGAACCCCGTCCACAGGAGGATCGAGCCGAATATGAGCGCCGCGAGTGAAGTCTGCGGGTACGCGGTCCAGGTCCGCGCCACGAGCCCGTCGGCCCCCGCCGCCCGCATCAGGTGCGGGATCACCCCCGAGCTCTCATCGAAGAGGAAGCGGATGATCACGCCCCCTACGATCATCGGCACGACCATCCCGACGAATATGACGGCCTTGATGATCGGCCCGCCCACGACGTCGTGCAGAACGTTCGCCAGCACGATGCCAAGCAGCAGGGTGATCGGGAGATGGACGACGATCCACAGCCCGTTGTGAATCAGCGAGCCCCAGGGAGGGCTCTGATTCGGGAAACGGTCGACGTTGATCGTGTCTTCGTGGGAGAGCACCGCGACGAAGTTCTGCAGCCCGACGAAGCCTCCCTCGCCGTCGAACAGGCTCAGGACGAGGGTGGCGACCGCGGGGTATACGATGAACACACCCATCACCACGACGGCCGGGAGCACGAACATCGCCGCGGAGGCGAGCTCAGAGGTTCGTTTCGTCATACAGCCTCCAGCATGACGCGCTGATACGAGAACGGCCCCGCTCTCCGCAAGGAGCGGCGGGGCCGTGTCTGCGCATGGGTCTTCTCCTACTTCTCCGTCTCGTCGAGGCGGCGCAGGACGTCATCCAGCTCGTCCGGTTGTACCCAGAGCAGCTTCAGCTGGTCCCAGAACGTCGACTGCCAATCCCCGCCGATGGTATCGTCCAGGTCCGGCACCGTCGTCTCCATCCCGGCCACGACCGAGGCTACGGCGCGATCGGTCTGCGGATAACTCGTCTCCGACACGTCGTTGCGGATGATGAGCTTACCGCCGCTCTGAGCCCGGATCCGTTGTCCTTCCGCGCTCAGGAGAAAGTCGGTGAAGCGTCGCGCAAGACCCTGCTGGTCCGAGTACGTGGGGATGAACAGCGTATCCGGTGTTGTGACGATCGCCGTCGTCTCGGGCAGCGAGAACACGCCCAGATCGTTCGGATCGTCGACCATGCCCGTTATCCAGTTCCCCATGAAGTAGAGACCGTAGTCGCCGTCCCACCACAGCTCCACCGCCTGCGTCCACTCGATCGGGTCGCTGAACGCGCCCTCCTCGACGAGCGGCAGCAGCCTGTCGGTGAACACGTCGCGAACTCGCGAGCTCTGCCACCGTTCATCACCGTCGATCAGGTCGCGCTGCAGGTCCGGTCCCCCGTAGGCGATGAGGAAATGCTCGGTCAGATCGGTCATGGGCCATCCGACGCCGTTTCCGGTCACGATCGGCCGCTTGATCCCGTCGATCCCGCCGATCTCGCGCAGGAGCTCGGTGAACTCGTCCCACGACTCCGGCTCGGAAAGGCCGTGCTCCTCGAAGAGCGACTGGCGGTACCAGAATCCCGGCTTTGCCGCCATCGTGAACGGAACGCCGACGACCTTGTCGTCCGCGGTGATGGCCGGGGGAACGATGGTGTCCTCGTGCGCCTCCCACACCGACCCCAGGTCGATCGCGTGCTCAGGGTTCTCTTCGATCCACCAGTCCCACATGAAGATGACGTCCGCGAGCGTCTGCCCGGCCTCGAACTGAGCCGGCAGGACCGACGCAAGATCTTCGGATCGGTAGGTGAGGTACCTGATCCGGACGCCTTCGCGCTCCTCGAACGCCTCGACGACCGGTTTGAACTGTTCGAGCTCTTCGCCGGCCCACGGAACGGCCACGTTCAGCGTGTCTTCGCTCTCGACCGTCCCGCTCGCGAACGCGAGCGGGGCCGCGGCGAGCACGAGAACCGCAACGATCATCGTCCTTCGCATACACTCCTCCTTAAGATAAACCGTGTTCAGTAAACACCACCCACTAATATTATCATCCGTCTCTGCGGAGTCAAGAGACAACGCGCCCCCTTGACACCCTCCGCCAACCGAAAGAGGCTCCAGGGGCATGATCCCCATCCGAGACCACCTCCGCGCGAAGTCGTTCCCCTTTGTCACCGTCGCCTTCGTGGTCGCCAACGGCTACGTGTTCGCGCGTCAGCTCCTGCTCGCGCAGCCGGAGGCGTCCTCGTTCACGATGGAGTACGCGTTCATCGCGGAGCGCTTCCTCGAGACACCGGTTCACCTCTGGTACACACCGCTCACGAGCCTGTTCTTCCACGGCGGATTCGTCCACTTCGTTGGAAACATGCTCTTCCTCGCGGTCTTCGGGGACAACGTGGAGGACGCGCTCGGCCACGTCAGGTATTTCCTCTTCTACCTCATCGCCGGTCTCGTCTCGCTCGCCGCGCAGACGGTCGTCTCGCCCGATCTCTCCATTCCGGTCATCGGCGCGTCAGGATCGATCTCCGCGGTGCTCGGCGCCTACCTGATCCTCTTCCCGCTCGCGCGCGTCACGACCATCATCCCGATCGGGATCTTCCTCATGACCGCCCGCCTGCCGGCGGTCGTCTTCCTCTTCATCTGGGCGGCCGTACAGTTCTTCTCCGGATACCTGTCGGTCGTGGCCGGACCGATGGACAACACCGCCTATCTCGCGCACGTCGGCGGCTTCGTGTTCGGCGTGGTCGTCGCGCTCGCGGGTCGTCGCCGCTACCTCGCCCCGTTCAAACGCCGCGGCATCTACGGCAGGGAAGGCTCGCCCTCGCGTTCACGCCGCGAGGTTTGACTTTCGACCACCCCCCTCCGTATACTTCGCATCTTGAAACAACTGCGCGTATAATCTCGCGGAGGAGATCCGAATATGAAGCGGACATACCAGCCGAGCAGGAAGAAGAGGAATACCAGGTTCGGCTTCCGGGCTCGCATGAAGACAAAGAGCGGGCGACAGGTTCTCAAGCGGCGGCGGGCAAAGGGACGCATCAAGCTGACCGTCGCAGATGAGAAGAAGCCGTACTAGAGAGGAACGGCTGCGCACTCGCCGGGAGATCGGTCAGGTCTTCCGCGCGGGCAGAAGCGTCCGTACCGACGGTATGCGCCTTGCGTACCTGCGCACCGGGCGGACGCACAATCGGACCGTGGTGATCGCCGCGAAGGGGTTTCGTACCGCGGTCGAACGAAACCTGTGCCGCAGGCACGGGAAAGAGGCGTATCGGGCCCTGAAGGACGAGATCGACACCGGGTACGACCTGGTGATCGTGTGCTATCCGGGTGAATACAGTTTCGCCGAGCGCCGAAACCAGCTGTCCAGCCTTCTCCGGAAGGCACGTCTTGTTCGCTCTTCAAAGGAGATGTGATGGATCGCAGAACGCTACTCGCGGTCGTCCTTTCGGTCATTGTCATTACGATCGGGTTCTCGATCCAGAGCATCCTGTTCCCGCCCCCCGAGCCGCTTCCCGTTGCCGAGGACGCCGAGCAGCCTCAGGCCAGCGACACGACGGCGCAGCAGCGCGACGCGTCGGAAGCAGACGACGAGCAGCCCACCACGACGGGCGAGTCGGGCCAGCCTACCGGGGCCGTCGTCGCCGTTCCGGCCGAAGCCGTCGGTACGCAGGAGCGCGTCTACGAGAACGAGCTCGTCCGCGTCACGATGAGTCCGTACGGGGGTACGATCACCTCGTTCGAGCTGCTCCAGCACCTCGACGGTGAGGAGCCGGTCGACATGGTCTTCCGAGGCGACGACGAGCAACGCGCGATGACGCTGCATTTCGGCGATCATAGCGCGCCGCCGGTCGCCGACCTCTTCCGGTTCCAGCAGATCAACGCGAACACGTTCGAGTTCTCCCGCGATTTCCAGATCGTCGGACGCGAAGACTCCCGGTTCACCGTCACCCGGCGCTACACGTTCCAGCCGGGCGAATACATGTTCGAGCACGAAGTCTTCATCCGCAACGAGGACACCGCGAGCTTCGTGCCGCTGGACTTCGACGGCGTCGCCTACACCATCGGCTACGGGCCTCAGATCGGCCCGGAGTTCGAGCAACTCGACCCGCGCTACGAGTTCCGGCGCTACATGATCTACGACGACGGGAAGCGTACCAACTTCAACCGACTCGGCCCGAACGACGCGGAGGTGATCTCCGAGCGCATCGGCTGGGCCGCCGTCGCCGGGAAGTACTTCGCGCTCGTCGCGGTCACCGACAACGCCGACCTCACGACCGTTCTCGCGCGCAAGTCCCGTCAGGGCATCCCCGAAGGCTCGCAGCTCTACGTCTCCCGGCCGGTGATCCGTGCCTCCGCGGTCGAGGACACGTATCACTACTACGCGGGGCCCAAGACCGCTTCGGTCATCAACAGCTACGACAATGCGGACCAGAACGCGTGGGGTTTCAGCGATCTCAACCTGCGCGAAATCCAGGAGACGCGCCTCCTGTTCGGCTGGCTCGAGAACACCCTGAAGTGGATCCTGCAGATCATCGTGCGCGTCGTGCCCAACTACGGCATCGCGATCATCATTCTCACGATCATCGTGAAGGGCGCGCTCTGGCCGCTGACGCGCAAGAGCTACGAATCGAACGCCCGGATGCAGGCCGTCCAGCCGAAGATGGCCGAGATCAAAGAGAAGTTCAAGGACAACCAGCAGAAGCAGAACGAGGAGATGGCGAAGCTCTACAAGAAGGAGGGCGTGAACCCGCTCGGCGGCTGTCTGCCGCTGCTCGCGCAGTTCCCCTTCTTCCTCGCCATGTACGGTCTGTTCAACAACCATTTCGACCTGCGCGGAGCCACCTTTATCCCGGGGTGGATCAGCGATCTCTCGGCGCCGGATGTCATCATCGGCTTCGGCGATTTCACCATCCCGCTCATCGGATGGACCGCGATCCGCGGTCTGCCCATCATCTTCGTCGCCACGCAGCTTCTGTCCACGAAGCTGACGCAGACGCCCTCGGCGACACAGTCGAGTGGACAGATGAAGTTCATGCAGCTCGGGCTGCCGGTCATCTTCTTCTTCATCCTGTACAACGTGCCCTCGGGCCTTCTGGTCTACTGGATTTTCTCCAACATCCTCACCGTCGGGCAGCAGTACTACTACAATAAGGTGAAGAAGCAGGAACCGCCGGCCGCCCCGACGAAGAATCCGAAGAAGAAGAAGAAACGCCCGTAGAAGGGGGAGTACATGTACCAGGAGTTTGAAGGCAAGACCGAGAAAGAGGCGATCGAAACGGCCATCGAGGCGCTCGGTCTCGAACGAGACGAGTTCGATGTCGAGATCCTCGAGACCGAGAAGGGAGGTATCTTCAACCTTCAGAAGAAGGTCCGTATCCGCGTTCACCTCAACGACGAGATCACCTCGGCAGGCACCGGCGATCCGGAAGACGACTTCGAGCACGCGGTCTCCGACTTCGTGCAGCATCTCACCGAGAAGATGGGGTACCCGGCAGACGTCCACGTGAAGTACCGGGAGCCGGGGAAGGTCGGGCTGCGGCTCGACTCGCCGCACTCGAGTGTCCTCATCGGCAAGAAGGGGAAGAACCTCGACGCGATCCAGTTGCTCGCCAACGTGGTCGCCGGCCGCCTCGACGACGGCGAAACGCGCGTCATCGTCGACGCTGAGAACTACCGTCAGCGGCGCGAGGAGAGCCTCATCCGCCTCGCGCAGCAGGTGGGCGATCAGGTCATGCGCACGCGCACGAGCAAGCTGCTCGAGCCGATGAACCCGTTCGAGCGGAGGCTGATCCACACGACGCTGAACGATGTCGCCGGGATCACCACGAAGAGCGAGGGCGAGGGGCTCTTCAAGCAGGTCCGCGTCATCTACCGCGGCTCCGGGGAACAAACCCTCGCCAGAGACCGCTGAGCCGGTCTCCGCGCCGCTCGCGTCGTCTCCCCGGATCGGGCGTTCTTGTCGCGCGGTCCTGACACACCGCATTGTGCACTTTCTGTGGATAGACGCGCCCCTCGTGGGCGCGTCTTTTGTCGCCTGCCGAATCGTCGCCGATTCTGAACGCAATTCTCACATTGACCGCTCGGATCAGATGCAATTTATCCGGGTTTCAGCCCGAAACGCCCGAATTCGGTCGGCCGACCGGCACCCTGGTTCCCGGGCACGAACCGGTTCAATGTGGACGAGGTGTGGATAACCTCTGCGAAATCGGCTTAATTCCATTGTCGGACACGACTTGCTCGTTGTCCCCGCCCGGCGGTTCCGGATATACTGACCGAGTGGTGAAGACAACCCCCTTGAACGCCTGGCACCGTGCCGCCGGCGCGAAGATGGTCGATTTCGCCGGCTGGGACATGCCGATCTCGTACCGCTCGGGTCCCATCGAGGAACACCGGCTCGTCCGACGCTCGGCCGGTCTCTTCGACGTCAGCCACATGGGCCAGTTCCACGTCTCCGGGCCCGGCGCGCTCGACTACCTGCAGCGGTTGGTCAGCGCCGATCTCCTCTCGGTTGCCGAGCAGGGGTCCACGTACGCGCTCTTGTGCCGCGACGACGGCGGCGTGCTCGACGACCTCTTTCTCTACAATCTTCCGGACCGGTGGCTCGTCGTCGTCAACGCGGCCAACCGCGAGAAGGACTATGCCTGGTTCACCGATCATCTGCCCGGCGGCGTCGGCTCGCCCGACGGCGTGCTTCTCGACGACGTCTCCGACGACACGGCCATGTTCGCCTTCCAGGGCCCGGCGGCGCTCTCCGTCATGGACCGGCTGACCGACGGCCGCACGAGCGCGATTCCCCGCTTCTGCGCGGCGGAGCTCGAGCTCGCCGGGCTCCCCGCACCCGCGGCCGGGCGCGTGCTCACCGTTGGGCGAACGGGCTACACCGGCGAGGACGGCGTGGAGCTCTTCGCACCCGCGACGGTCGCGCAGGCGGTGTGGGAGCGCGTGCTCGCCGAGGCGGAGGCTGCCGGCGTGGAGGCCGGGCCGATCGGTCTCGCCGCGCGCGACAGCCTGCGCTTCGAGCCGGGGTTCGCGCTCTACGGGCACG
>CAZVEF010000049.1:0-15386 GCA_964625715.1 uncultured Spirochaetaceae bacterium | reverse complement strand
GAAGGTGAACTCCGGCGAGAACTGCAGCCGGTACGTCCCGGTCACGCGCTTCACGAGGGTCCCTCCTGCGGTGCAACCGCCGCGACGACACCCCAACCGCCGAGCGCGAGGAGGGTGCCCTCGGTGACGAGCGCACCCTCGAGGTGCGACTCGTCGAGCGAGAGGACTACCTCGAGTGCGGCTCCGGCACCGTTGAGACGGCGCCCGGCGAGCTCGACCGTGGCCGGTTGCGTCCCCAGGTTCGCGACCACGAGCGCGCGGGTGCTGGGTCCGCGCAGATCCACCACAACGCAGCTCTGCGACGACCACGAGCGCGGCTCGACCTCCGGTTCGCCCGCCCGCCCCGGGCGAAAGCAGTCGTACCGGCGCCGAAGCGCGAGCAGCGCTCTCGTCAGCGCGAGCTCATCCGCGGGACCGCCGTTCGCGTACGCGCCTGCCGGCCGGGCGTCCTGGTTCTCGCCGGCCACGAGTGCTCCATACGCGCCCGGCCAGTCGAGGACGCTGCGTCGGAACGTCTCCTCCGCGCCCGGGTCCGGCGGGGTGCCTTGCGAGGCGAAGGCGGCGAACTCGCGGGCGCGCCCCTTTCTCGTCGCTTCGAGCAGATCCGGATCGGTGTGGTCGACGAAGTAGAGAAACGGACGCTCCTCGCCGTACTCCTGCCCCATGAACACGAGCGGCACGTACGGCACGAGCAGCCCGAGCGCGCGCGCCGCGCGGTCGGCGGACGGACCGGCGAGCGATCGAAGCCGCTCGCCGAGCATGCGGTTGCCCACCTGGTCGTGATTCTGCGTGCAGAAGACGAAGCGGCGCCGCGGCAGCGAGGAGGGGTCGTTCCCGTGGTGACGCCGGTGCGCGTTCGAGTAGTCCCAGGCGAGGCACCAGCCGAGCTCGACCGCGCGCGCGACCTGCTCGATCGGGCCGAAGTCGGCGTAATAGCCCTCCGTCTCGCCGGTCACGTGCGAGTGGATCGCGTGATGGAAATCATCGGACCACGCCGCGTCCATCCCCCGGCCGCCCCGGTCGGTCGGCTCGACGACCCGCCGGTCGTTGAGCCCGCTCTCGGCGATAAGCAGACGCGGCCGTCCGGTCTCCTCGCCGATCCGGGCGACCCGATCGCTGAGCTGCGAGAGGAAGGGAATCGCGCTCTCGTCGTGGATCTCGTGGATCGCGTCGAGGCGGAAGCCGTCGACGTGACAATCGACGAGCCAGTGCTCGGCGCACCCGAAGAAGAAGGCGCGCACCTCGTCGCTGCCGGGCCCGTCGACGTTGACGGCGTCGCCCCACGGCGAGCGGTACTTCCCGGTCGTATAGTCGCCGAACCGGCCGGAGTAGTTGCCTTCGGGCCCGAAGTGGTTGAACACGAGGTCCAGCAGCACCGAGAGCCCCGCCGCGTGCGCGGCGTCCACGAAACGGGCAAAGGCGAGCGGCCCGCCGTAGCTCGAATCCGCAGCGTAGAGCGAGACACCGTCGTAGCCCCAGTTCCGTCGCCCCGGGAACTCCGCGACCGGCATGACCTCGACCGCCGTGATCCCGAGCTCCGCCAGCTGCGGCAGCCGCTGCGCCGCCGCGGCGATGGTCCCCTCCGGCGTGAAGGTGCCCACGTGCATCTCGTAGATCACGAGATCGGCGAGGTCGTGCGGTACGAACTCCTCGTCGTGCCACTCCACGAGCGAGAAATCGACGACCCGGGAGGGACCGTGGACACCGTCCGGTTGGGACCGACTCGCGGGATCCGGATAGTCGGTTCCGTCGAGACGAAAGAGGTAGGGTGTACCCGGGCCGGCCCGGTCGGTGCGAAGGAAGTAGTAGCCGCGTTCGCGCGGCTTCATCGGCAGCACCTCGCCGGCGTCCACGAGGTAGAGCTCGACGTCGCCTGCGCGCGGAGCCCACACGGTAAACGTCACCGACCCGTCCGCCTCGACGCGCGGTCCAGGTGCGATCGGCCCGTCAGGCATCCGAGGCCCCCAGCGAGCCCAGCACGAAATCGATCCCGCGCAGCGGAATCATCAGCCAGTCCGGCCGATTGTTGATCTCGTACCCGATCTCGTAGACGGCCTTCTCGAGGATGAAGGTGTTCAACAGGAGATCTACGTCGTCGCGATCGTCCGGGATGAACCCGGCGCCGTTCACCGTGTGCAGATACGAGCCGAGGAACGTAGACGCCGTGTATCCGTACCACGTCTCGATCCACGGCTCGAGCGTTTCACGGTCTTCCGGCCGCAGCGCCGTACGTTCGAGGAAGCGCGACGATACCGCGTAGTGGAAGCTGCGGATCATGCCGGCGACGTCGCGGAACGCGCTGTACTTCAGACGGCGCTCGCTGAGCGACCGCGCCGGCTCGCCTTCGAGATCGATGATGACGAAGTCGCGCCCCGTGAACAGCACCTGGCCCAGATGGTAGTCGCCGTGGATACGGATTCTCTCCGCCTCAATTCTGTGGTCGGTGATACGGGCAATGAAGCCGAGCATGCGCTGCTCGCCCGCCAGGAAGGTGCCCACGAGCTCACGACCGGCGTCGTCGAGCCGATTCGACGCCTTGCGGACCATCGTCATCGACCGCCGAATCTGGCTACGCAGACTCTGGTAGACCGAGCGCTGGTAGAGTTTGCTGAACGCCTCCGGGGCGAACTCCTCACGCGATCCTCCGTCGGCGAGCGCGAGATGCAGTTTTCCGGTGCGCGTTCCGAGCAGGTCCATCATCTCGAAGAACAGCCCGTCGGCGAGTTCGAGGAACGCATTCGGCACGTCGCCGATTCCGCCCCCGAGGATCGACGCCGGCGGGCGCGACTCGCTCCCGTCCGAGCGCTCGAGCACGTTATCGAAGAAGCGATCGACCGCAGAGGTCGCGTAGGCCCATCCGTCTCCCTGGTTCGCTTCGAGGCTGGTGAGCAGGCCGGCGACGGCATTCTCTTTCCTGCCGCGAGTGTATTCGAGCGATCCGGCGTACGTGGGCACGTGCGGGAAGCGCTTCGCCTCGGTGAGGTATTGCAGCAGCTCGACGTCGGGGTTCACTCCTTCCTCGAGCTTCCGGTAGAGCTTGAAGAAGAAGGTGTCCGGGTAGAGGATGCTCGTGTTCGACTGCTCGACCTTGAGCACGCGACTGGAAGCAGGATCCGCCTCTCGCGCGAGCCGCGCGAGGTTCACCCCGCGACGGACCGCAATCTCACCCCTCTGCAGCCGAAGCTTGCGCCGCGAAGTGAACATCTGCAACAGCGCGGTCCGCACCGTCGGATTGGCAACTCCGTCGTAGAGCACGCCGTCGGTGCCGCCGGAGCCGACGTGGCAGACCACCGCGGTGGGGTTCTCGCTCACGACGTACTCCGCCTCGGCCGCGCTCGCCCGCGAGAGAACGAGGAGGTAGGTGTCAAAGCGGTCGTTGGCGAGGTCGACGCGGACAACAACGACCCAGCTCCGGTCGTCGACCGGGCCGAGCGACCCGTAATCCTCGATCCGCAGCCGTCGGATCCGGGTGCTCTTCTCACGGTACCACCGGCTCGAGGTGAGGTACGCGTGGAGCGTACGGCGTTCGAGCGCCTCCTTGAGCGCAGGGGAGAACGAGGACCAGTCGCGGGCGGAGATCGAGATCTCCGTCGCTCGAGCACCGCCGTCCTCGACCGTCGGCTCGGCGATCCTGCGGAGCGCGAACCAGTAGTAGTCGCTCGACCCGATCATGATCGACCAGGGACGATCGGTGATGCCGGGGAACTCGTTCTGCGAGAAGATCTCCTCGGGCACGTGGTCGGCGTACTCCTCGAGGTAGAGGTCGGCCGACTGACTGTAGCGACTGAAGTTCGCCACCACGAGCACTTTCTCGTCGTCGTACTCGCGCACGAAGGCGAAGATGTGCGTGTTACTCGTGGGCACGAACCGGAGCGATCCGCGGCTGAATGCCCGGTAGCGGCGGCGTGTTGCGATGAGCCGTTTCATCCACCACAGCAGCGACGAGCTGTTACCCTGCTGGGTTTCTATGTTGACCTGTTCGTAGTGGTACTCGGGATCGATGATCACCGGCAGGTAGAGGCTCTGCGGGTTCGCGCCTGAGAAGCTCGCGTTGCGGTCCGGGCTCCACTGCATGGGCGTGCGAACGCCGTTGCGATCACCGAGGTAGACGTTGTCTCCCATTCCGATCTCGTCACCGTAGTAGACTACCGGCGTGCCTGGCAGCGCGAAGAGGAGAACGTTCATCAGCTCGAGTTTGCGTCGGTCGTTCTCCAGAAGCGGCGCGAGCCGCCGCCTGATACCCAGGTTCACCCGGTGGTGCGGATCGCGCGCGTACACGCGGTACATGTAGTCGCGTTCCTCGTCGGTGACCATCTCGAGCGTGAGCTCATCGTGATTGCGAAGGAAGATGCTCCACTGCGCCGTTTCGGGAATCTCCGGCGTCTGCTCGAGGATGTCGATGAGCGGAAAGCTGTCTTCCATTCGAGCGCTCATGAACAGCCGAGGCATGAGCGGAAAGTGAAAGGCCATGTGGCACTCGTCGCCGTCTCCGAAGTACGGCACGGTGTCCTCGGGCCATTGGTTTGCCTCGGCAAGCAGCATTCGGTCCTCGTAGTGCTCGTCGACGTACGCGCGCAGCTCCTTCAGAAACGCGTGCGTCTCGGGAAGATTCTCACAGTTCGTCCCCTCGCGCTCGTAGAGATAGGGGACGGCGTCGAGTCGCATGCCGTCGACGCCCATACCGAACCAGTAGCCGAGCACGCCGAGCACCGCGCGCTTGACCGCGTCGTTGTCGAAGTTGAGGTCCGGCTGGTGCGAGAAGAATCGATGCCAGTAATACGCGCCGGCAACCGGGTCCCAGGTCCAATTGGATGTCTCGTAGTCCTGAAAGATGATCCTCGCTTCGGGGAAGCGATCCGGCGTCTCGCTCCAGACGTAGAAGTCGCGGTGAGTGCTGCCCGGCTTCGCCCGCCGGGCTCGCTCGAACCACGGGTGCTGATTCGACGTATGGTTGATGACCAGCTCGGTGATGACCCGCAGGTCGCGCGCGTGCGCCTCGCGAAGGAAGCGCTTGAAGTCGCGCACGCTGCCGTAGGCCGGGTGAACGCCGCGATAGTCCGCGATGTCGTACCCGTCGTCGCGCCACGGGCTGGGGTAGAACGGCAGCAGCCAGATAGTGTTGACACCGAGGTCCTGCAGGTAGTCGAGGCGTTCGGTGAGCCCCCTGAAATCGCCCATGCCGTCGCCGTCCGAATCGTAGAACGAGCGTACGTGGAGCTCGTAGATGATCGCGTCCTTGTACCACGGTGCGTCTGACACTGCGTACTCCTTACTCTCCCTCGAGCCGGAAGATCTGAACGGGGGTATCATACGGATCGAGGCTCACGAAGTTCCAGTAGTCGTCCCACGTGTGCTCGGTGCCCGAGAGCAGCTCCGTCATGCGAAACGGACGCGAATCGTGGTGCCCTACCGCTGCGGGCGAGAACTCGACCCACCCCGAGTGCGTGTGTTCGTAGCTCAGGTTTACCACGACAAGCACGACGTTGCGACGGTCCTCGCTCGACTTGCTGTAGGCGATGATCTGGTCGTTGTCTCCAGCGTGGAAGCGGAGTCCTCGGGTCCGGTGGAACGCGGGGTTCGCCCGGCGAATCTCGTTGATGCGCCGGATGAACGGGGCGATGCTGCGCACATCTGCGATCGTCCAGTGCCGGATCTCGTACTTCTCGCTGTCCAGATACTCCTCGCTGTCCGGCTCACGAGGCGTCGCCTCCTGCAACTCGAACGCCGGGCCGTAGATGCCGTAGTTCGAGCTCAGCGTCGCCGCGAGCGCGAAACGAATCATGAACGCCGGTCGACCGCCGAGCTGGAGATACTCGTGGAGGATGTCCGGGGTATTGGGCCAGAAACTGGGCCGATAGAACTCGGCGACCTCGCTCGCGGTGAGCTCGAGGAGGTACTCCTCGAGTTCCTCCTTGGTCGTGCGCCACGCGAAGTACGTGTAGCTCTGATCGAACCCCCTCTTCGCGAGCCCGTACATCCGGCGCGGCCGCGTGAACGCCTCGGCGAGAAAGATCGTCTCCGGGTGATCGCGCTTGAGCTCACGAATGCACCACTCCCAGAACGGGAAGCTCTTCGTGTGCGGGTTGTCCACGCGGAAGATCGTCACGCCGGCGCCGATCCAGTGCTCAAAGACCGCTTTGAGCTCGGTCCAGAGCGCCTCCCAGTCGTCGGACTCGAAGTTGAGCGGGTAGATGTCCTGGTATTTTTTGGGCGGGTTCTCGGCGTACTGGATCGACCCGTCGGGTCGCCGAACGAACCAGGCGGGGTGCTCGCTCACCCAGGGGTGGTCGGGCGAGCACTGGAACGCGATATCCAGCGCCACCCGGATCCCGCGCTCGCCGGCGGCCTCGACGAGCGCACGGAAATCCTCCTCCGTGCCCAGGTCGGGATGGATGGAGGTGTGCCCACCCTCAGGACCGCCGATGGCCCAGGGCGAGCCCGGGTCGTCCGCCTTCGCGAGGAGCGCGTTGTTGCGGCCCTTGCGGAACGCCAGACCGATCGGATGAATGGGCGGCAGGTAGAGCACGTCGAATCCGAGGTCGGCCACATAGTCGAGACGAGCGATCGCGTCGCGGAAGGTTCCGTGCGCGCCCCCCGCGCTCGTGCGCTCGCCTCCGTCCGCACCGCCGGCGCCCGAGAGGTCCCACGTGCTGCGCGGGAACATCTCGTACCAGGCGCTGAACCGCGCGTGCGGCGGGTCGACGCGTATCCGGTAGAGCGTATCGGCGCGCGTGGCAAGCGACCGGTCCGGATAGCGGCGGACGAGCGCCACGAGCTCGTCGTCAAGCGCCCGCCCGGCCCGTACCTGCAGCGGCGCCGCGTCGGACTCGAAGAGATCGGCGGCGGTCATCAGCGTTCGGCGTGCCTCGCCGTCGGCGCGCGCCGCCGCGCCCTTGAGCAGACCGGCGCCGATCATCAGGTCGACGTCGGTGTGCGAGTCGACATCCACCTTCTTGCGCAGCCCGTCGATCCACGTATCGTAATGATCGACCCACGCCTCGACGGTGAACTCGTAGAGCCCGATCCCGTCGACGGCAATGTGCCCGAGCCAGGCGTCGTTGCCGAGCGGTTGGAGCTCGGCCTCCTCGAACCCCGCGTCGCCCTCGCGGCGGTAACTCGCGACCGCGCGGATGAGGTCGTGCCCGTCGGCGTAGACATCGGCGCGGACAGGAACCCGGTCGCCTGCGATTCGCTTCGCCGGGAACAGGCCGCCGTCCACCGAAGGACGAATGTGCTCGATGATGACGCGCGTTCGTGACATGTGACCTCCTCGTCTAACCTACACAGGCGCCCGGGCAACTTCAAACGGCCCGAAACGGGCAAAATGACGACGAACCGTGCTCTGTCTCGTTGTTCGGCGGCGAGCCGACTGGTACGATTACCGGTCGCTCCGCCCATCGGAAAGGAGGACAGGATGAAGGCGCTCGAGCACTGCCGGTGGAAGCCCCGTTGGGCTTCCCGCATGGGGTGCATTCGCGGCTGTCTCGACTATCTCGGGATCGAAATGAACGACTCCTGGCTCTACGGCGGCACCGGCTTTGCGTTCGCTATCAACGTACACACGACCGTGTGCCCCAGCGGCGCAACCGCCTGGCGCACCGATGAGCTCGACGAACTGGGACAGAACCTGGGATTCCACAGCGAGAGCACCGTCTGCGCCGACACAGCCGCGGCAGACGAGCTCGACCGCGCGCGAGAAGCCGCGTGGGTGCGCGCGCGAGACGCGATCGCCGCCGGCTATCCGTGCTACGCGTGGGAGCTGCGTACACCGGAGTACTACGTGGTCTACGGGTACGACGAGTCGGGCTACTACTACTCGGGAGTCGGGTGCGAGACGGGGGCAGGACCTCTGCCGTGGCGAAAGCTCGGTGAGAGTCCCATCGGCATCGTGGAGCTCGTGTGCCTCCGACCGGGCACTGCCGCGTCACCCGAGAAGACCGTCCGCGACGCGCTCTCGTTCGCGGGCAGCCGCGCGTTCGCGTCGCAGGATGAGACCGACCGTGACTACCATCGTGGTACCGACGCCTTCACCGCCTGGATCGACGCGCTCGAGACGGGCATTGCCTCCGACATGGGAACGCGGTACAACGCGGGCGTCTGGCTCGAGTGCCGACGCAACGCCGTGGGCTTCCTCACCGAGGCCCGCGAGCGGCTTCGCGCCGCGCCCTCGTCGCCGTTCGACGACGCCGTTCGCTACTACGCCGCCGTGGCGGCAAACCTCTCCAGCGTGGCACACGTCTACCCCTGGCACGCGTACGTCGAGGAGGGTACGACGCTCCCGGTCGACGAACGCAGCCGCTCGGCTGCAGACTCGCTCCGCAAGGCCCGGCGCGCCGAGACCGCGGGTCTGCACGCGCTCGAACAGATCGTCGCGGGCCTGTAGCCGCGACGGCACCGGCCTCGGGCACGGTTTCGCAAGCGTCCGCCGTTTCGCTTCCGCGCTCGCCCGTGCTATGCTGGAGGGCGAGAGGAGGAGCGGATATGGCAGTAGCAGATATCAACCGGTACCTCGATCACGCAGTCCTCAAGCCCGAGCTCACACGTGCGGAGGCGAAGGCCGCGATCGAGCTGGGTATCGACTACAAGGTCCGCACCGTGTGCGTGCGCCCGTGCGACATAGAGCTCGCAGCATCCATGTGCAAGGGTACCGACAGCGAGGTCTCCTGCGTCCTCGCCTTCCCGCACGGGTGCACGACCAGCGGGGTCAAGGCGGCGGAAGCGAAGGCCTGCATCGCCGCCGGGACGAACGAGATCGACATGGTCGCGAACTTCGGCTTCGTGAGATCCGGCATGTGGGACGAGGTCACCGCCGATATCCGGGCGGTCACCGACGTGGCCAAACCCGAGGGGATACTCGTGAAGGTGATCTTCGAGACCGCCTACCTCACGCTCGACGAGATCCGCAGCACCACCGAGTGCGCGATCGCGGCAAACGCCGACTTCGTGAAGACCTCGACCGGCTTCGCGGGCGAAGGCGCCACCGAGGAGGCGGTCCGCGCGATGGTGGAAACGGCAGCCGGCCGCGTGGGTGTGAAGCCCTCCGGCGGCATCCGCGACCGGGAACGCGCCGAACTCTTCATCGGTCTGGGCGCGAAGCGGATCGGCAACGGCTTCACCTCCACCGAGGCGATCTGTTCGGGCGCCGGGGCCGGAACCGGAGCGTACTGATGCGGCGCGTCCGCTTGCCCGCCGTCACGGATCCGGCGGGCGCTCGACCCGCTCAGCCGGCGGCAGACCCGTACGTGGCGGCGCCCGTCGTGAACCTCGCCGGGATGCGAGTCCTCGCCATCGGAGGACTCGGCACGCTCGCGACCGCCTTCGCGCTGTCGGCGGCTCGCGCAGAGGCGAACGTCGTCCTCGCCGATCTCGTGCCCGAGGACGGAGGGAAGGCGTTCGAACGCGCCGAAAGCGTTGCTGCGGCCTTCGAGGCGGCGGGGTGCACCCCGCCGACCGTCTACCATGCCGACGTCACCGACCCCGAAGACGCGATCGCGCTCCTCGAGGCCGCGGCGCCGGTGGATGTTGTCGTGAACTTCGCAGGGCTTCACCACCCGCCCATGGACCCGGTCCTCGACGATGCGGCTTCCATGGCGGCCACCTTCGAACGCGTCGTGCGCGTGAACCTCAACGGCGCCTTCCACGTGACCGTAGCGGCCGCGCGGGTGATGACGCCGCGGCGCAGCGGACACATCGTGCATCTGTGCAGCAACGGCAGCCGCGCCTCGCTCTACGGCAGCTACGCGTACAACGCGGGCAAGCACGGCGTGGAGGGCGTCGTAAAGACGGCGGCGGCCCAACTCGCGCCGCTCGGCGTGCGCGTCAACGGCGTGGCCCCCGGCACGGTCATTACCGACCTCAACCGGGACCTCAGTTTCGACGAGTCGGGCACGCCCCGGCCGCGGGCGAAGAGCATCCTCGCGCACACGCCCACCAAGCGTTTCGCGACCGCCGACGGCGTGGCCGAAACGCTGCTCGCGATGTGCGTCCCGCAGCACCACTTCACCGGTAACGTCGTCTTCTGCGACGACGGGTACAACGTAGAGGGGCACTCGTGGCCCGAGGGAAACGTGGCGCTCTACGAAGGCGGCGAGGCGGTCGACCGTCTCTACCGGGAGCTCGACGCAAGGTACCCCCGGGGCTGACCCATGCCCGGGACACAGAAGCGAATCATCGTAACCGGCGCCGGACGCGGGATTGGCCGCGCGATCTCGCTCGAGCCGTTCGTCGCCGGAGAGCTGCGCACGCTCAGGTTCCGCGAGTAGGGACCGCCGCGGTGAGCCGATCGTAGACGAGCCGAAGCGACTCCTCGTCTCCGACGTTGCCGGGGAAGATCACTACCGGTATGGATCCATGCCGATGCTCCGGCGGGGTGAGCACGACGCTGCACCCCGGGTGGATCTGGCCCGCCACGCGCGCGGTCCGGAGCCCGAGACCGGTGCTCAACACGTCGTTCGACGTGATCCCGCCCTTGCTGAGGATGAAGCCGAGCGTCGCAGGCGCGTGCCGGACGATCGTCATCAGGACCCGCGAAATCTCGAGCCCGAAAGCGAGACGCTCCTCGGCGGTGTCGAATGTGCGTTCCTCGCGGCTCGTCGAGAGCAGGACGTCGACCCCCGTCGCGTGCGCTTCGCGCACGCCCGAGGCGATCTCGCCGGTGAGCGAGCCGTCGGAGTCCGGCAGGCGCCCGACGTCGAGCTCGATATGGACGAGCCCCCCGCGTCGAGGCGCCGACGCCCCGCGCGCATCGATCAGGCGCTCGAGCTGCCTGGTGGACATGGGCACGTGCGACCCGACGAGCACGAGGCCGGCACGCCCGTCGGGGACGTAACGCGCCATCTCCTCCGGCGCAACCGGCTGGGGCGGCAGGTCCGCGAGCGAGGTCAGCAGGCTCGCCGCGCTTCGAAACAGGAAGCGCCGTCCCTCGCCGGCGACCTGAAGGAGCAACGACGCAAGCCGATCGAGCTCGGCTTGAGACGCGGCGCTGATCGCACCGCACGCGTTGCCGCTCATCGAGCGAAGCCGTTCGAGGACCCGCCCGTCGGGCTCCGACGGATCGAAGAGCTCGACCTTTGCGGCGGCAATGCGACCGCCGGTCTTCTCCTCGACGTAGGCCGGCAGGTAGGCGGTCGAGTAGCCGAAAACCGAGTCGCGCGCGAACTCGGTCTCGTGCGCCGGCGTCTCCACCCCGTCGCGGACGACGTAATGCGTACCGTCCCGTGTGATCCGACCGCCCTCGAAGAACTCGGGCGTAAGGAAATGCGCGTCGAAGGGCCCGAGCTCTTCGGCGATCACATCGGTCTCGACCGGATAGTGACCGCGCAGCGTCGAGTCGGACCGGCTGACGATGAGCCACGGGGCACGGTGCTCCTCGAGCGGTTGCCTCAGGTTTCGGCACACCTCGCGCGTCACCGCCGCCGCTTCCTCTGCCGACACGCTGCGCGTGTTGGTGAGCACGAAGAACAGCGGTGCCTCGTCGGCGAGCGCCTCCCGGAGCACATCCTCGTCCCAGCTCGTCACGAGCAGACATCCGTGCACCGTCTGCGATCCGGTGGGGTCGTCGTCGAGCACGATGATCTTCGGTCTCACGCTGTCGTCTCCTCCGCTCTGCCGGCGGTGAGGCGCCGCGCCATCTCGAGCGCGAGCTCGAAGCTGCGCGTGCGAGCCCTTCCCTGATAGGCGATATCGTAGGCGGTGCCGTGGTCGACCGACGTCCGCACGATGGGCAGGCCGAGCGTGACGTTTACCCCGCCGTCGAAGTCGAGCGTCTTCATGGGGATGTGGCCCTGGTCGTGGTACATGCAGACGACCGCGTCGAACCGGTTGCGATGAACGGCGTTATGGAAGACCGTGTCGCCGGGCTCCGGGCCGTACGCGTCGATCCCCTCCTCCCGGGCGCGCTCGATCGCGGGTCGAATCTCGTCTTCCTCCTCGGTGCCGAACGCGCCGTGCTCGCCGGCGTGCGGATTGAGCCCGGCGACCGCGATCCGCGCGCTTGGACGCAGGAGCCGAACCGCGTCGTTGGTGAGTCGCACGACGTCGAGGATGCGCTCGGTGCGCGCACGGTCGATAGCCTCGGCGAGCGAGACGTGCGTGCTGACGTGGGTCACGATGAGGCGGTCGCTCGCGAGCATCATCGTCACCGACGGCGTGTCGCACAGCCCGGCGATGAACTCGGTGTGACCGGTGAAACCGGGACGCGAGGCGCGACACGCCTCCTTGTTGACCGGGAGCGTCACGATCGCCTCCGCCTCACCTGCGAGCGCCGCGCGCGTCGCCACCTCCACGTAGTCGACCGCGGCGGCGCCGACGCGAGCGTCCACCTCGCCCGGACGAACGTCGTCGATTCCAAGGAGGGCGAGGTCGACCATGCACACCCCCGCAGGCAGCTCGCGGTCGAGACCGAGCTTGCCTGCGGCGAGCTCGAGCGCTGCCCCGTCGCCGTAAACGGTCACGTCGTCACCGAGCGCGCCGGCCGCGGCCGACCGCAGCACGATCTCCGGCCCCACCCCGTTCGCGTCGCCCATCGTCACTGCGAGCACCGGACCCCCTTCAGGTACGCCACCGCGTCGATCATCACCCTATTCTCGCCGAAACCGCCCGCCTTCGTCACCACCGAGACCGAACGCGTGCCCTCGCGCGTCTCGACCCTCACCGCCCCCGCGGGCACGCCCGGGGCGACCTCGCGCTCGACGAAGAAGGTGTCCGCTGCGAGCGCTCCCATCGCCGCGATCGCCGTGTCTCCGCCGGTGAGCACGAGCGCGACGCCCGGGACCGCCGCAACCGCGCTCGCGACGATGCGACCGAGGAACCCCGCCACCTCGCGCGCCGCGTCGATCGGCGGCCCGGCGGCCGCGGCGGCGGCACCGCCCGGCTCCGCAGAACGAAGAACAACCTCCCGACCGGTCGCGAGCCAGGCGATGATGCGTTCAGTCTGCGCGGTGACGTCGTTCGCGTCGAGCACCTCTTCGGCCTGGTCGCCGGTGGCGAGGAGCGAGCGGGCCTGCGCGCGCGAGCGCTCGTTCTGGCTGCCCACCACGACGAGTACGGCGCGTGCGGGTGCGCGCTTTGCGACCGAACCGCTCCGGCGGCGGTCCCGCTCTGCCTGCCGGGCGCGGCTCCGTTCATCTCACGCTCAAGCTCGGCCGCCGTGCACTCGGTGACCGTTCGCCCGCCGCTGAAGAGGTCGGCGACGCGGGAGCTGCGAACGGGAGACAGGCGATCGCTGCCGAACTCGGTCTCCGCGACCGGAACGCCGTGGACCAGACACCGGCCCCGAACCGTGACCCTTCCTGCCGCCGGAAACGCCGGCGCGACCACCGCCACGCGTTCGGGAAAGACCCGCATCAGCGCCTCGAGCTCGACGCCCACGTTGCCACGCAGCGTCGAATCGATCTTCTTGTAGACGACGGTCGCCGGATCGCCGGAGCCGAACGCTCCCGCCACGACGGCGGTCCTGCCGGCCGCCTCCTCCCCGCCGAGGTGTCGCGACTCGATATCACAGACCGCCGCTCCGTGATCGCGCGCGAGCCGCAGGCCCTGACGCCCGTCGCGCACCGCCGCTCCAACTACGACCACGGGGCAGGGGGCCGCGGGCGCCGCGAGCTGCACGCCGGTGTCGCACGCGCCGGTGAAGTCGTCGGCAATGACGATCGCCGGAGCTGCTCGAACCACCATCGCCACATGATGCACGTGGCGTCCACAAAGTGCAAGAAGTGCGGGAACGTCGGTTGAGCACGACGGGCCAATCGCCTATCATGCCGCCTGTGGCCAGCGAAGAACACGCCCCGCCGCTCGTCGAGGCGCGCCGCGTCGCCTACCGGGCGCTGCTGCGCGAGATTCTGCCGCCGGTGTCGGTCACGCTGCGTCCCGGAGAGTGCTGGGTCGTGGCGGGTCCGAACGGGACGGGCAAGTCGGTGCTCACCGAGATACTCGCCGGACTGCGCTCGCCAACCTCGGGAACGCTGCGGTGGCCCGCATTCGACGAGCCGGCGGACAACGTCGCGATCGTCTCGTTCGAGGCGCTCGAGCGCGTGATATCCGCCGAGCGGCGCAGCGACGAGAGCTCGATCATGCACGGCCGCGTCGACCCGGGCAGGAGCGTGCGCGCCTATCTCGAGCAGGCGGCAGGCAAACCCTGCGGGCGACGCGTCGCCGAGCTCGCGCGGCGGTTCGGCCTCGAACGGCTCTACGATCGGGGCCTTCGTTTCCTGTCCACCGGCGAGCTGCGCAAGACGCTCCTCGCCGCGGCGCTCGCGCGCGAGCCCGCGCTCCTGGTGCTCGACGAGCCGTACGACGGGCTCGACGTCGCTTCGCGAAGCGAGCTCGCCCTGCTCGTGGAGAGCCTGCGGACCCCAGACCGATGCGTCGTCGTAGTCGCCAACCGTCGTCGCGACGTACCGCGGTGCGCGACGCACGCGCTCGAGCTCGGCGGCGGCGAGCTCAGGTACTGCGGGACCATCGGTCGATGGCCGGACCGCCGCGACCGGGGCGAGGACGGTCATCTCCGTCCGCCCCGGTTGCGCTCCGAGCCCGCGGGGCACACGCCGTCGGTGCCGATCGTCGTCATGCGCGACGTGAGCCTCGCCTACGCCGGCACGCCGGTGCTCGCGAGCGTCGACTGGGAGGTCCGAGCGAACGACCGCTGGTTGATCACCGGCCCGAACGGGTCGGGCAAGTCGACGCTACTCAGCCTCATCACCGGAGACAACCCCAAAGCGTACGGACAACACATCGAGATCTTCGGACGGCGAAGGGGGAGCGGCGAGTCGGTGTGGGAGATCAAGCGGCGCATCGGAATCGTCTCGGGAGACCTGCAGCTCGCCTACCCGCTTCGCACGACGGTCGAGGAGACGGTGCTCTCCGGCTTTCACGACAGCATCGGCCTCTACGAACAACCGGGGGGCTACGAGCGCGAGGTCGCACGGCGGTGGATTGCGTCGATCGGTCTGTCGGGTCGCGAAGACTGGAAGCTGCGCGAGCTCTCCTTCGGGATGCGCCGAATGGTGCTCGTCGCGCGCGCGGTGGTCAAGGCGCCGAGGTTGCTGATCGCAGACGAGCCGTGCCAGGGACTCGACGACCATCACGCCCGGCAGGTACTCGAGCTACTCGACTACATCGGCTCCGAGCACGACCACTGCCTGCTCTACGTGACACACAACGCCGAGGAACGCCCGGGGTGTATCACGCACGCGCTCGAGCTCGTCCCGGAGCCCGACGGCAGCCGGGCCGCGACGCGACGGTCCGACGCCGATCGGGAGAGCGAGTAGAACACCGTCGGGAGGTCCGAGCGTCGACCGAAAGCCGCCGCCTACCTGAGACTCTTCATACCCCTCATAGCCGCGCGCAGCCGCGCACCCACGATTTCGATCGGGTGCGTGCGGATCTTC
>CAZVEF010000048.1:0-15496 GCA_964625715.1 uncultured Spirochaetaceae bacterium | reverse complement strand
CGAAGCGACTGAGTCCTGCCCCCTCCACCTCGCGCACGTAGGATTCCCAGTCGGCATTGTCGCTTGTCCCACCGTTACGTCGCGCCCTGGCTGATCGACTCGCTCGTCGATCCCACGGCCTGTACCATTCCGCCCTCGCGTAGAACAGCATGACACAACACCATTGACGCATATACAACCCTTGAAGGTGGGCATCTGTCAGGAACGCGAATTCTCACGGTCGGCATCTTCTCGTGAATTGACACGTCATCCAAGGTTCGCTACGCTATAAGGCGCAGCGAGCCCGAACTGGTAGACGCGTTATGATCAGGATCTATGGGATAACGCCGTGGACGTTCAAGTCCTCTCTCGAGCATCGCGTCGTTTCTGCAGGTAACCCCCGTTAGTGTCCGAGCCGGGTGGACTGAATGAGTATGAGGAAAGCACTCAAATGGACCGCGATCGGCATTCCCGTACTCCTTATCGCCGGGATCGCCGTTGTTGTGGTCGGAAGCTACATGGAACACCGGCAGCTCGTGGAGGAAGAGAAACAGGCATATCCGGCGCCCGGAACGCTTGTGGAAATAGACGGCAACGGATCAGAGATACACGTGTACGCCGAAGGCGCCGGCGATGTGACGCTTGTCTTCATGGCGGGTTTCGGAACGAGCTCACCGTTCTATGACTTCAAAGCGCTCACCGAGGAGTTCGCGGACGATTACCGAATCGCCGTTGTCGAGCGCGCCGGCTACGGCTGGAGTGACGTATCCGGCCGCGACAGGGACATAGACACAGTGCTCGAAGAAACCCGCCTGTCCCTCGAGCGCGCCGGTGAAGCTCCGCCGTACGTGCTGTTTCCCCACTCTATGGCCGGAATCGAAGCGCTGCACTGGGCGAACCGCTATCCCGACGAAGTCGTCTCCATAATAGGTCTTGATCCGCTGGTTCCCGAGTATCACCGCCAAAGCCCGGAGAAGCCGAAGCTCTCGCGGGTACTCACCTTTCTCGCGCGCTCGGGACTCATGCGAAACCAGCCGGATGTCTGCCGGGACAACGTCCCCGCTGTTCGCTCAGGGCGCCTCTCCGACCAGGAAACCGAAATCGCCTGCACCATCTTTTTCCGCCGAACCTTCACGCAGGATATGTGGAACGAGGCCGACGCCCTCGCGGCAAACGTCGAGCGCGTCTCTTCGGAGAGCCACTCCTCCGTACCGTTCCACGCTTTTGTCTCCGGTCAGGGGGAAGAGCTATGGGTTGATGTTTTGACGTCGTACGTGGAAGACGGTGGGGGTGAGTCGTTCGTACTCGATGCCGGCCATTACATCCACCTGGATGAGCCCGAGCTCATTGCAGACGAAAGCAGACCGCTTATCGAGGCGGCGCTCACGCGCGCCCACTGAACCAGCGCCGGCGTCGTGACCATTGCGATAGTTGTCAGGCGTACATGCGCCTGGCCGACGGGGCGCTGATATGCATTTCGTCAAACGGGTATTCGCAGCGCACCGATCGTTATCGGAGATCGCTGGTTTCTGTCCCATCGTAGTGATATGCCGTCGACCCATTACCCGGATCTACGCCGACGGTTCTTTCAATCGCGCGTGCCAGATACGCCTTGCGCGTTCTCCGGCTCATGGTTCGGTCGAACTCGCACGTGTCCGTGGGTCGCGTTGTCATCATGTCCCCAGGACAGGCTACTCTGTGTGGGCTTCGGTGGGGGCGGACGTCGTGTGTGGCGCTTCTCGAAGTGGCCCAACCGTGCACGGGAAGGTCAAACGAGCGGTGGAGCTCCTCCACATTGGGTCGACCGTGCCGCGAATCAGGTTGACGATCAGCGTACCGACCGCCTGCCCTGGATCGTGCAGTGGCTGATACACGGTCTGCAGCAACCGTTTCGGATGCCGTAGCTCGAGCTCCTCGAACCCGACGACGAGGGGTGGATCATCCGGATGCGAACCCGGAATTACCTTGAGGAGCGCGTTGGTCACGCTCGAGTTGATAGCGAAGATGCCGTCGGGCCGACGCTGCAGAATCGACTCGATCGCGGCGAGATGCTCATCGCGCACACGAGAGGTCGGCAGGCGGTACACCCGCGCTTCCGCGTCCGCGATGCCGTTCGCCCGCATTACCTCGACAAACGACTCCTCCCGGTCGCCGATGACCGACGAGTAGTCGACGCTGATACAGACGGGGTTACGACAGCCCGAGTCGACCAGCGATTGTGCGATCGTCCGTGCGGCTGGCGCACTCTCGACGATTACCGAGGAACAGGGGACGCTCGTGACCGTGCGGTCAAAGAGCACGAACGGCTTCCCCGTTGCCTGGAGCGCTTCGATCACACCTCTATTCACCTGCTCATACTCCCGCTCGGTGGGCATGTCTATTGGCACGTAGATGAACCCCTCGATGCCTTTCTGCGAGAGCTGTCGGACGTAGTCGAGCGCACGTTCGGGGTTGTGCTGGCTGTGTCCGATCACGAGATGCATGCCGCCGGCGCTGACCGCCTCCTCGATGTCGGCGACGACCTGTGACCAGAACGGGGAGACCGAAGCGTCGAACACAATCGCGCCCACGAGGCCGGTCGCTCTCGCCTCGTCGATCGTCTCCCGCCAGCTCGACCTGCGATTGACGTAGCTTCCGCTCTTCGCCACACGTCGGATGTAGCTCTCCGAAACGAGGATGCCGAGCGCCCGATCGATCGTGACCGGCGTCGTTCCGAACTCCTCGGCAAGCTGACGCGTCGAGGGGATCCGCGACTCCTCCGGATAGATTCCTTCCTCTATGCGATGCTTGAGCGTGTGGTAGACAAGCTGGTATCGGTACGAAGTCGTCAACGCTGGTCCTTGGGCTCTGCCGCTGCTACGAAACGATCGATCCCCGGCGTATCACCGGGGATCGACAAAAATACTCACTGCACGCCGATCAGTCGATCCCGTGCAGTTCCTTGTACCAGGCGGTCGCCCGGTCGGTCACAGTCTGACCACCGTCCTCGTACCACTGCTCCACGTACCGATCCCAGTTCTCCTCGATCGAAAGATCGCCGGTGATGAACTTGGAGGCGAACTCACGGTAGAGCGGCGCCGAGTTCGGCAGGTAGTCCTCGAAGCCTTCGTAGACGGTGAGGGGCATGCCCTGGTTCGGAAGCGGCACGGTGTTGTCCTCGGCCGCCTTGATGAACTGCCATTGAAGCTCGCCGAACGGCTGACCGAGCGTGATCTCCTCGATGCTGTTCGAGTAGCCGAAGGCGTACGACATGTGGAAGGAGGGTAGCTCGTTCAGGATGACGAGCTCATCGTCTCTACGCTCCCAGTCCTGCCCCGGGATTCCCAGAGCCTTGTAGTACCACTGCTCTTCCTGAGACCCCCACTCGAGCCACTGCATGATCTTCTCCGGCGACTCGGCGTGCTTCGTGATCATGTAATTCGGCTCCTGCATCGTCGGATAGTAGTTGCTCTGCTGCGGGACGCCGGGGGCCTTGGGCGGCTGGACCATCTGTGCCCAGAACTCGAGCCCGGTAGGATCCTCGATTGCGTAGTTACCGGCGAATGCAGACTTGGACGGTACGGCAAAGATGAGGTGGAAGTAGTGCCCAATCCGTTCTGCACCGATCTTCGCGGTCCAGTCGGCGTCCGGCTGGACCGGCATCACCCGATCCATCAGGCCTTCCTCGTAGAGATCGTTGATGAACTCGAGGGACATCCTCATCCCGTCCGAGACCTGGGACGACTCGAGGATACCCTCCTCGTCGTTCCACTCCCACTGCGGATTGCCTTCCCACATCGCGACGCCGTGCATGACGAAGAGGTCGTCGAACCAGCGCAGCTGCTCCCGGCCTGAGACGGGAATCTCGTCGTCGGGATCGCCGTTCCCGTTCGCATCCTGTTCCTTGAACGCCCGATAAACCTCAACGAGCTCTTCACGCGTTGTCGGCACGTCGAGACCTACACGATCAAGCCAATCGCGTCGGATGAACCCGAATCGTGCCGCGTCCAACGGTGCAGCCTGCGGCAGGTAGTAGACGTTCCCGCCCTGGTTCGCTCTCATGACGTCGAAGTCATCCTCCGAAAAGAACGACTTGACGGTCGGTCCGTACTCGTCGAGCAGGTCGTCCATCGGTACCGCTATTCCGCCGTCGATCAGCTCCTGCGCCAGAGTATCTCCCCATGGACGCAGGAATTCAATCGGGTCGCCCCCTGCGAGCGCAAGACGCAGCCCCTCAACATAGCCGCTCGATCCTTCCCATTCCCACGAGATGATCTCCGGCACGATGCCGATCTGATCCTCCACGTACTGGAAGTACGGATCCTCGTGCTGCTCCTCGATCGGAATGCGACCGTCGCCGAGATCCCATGGACCCCAGGCCATCAGGAACCGGTAGGTCTCCTCTTCGGCCATCTCCTGGGTGCCCGTGGCCCAGGCGCCGGTCGCAGCCACTACGAGTACCAGCGCGACAAACAGCAAACTTCTTCTCGTCATCTCTGCCTCCTTCGCATGACGAAGCACTCCGGATGCCGACCCCCTGCCGGCACCCCTTGCCTATGACTTCAAAGCCCCCAAGAGGGCTCCCTTCACGAAGTAGCGCTGCAGAAACGGGTAGACCGCGATGATCGGAAGAGTCGAAAGCAGGATGATGGCGCTCTTTGTCGACTCGGCCGACTCGAACGGGTTGAACGTCAGCGACTGGCGGGCCAGCGAATCTGTCGATCGGCTGAGAATGGACCGAACGATCGGCTGCAGCGGCATGATCGTTGGGTCGCGAATGAAGAGAAGCGCGTGCAGAAAGATGTTCCAGAGGAGCACCGCGGTGTAGACCGCGATTGTCGCCAGTACCGGTTTGGAAAGAGGAATTGCGATCTGCCAAACGAGCCGCAGGTCGGTTCCGCCGTCGATCCGGCACGAGTCGAAGAGGTCTTCCGGGAGCCCGCGATAGTACGAGAAGACGAGGATGAGGTTGAAGGGGCCGATCGTGTGCGCGAGTATGATGGCCCAGAGCGTGTCCATGAGGCCGTACGACTTGACGACGAGGAAGTAGGGAATCAGCGGCGGGAAGAAGATGATGCTGAATACGACGAGGCCCATCATGGCGGGACCCAGCCTGAATTCGCTTCGTGGACGCGAAAGCGGAAACGCCACGATCGCGGTGAAGAAGACGCTCCACACCGTTCCCACGACCGTCAAGTATGCGGTGTTGATGAAGCTTCTCCACAGGTTCTTGTACGCCGGATCGATGAAATAGGTGTAATTCCTGAAGGTGAAGTCCTTGGGCCAGAAGACCACATCACCCACCTGGACTCGCAAGGGGAAGCTCAACGACTTGGCGAGCTCGTGAACAAACGGAAGCAGCATAACCAGGCCGACGATCACGAGGACGATGTGCACGAAGACGGTTCCGACGAACGATCCTCCGAGCACTCGGTACTCGTGGCGTCGACGGCGTGCCTTCGGACTGGTCAGGACGGTAGCTACCGGCTTGCTCATCAGAAGAGTGACCTCCCCGCGAGACGCTTTGCCGCGGTGTTTGCCCCCATCAGGAGGATGAAACCGACGACGGTCTTGAAGAGGTTGACCGCGGTCGTGATGCTGTACGCGCCCTCGAGCAGACCCTTCCGGTAGACGTAGGTGTCGAAGATGTCGGCCACCGGCCAGACGAGGGGATTTGCGAGCGTGTAGATCTGGTCGAAACCGATCTCGAGGAAGCGACCTACTCGCAGCAGCAGGAGAATAACGATCGTCGGCAGAAGACTCGGAAGCGTGATCCGCCAGAGCTGCTGCCACCGTGAAGCACCATCAATAGAAGCAGCCTCGTAGAGCTCATGGCTGATTGCCGCGATACTCGCCAGGTAGATGATCGACTCAAAGCCGGATTCCTTCCAGATCGAAGAGATGACGACGATCGGGCGAAACCACGCCTCCTTTCCCATGAAGAAGATCGGCTCCAGCCCGAGTACGCGCTCGACGAAGATATTCACTACGCCGCCCTGCGGACTCAGGACGCTTATGAAGATCCCGCTGACGACAACCCAACTCAGGAAGTGCGGCATGTACACGAGCGTCTGAACCGACCGCTTGAAGAGCGCGTTTCGGACCTCGTTGAGCATGAGCGCGAGTATCAGTGGGGGCGGGAACGTGAAGACGATCTTGTAGACGCCGATGATGAGACTGTTTCGGAGGATCCGCGGGAAGTTGTGGTACCGCACCATATCGATGAAGTTCTTCCAACCGACCCACTCGCTGTTGAGGATGCCGGAGAAGATGTTGAACCTCTGCCACGCGATCACGCTCCCGAGACTGGGAACGATCCGGAACATGATGAAGAAGACGATTCCCGGAAGTGCGAGCAGATAGAGGTACGGATGGCGACGAATGTTCTTGAGAAGTGACTCCTTGCGCGGAACCGCTGCAAGGGCGTTGTCGCTGACGGTCTCGGCCTGCATCGTTGACCATCCTACCTGATATATGGCAACTTTGCAAGTGAAATATGACAGATAGAGCCCAGCCAGAACCAGCGAACGGCCAAACCGTCGAATCAACGCCAAACCACGAACCGGCCCCGGTGTACGCATGCACCTACGACCACATCGGTGTCATCCTGTGGGGCGAGAAACGACTCCTGAGATCCGTAGAGAAGGCTCTGGACCACCTTGAACGCTATCCGGGATTCTCGGTCGGGTGGGACCACGAGGCGTACACCTACGACTGGCTCTCCGAGCACGCGCCGGACCTCCTTGAGCGCATGAGATCCGCGGTCGCTGAGAACCGGAATCGAGTCGGAGTAGGCGGGAGCACCTACGGGCAGCCGCTGTCCGCGTTCGTCGACGGCGAATCTAACATACGTCAGTTGATCGAGGGAGTCCGGACGGTTCGTCGTCGGCTTGGATACCGGCTTTCGGTCTATCTCACGAGCGAACACGGCTTTCATCCGCAGCTCCCGCAGCTGTTGGTCGGGTGCGGATTCGAGGCAGCGGTCCTGAGAACACACTTCATGATGTACGGACACAACCGGGAGTTCGACGAGCCGGTCATCTGGTGGACCGGAACGGACGGCAGCCGGATCAGCGCAATCCCCACCTACATCGACCAGGGAACGACGCCGCCGCTCTACCCGGACAAGATCCCCGGTCCCACATCGACGCTCGACAACCGCATCATGACCGACTCGGTATCTCAGCAGTCACCCCTCGACCTCAACGCGTTTCGGGAACGATTCGGACGGCGCATCATGCCGCTCATCGCCACGCGGGCCGATGACGACAGATCCAGCGAGACCCTGCTTGAAGCGCACCGCGACGATCCTAACGTGCACTGGACGACTCTCGAGCAGGCGGTGCGACTCGCCGGTCAGCCGAGAAGCTCGCATCGACTCACGGCGGATGACATGCGCGCGCGGATGCCGTGGGGCTACTGCGGCAACCGGATCTGGAGCACGTGCCGGGCGGCTGAGAAGCGTGTACAGAGCGTAGAGCGACTGGTTGCGCTCTGGCGATCCGGCGATGCGAATCGTGCGAGCGAGAATCTGCGCGAGGCGTGGAAGGCGCTCCTCCTCGCCCAGCACCACGACATCCAGATCTGCGGGCTCGAGGAAGATGCACGGGCGGCGATCGAGAGGTGCGAGGACCATCTGCGGCGGGCCCTGGAGGCGATCGGCCTCCGCTGGGCAGCCGCCGCGAAGAGCCACGACGGAGCTCGGCTCGTCTTCAACCCGCTGACGTGGAGCCGCACGTGCATCGCGCTGAGTCCGGACCCCGAACGACGTACACAGCTCGACGGTCTCGCTTTCGCACCGGCCGAAGAGGCCCCGCGGTCATCCTTGCCCGGGTCGGAATCGCCCGCTGCGGACGACGCGTTTTCCTTCGCCCGCGGCGCGAAGCACCCGGTTGTCGTCGACAATCAGTACGCTCCCGGCGAGGAACGGATGAGACGGATCGCGGTGCCGGAGGGAGCGTCAAGGCTCGACACACGCTTCTACGAGATCTACTTCTCGGACTCCGGCGGAATCCGGCTGCTACTCGACAGACAGACCGGCAGACGGGTCTTTGGTCCCCCCTTCTCGAGCGGGAGCCTTGCTGCGACGATCGACGGAATCTCCTGCTATTCGGAGGGCCGACTCGACGATCCGTGGATCGGGCGACACGCGACGACGATCGTGGAGACCGGCACAATCGGCCCGATTCCCTATGCTTCGACGTGGACGTTCTACCGGGATCGGAGACGGATCGACTGGCAGGGATCGTTCGATTTCTCCCCGGATGTCTCGATCGGCCGAGTCCGTTCGGATACCGTCCCGCCGTTGAACCAGGAGATCACGAGGCGCCACTCGGAGCTCCACGCTGCCTGGGCGGATCACGAGTACAAGCTGAGGCTCCGTCTTTTCCCGTTCGTCTCTCCGTTTGCGACGCTCCACCGTGACGTACCGTTCGCGCACGAAGCGACCGCCGCGCGCTACCCGCAGGGTCTGCACTGGACCGCGTACGGCGACGGGAATGCCGGCGTAGCGGTGCTCAACCGGGGCCTCATGGGCTCGATCCTCGAGTCCGACGGCGCGCTCTCGACGGTGATCGCCTTCAGCCTTCCGTACACCTGGGGCACCCGCACGCTCGACGGGCGGTACACCTATGAGCTCGGGATTCTCCCGTACGTCGGCGAAACCGACACGAGTCTGATTCAGAGGGAGGCCATCGATTACAACTTCCCCTTCCTCGAGCTCGTGGCGACGCCCGGCACGGAACCGTCGGTCCATGAGTATTCGGACCACTGCAGCTCCAACGTCGTCCTGTCCGCGATGTATCGCTCGAACGGACGCACCTACCTTCGGTTCGCGGAGACCGAAGGACGGGAGGGACGCGTGAACGCCGAATGGAACGGCAGGCCTGTGAACCTCAGAACGGTCGACTTTCTTGAGCGCGAGCTTGCGGAGATCGGCTCGAACTACCGCATGGCGCCGTGGCAGGTACAGACGTTTGAGCTCATGGAGAACGCCGAATGAGCTGCTCCGCTTCGCTGACAGCCGACATCCGGGTCGGAGCAAGCCGGCACGGATCGAAACCGAGGAGATGAGGTTGGCACGGATAGCGTTTATCCAGAACAAACTGGGGAAGACCGACGGGGTGTCGCTCGAGATCGACAAGTGGCGCGCTGTGCTCGAGCGGCTCGGTCACGAGGTGCTCTACTGCGCCGGCAACGACGACGTACCGGGAATCCACGTCATCCCCGAGCTATCGCTCTTCCATCCACGGATCAACCGGGTCCTCAGGAGCGGAACCGTGGCGTTCACCGACTTCGCGAGCGAAGACGAGCTCCTCGCGGAGATCGACGACCTCGCCCGGATCATCCGCGAGAAGCTCCTTGTCTTTCTGCGTGAGCATCGCATCGATTTGATAGTTCCGAACAACCTCCAGTCGGTCGGGTACAACATACCGGCGATGAAGGCGATCTACGAGGTGATCGAGTCGACCGGAATCCCGACGGTCGCCCACTCGCACGACTTCTGGTGGGAGGATTCGGGCGAGGTGAGTCCCACCTGCGACGGCGTGCAGAGGCTCTACGAGCGGTACGCGCCGCCGGGTCTGCCCGGCGTGAAGCACGTGGTCATCAACCGTATCGCCCACGACGCCCTGCTCGAACGCAAAGGGATCGACGCAACGATCGTGCCCAACGTCTTCGACTTCGCGCAGGATCCCTGGGTGGTGGACTCCTACAACGCGGATTTCCGCGCACGCATCGGTTTGACCGAAGGCGACATCCTCCTTCTCCAGGCAACGAGGGTCATGGACCGCAAGGGCATCGAGCTCGCAGTCGATCTGGCTGCAGCACTGGACACCTCTCCGCATCGCGACCGCCTCGAAGCCCAGCCGCTCTACGACGGCAGGCACTTCGGGTCGGGCGACCGGGTCGTCCTCGTCTGCGCCGGCTACGTGGAGCAGTTCGGCATCACCGGAGACTATGTCTCGCATCTGCGGGAACGAGCGGCACGCACGGGTGCGCACGTCGTCTTCGCCGGCGAGATGATCGGACACTCGCGCGGAACCGCCCCGGACGGCGATCGCATCTACAGTCTGTGGGACTCGTATGCCCACGCCGATCTCGTGACGTACCCAAGCTGGTGGGAGGGCTGGGGCAACCAGCTCATCGAAGCGCTCTTCGCGAAGCAGCCGGTCTGCCTCTTCGAGTACCCGGTCTACCGCACCGATCTCGCCGAGGCCGGTTTCGACGTCGTCTCGTTGGGCTCGGAGCTGGGACCCACCGACGACCTTGGCCTCGTCACGTTGCCGTCGGGGCGGATTGAGAGCGCTGCGGCGGAGATAGTCGGCTTCCTGACAGACGCAACGCGTCGGCAGTCGGCAGTCGAGCACAACTTCACCGCCGCGCGCAAGCGGTACAGCTATGAAATGCTTGAGGATCTCGTAGGACCGATCGTGGGCGCCGTTCTCTCAGACGGCGCATGAAGAGGAGGAACACATGCCTGCACCGATTCCCCGCCCCGAACACCCCCGCCCTCAGTTTCAACGAGCGGACTGGCGATCGCTCAACGGACCATGGACGTGCCGGTTTCAGCGCGCATCGCTCGGGCACATGCGAGACCAGATGTTGCCCGGAAGCTCGAAGCGGCGCCCGCTCGAGTCGGGTCCGTTCGACCGCCGGATCGTCGTGCCGTTCGCTCCGGAGAGCACGCTCTCCGGGATCGCATATCCGGACTTCATCGACACCATGGACTACCATCGGACACTCGAGATACCTGCAGAGTGGGAAGAGAGGCGGATTCTGCTGCACTTCGGCGGGGTCGATTTTCACGCGGACGTCTTCATCGACGGGTCGTGGGTCGGATCACACAGCGGGGGCAGCTCGCCGTTCGCGCTCGACATAACGCGTTTCGCAGCTGCGGGAAGCACGGCAGATCTGGTCGTCGCGGTCAGCGACTACATCAGCGCCGGTAACCAGGCCGGCGGCAAGCAGTCGCACTATGCGCAGAGCTACGAGTGCTTCTACACGAGGACGACCGGTATCTGGCAGACCGTCTGGCTCGAGCCGGTCCATCCGAACGGACTCTCCGACACGCAGATCATCCCTGATGTCGCCGGCGGGGCATTCGTGATCGTACCGCGCTACCTTCGGGTTGACCCCGCCGCGAAGCTTGCCGTCGTGGTGAGTCGGGAAGGCCGCGAGATCGCCCGGGAGCAGGCGCCGTGCCGGGACGGAGTTCCAGTTCGGGTCGCGCTGAGCAACCCGCAACTCTGGTACCCGGGAGAGGCAGTTCTCTACGACATCACCTTCAGGGTCGAGCGCGACGGCGTTGAGCTCGACGCGGTATCGGGCTATGCGGCGCTTCGCGAGATCACGCTCCGGGACGGAAGGTTCTTCATCAATGACTCGTCGGTCTACCTCCGGTTCGTGCTCGACCAGGGCTTCTACCCGGACGGCGTCTGGACCGCCCCGAGCGATGGTGCGCTCCGTCGCGACATCGAGCTCAGCATGGCGGCGGGCTTCAACGGAGCTCGCCTTCATCAGAAAGTCTTCGAGGATCGGTTCCATTACTGGGCCGATCGGCTCGGATACCTGACGTGGGCCGAGTGGCCCTCCTGGGGCGTCGAGTATAACGATTACGCGGCTGCACGCGCGTTCGAGAACGAGATTCGGGAGGTAGTGACGCACCTGCGGAACCACCCGTCGATCATCGCCTGGACTCCCTTCAACGAGACGAGCGACTACCGCAACCCACGATCGCACTATCTCAACCACACCGACGCGTACTCGATCTGTCGGTCGCTCGACCCGACCCGTCCGGTAAACGACGCGAGCGGGTACATTCACCACATCACCGACATCTACACCGTCCACACCTACGAGCCGACCGCCGATGCGTTGCGGGAACAGCTCGCGCCGACACCGGAAGGTCCGTTCCGCAACTATCCCGATCGCGACGCACCGTGGGAAGGGCAGCCGTACATCGTGGACGAGTTCGGCGGGATAAAATGGGTCGGTCCGATCGAATCAGATCCGAATGAAGGACGCAGAGACGACACGAAAGCCTGGGGCTATGGTGGGACGCCGCGCACCAGGGACGAGTTCTTTGCCCGACTCGCGGGGCTGGTGGAGACCTTGCTCGGATTCGATCACATCGCCGGCTGGTGCTACACCCAGCTCACCGACGTGGAACAGGAGCAGAACGGCGTCTACTTCTACGATCGCTCGCCCAAGTTCGATGAAGCGAGATGGCGAGAGCACTTCACGGGGCGCCCGAAGGGGTACGACCGATAGGCCGACGGAGATGTCCGTCACGACGAACGTCTCCCTTCTTCAGATTGATGCTCGGCATCGGGCACGATACGCCCGCGGTTGGACGCCGGTGTAGCGTTTGAACTGGCGGTTGAAGTGCGAAAGATTGCCGAAACCCGCGTCGATCGACACCTCGAGAATCGAGGCATCGGTTTCCTCCAGCAGCGCGCAGGCGCGCGCGATTCGGAGGCGATTGACGCAGGAGACGAACGAGTCGCCGGTCATCCTTCGGAAGAAGCGAGTGAAGCTCGGAACGCTCATCTTCGCGATAGCCGCGGCTTCGTCGAGCGATGGACGACGTTGCGCTGCGTACGCCTCCGCACCGGTGAAGTGGGCCACAATCTTCGCCACGAGGCCGTACTCCGCCGCCACCCCCGAACTATGGTAGCTGTCGCTCGCGATCGGTTGTGCGTCGACGTCCCCGCAGATGGCCTCGAGAATCTCACCGAGCAGAACGAGCCGCCGAACTCCCGTGGCATTCTCGAGCATCTTGATGAGCCGACTCACCGCCTGGCAGGTCCGGTTCGTGAACGCGAGGCCGCGCTCCGCTCGAGCGAAGAGCGAACGCACCGCGGTCAGCTCGGACCGCGCGAGCAGCTCGAGCCCGAGCGACTCCCGTGAGAAGGCGAGAAGCCAGAATCGGGCGTGTCCCTCATCGAGCTCCCAGCGGTGGGGCAGGTTCGGGCTGATCAGCACGAGCTCCGTGCCCGAGATGACGCTCTCGTCGTCGCCGATGATCCTGCGGGCGGATGGCGTATCGATGAGGTTGAGCTCGAACTGCGGATGATAGTGGTAGAAAACGCCCTGCGAGGAGATCTCATGGCGCTCCCAGTGGAAGAGCCGTGACTCGCGCTCATCAGGGAACACGTGACGTGCCAGCGTGTCGAATCTGACCGTGGTTCGCATCCGATCGAATTGTACCATAATTCTGAGCAGGAAGGCGTAGAGGGAGCGTGAATCCGATGCGATACTACCAACCATGGATCGCGCCAAAGTTGCCATCATCGGTTGCGGCGGATACGCTGGGGCGCACGCACGCCGGCTTTCCGCCCGACCAGACGTGGAAATCGTCGCCCTCGCAAGCAGAAGCGCGTCGAGCATCGACCGGCTCGTGGAGCGTCGACTCTCGACCTACGAGCCGCCGCCCGAACACTACACCTCGCTCGATGAGCTCTACGCGAACGAAGCGCTCGACGCCGTGATCATCTCGACACCACATCACCTGCACTTCGAGCAGGCGATGCAGGCGATCGAGAGCGGATGCCACGTATTGATCGAGAAGCCGATGGTGACATCCCTCGAGGAGGCGAGGCGTCTCGTCGAGCGGGCTCGGCAGGAGCGACGTTCCGGTCGCAAGCTCCACCTGGGAGTATGCTACAACCCGGCATTCTCGCCCGCGATGGAGCACGTGCGTGACGCGGTCGCTACCGGGAGTCACGGCCGCCTGGAGCTCGTCACTGCCTACCTCTCTCAGGACTGGAAACGTCTCACTGCAGGAAGCTGGCGGCAGGTTCCCGATGAATCCGGTGGCGGTCAGGCGATGGATAGCGGCGCGCATCTCATCCATAGCCTGCTCTCCACGGCGGGCGCACCGGCTGCGGAGCTCTTTGCCTGGTCGAGTACGCTGCGAACGCCTGTCGATGTCAACACCATCGTCTCTGTCCGATTCGAGAATGGGGTGCTTGCAACACTGACGATAGGGGGTGACTCTCCCGTCGATGGGACGCTCATGAGCCTCATCTTCGACGGTGGAAGGATCGATGTTGACGGCTGGCGCGGCGAGTGGGTCCGCAGTTTCCGTCCGGACACTGAGCCCTGCGTGTTGGAAGGTTTGAGCGAACCGAGTCCGGACGACAACTTCATTGACGCCGTGCTCGGCAAGGGCGAGCTGATTGTCAGCGAGCAGGATGGTCTGCGTGTGGCCGCCTTCATGGATGCTCTCTACCGATCGATCGACAGCGGCGCTCCTACCCGCGTCGCGCCCCTCGAGGATGGCGTGTAGATGGGCCTGCGGGCGGCCGGCGCGCGGGTCGATATCACACCCCCGGTAGGCACCGAGTTGTCCGGGTGGTGCTTCGGTCCGAGCCGGGGAATTGCGGACAGGCTCTACGCCCGGGCGCTCGTGCTCGACGACGGTCACCTTCCCATGGTTATCATCACGGCAGACCTGATCGGCCTCGGCACGCAGTACGCGGTCCGAATCCGCGAGAAGGTTGCGAGGTGCCTGGGTACGACCCGGGCTCGGGTTCTTGTCAGCTGTTCGCACACGCACTCGGGTCCCGGGGCGATGCCGCTTCGGCGTTGGGGTAACGTGAACCATCCCTACGTCGAAGCGTTCGTCGAGAGCGTTGTGAACATGGTGGAAGCGGCAGCCGATCGGGTCGAGCCGGCGGTAATGGCATTCGGCAGGGGTGTCGTGCCCGGGATCTGTGACAATCGACGGCGCGATCGGGGGAACGTCGTCGACGAGGAGCTGCCGGTGCTCGCCGTCTTTCGCGCAGACGCCACGCCGGTGGCGATTCTCTACAACTACTCCTGTCACCCGGTTGCAGCGCACAACGACCGCAACCTTATCTCCGCGGATTTTCCAGGATACGCTGCCGCTGTTATCTCGGAGCGCTTCGGCGGCGTAGAACCCATGTTCACGCTCGGCGCCGCCGGTGACGTGAATCCTGTCGAGTTCCATAGTCTGGAGCTTGCCGAGTCGTACGGCGCCACGATCGGGACGGCGGTCGTGGACGTCGTGCAGGAAATCACGGCCGGAAGCGGTGTTCGCCCGATCACCGACGGCGACGAGCAGCACGCGGGGTTGGATGCAGTTTCCCGCGTCGTGAAACTCCCGGTAGCTCCGCTGCCCTCGGCCGACTGGCTGCGCGCGGAGCGCGATCAATGGGCTGAGGAAGCGAAGCGGATTCGCGAGAGCGGGGGGCCGGAGAGCAAGGTGGAGGATGCGCTGATTAAGAGCGGCTGGGCTGCCGAAGCGCTGGAGGCGGTAGAGGTCGGGAGCGAGGTAACGCACCTGGACATGGAGATCACCGCACTGTGCATGGGAAAGCTTGCGATCGTGGCAATGCCGGGTGAGCTTTTCGTCGAAATCGGCATGCGCATAAAGGAGGCTTCGCCGTTCGCCCTGACTGCAATCGTGGAGCTGGCGAACGGATCGCTCTGCTACTTGCCGACCTCAGAGGCGTACGAGAAGGGAGGCTACGAGACCGAGTTCTCAGCGAAGGTATACGGGCTCTATATGCTC
>CAZVEF010000047.1:0-16037 GCA_964625715.1 uncultured Spirochaetaceae bacterium | reverse complement strand
GAACTGTCACCGACCTTGCAGGTCCGCAAAGGCCGAATCGACCCTCGCGTACTTCGTCGCTACCGGCTCCGAGCCCCGCTGGCCCTTCCTCCAGCGCACCGGAGGCGTGTCGAGCCGCGAGAGCCACACCGCGTGCATCGACTCCGGGACGTGGCGCCTGCAGGCGACGTCGTTCACCCGATACGGCTGGCGCGCGTTGCTGTCCCACGCGAGAATCCACATTCGACGCATCTGCATGGTGGGGTTGCCCCCACCGCGATCGACTCGCGGGTGTGCTCCTTGATGCGGTGGCCGATCATGCGGTCGACGTAGTTGACCGGAAACAGCGGGTGGCCGGTCGTTCGCGGCGAGGTGCTCGGCGTCTGACCGAGCTTCAGTCGTTCGGTCTGTCGATACCACCCCATCGCCTGATCGTCCTCGATCACCGAGGCGTACCGCGGGTTCTCATCGGTGTCGATGGTGCCCGTCGCGGGCGGGCATATGCGGCCGATACCCCCGTCCGCCGCCGTCCCGTCCGCCGTGGTCGAACGTCGCCCCGCCGAACCGTCTGGTCGCCCCGCCGAACCGTCTGGTCGCCCCGCCGAACCGTCTGGTCGCCATGCGCCCGCCGACCCCTCGGCCCTTGTCGAGGACTGTGACATCGCGGCTCGCGTCTACGAGCCGCCGCGCAGCGGTGAGGCCGGCAATCCCGGCGCCGACCACAGGTACATCGCAGTGAGTCTTCACCGCTTCAACATTTGCAGGCCGAGGGTTCGTTGACCATCCGAGACCGGCGAAGTATCGTGGAGGTTATGAGCGACCTGCCGTTCGGCTCTCTGTACCGCCACGGATTCGCCCGCGTCTCGGTAGCGGTTCCCGACGTTCGCGTCGCAGACGTCTCGTTCAACGTGGAAGCTACGCTCGAGCTCGCCCGCGAGGCCGACGCGAAGGCCAGCGTCCTCGTCACGTTTCCGGAGCTGGGCCTCACTGCCTATTCGAACGACGATCTGTTCGGGCAGGAAAGCCTGCTCGAAGCCGCGTGCGACGGGCTGCAGCGCGTAGTCGACGAGAGTCGAAGCCTTCGCACCATGCTGCTCGTCGGGATGCCGTTGCGGCACCGGGGTCGCCTCTACAACGCCGCGATCGCCGTTCATCGCGGGGTCCTCGTCGGCGCTGTGCCCAAGAGCTACATCCCCGATTACCGCGAGTTCTACGAGAAGCGTCAGTTCGCCTCGGGTGGCGACGTCCGAGGGCAGGAGTTGCAGCTGTGCGGACAGCGCGTGCCGTTCGGCGTGGACCTGCTCTTCGAGGCCGATTCCATCCCGGATCTGATCATTCATGCTGAGATCTGCGAGGACATCTGGGTTCCCATTCCGCCGAGCACGTACGCCGCCCTCGGTGGGGCCACGGTGCTTGCGAACCTCTCGGCGAGTAACGTCACGATCGGGAAGGCCGACTACCGCCGGAGTCTCGGCTCTCAGCAGAGCGCGCGGTGCATCGCCGCCTACCTCTACAGCGCCGCCGGCGGTGGCGAGTCGACGACCGATCTGGCATGGGACGGCGACGCGCACATTCACGAGAACGGCCGGCTGTTGGCCGAATCGACGCGCTTTTTGCGCTCCGCGCAGCTCATCACCGCCGACATTCATCTGCACGCGCTCGCCCGGGACCGGATGCGCATGACGAGCTTCGTCGATAACGCAGCCGCTCACGCGACGGAGGTCGAGTCCTTTCGTCGTATCCGGGTCCCCATCGAGATCCCGGAGGGCGAAATCGGTCTCGAGCGCGAGGTGCAGCGCTTCCCCTACGTTCCGGCCGGGAGTAACCGCCGCGCCGAGCGGTGCTTCGAAGCCTACAACATCCAGGTGGGAGGCCTCGTGAAGCGGCTCGAGAGCGTGCGGATCGACAAGCTCGTGATCGGCATCTCCGGCGGTCTCGACTCGACGCAGGCGCTCATCGTCGGCTGCCGCGCAGCCGACGTGCTCGGGCTGCCGCGGACGAATATCCTCGCCTACACGATGCCCGGTTTCGCGACGAGCGAGCGGACGCGCACCAACGCGCACGACCTCATGAAGTCGCTCGGCGTGAGCGCGGAGGAAATAGACATTCGGGACGCGTGCATGCAGATGTTCCGCGACATCGGCCATCCGTTCGCGCGCGGCGAAGAGGTCTACGACGTCACCTTCGAGAACGTGCAGGCCGGCGAACGCACGAGCCACCTCTTTCGCCTCGCGAACCTGCGTGGGGGCCTCGTGCTCGGTACCGGCGACCTGAGCGAGCTCGCGCTCGGCTGGGCCACGTACGGGGTCGGCGATCACATGTCGCACTACGCGGTCAACGCGTCGGTGCCCAAGACGCTCGTCCAGTACCTCGTGCGCTGGGTGGCCGACACGAATCAGCTCGGCGAGGAGACTTCGGAGGTGCTGTACCGTATTCTGGATACCGAGATCTCGCCCGAGCTCGTGCCGTCGTTCACCGGACAGGACAACGACGAACCGGCCCAACTGAGCGAGCAGAAGATCGGTCCGTACGAGCTGCAGGACTTCAATCTCTACTACACGACCCGCTACGGGCTGCGTCCGTCGACGGTGGTCTTTCTCGCCGAGCACGCGTGGTCGGATCCCGATACCGGCGAATGGCCGGAGGATCTCCCCCTTGCCAAGCGTCATGCCTACGATCGGGCACGTATCGTGCATTGGATGCGTGTCTTCCTGAGCCGTTTCTTCGCGACGACCCAGTTCAAGCGGACGTGCATACCGAACGGACCCAAAGTCGGGTCCGGAGGCTCGCTCTCGCCTCGGGGTGACTGGCGCGCGCCGAGCGATTCGTCGGCCGCGGTCTGGCTGGACGAGCTCGAGCGCAACGTGCCGGCTCATGTCGCCGCCGACGGGTAGACCGCGCCCCGTCTTGCCGGAATCCGCCCAGGAGTCGGTTCGCCTCCCGCTCGCGGCGTTGCGCCCCCCGCCGGGCCGGTGTACCATGATCTGGAAGAGGAGGATTCATGATCTCCACCTACGAGAAGTTCATGCGGTTGCTGCGTCTAGAGATCGAGTCACTCCACGATGAAATCGAGATTATCCTGAAGTCGCTCGACGAGAGGCTCGCCAACCACGAGATCACCGATTACGTGCATAACGAGAACGGCGCGATCCTGCGGAACGAGTTGCTCGGGCTCGAGGACTTCCTGAAAGCCGAGTTCGACGTGAGCGAGCGAGGCGAGGCGACGCTCGACGAGGTGGCGAACGAGGTGCGGGCGTATCTGCGCAAGCGGGTCTACGAGCGCGAATACGTCCCGGCGCTCTACGATCTCGTGGACCGTCGGATCGAGAAGATTATGACCTATCTCTCTGAGACCGTTCCAACCGGCCGGTAGCCTCCACATCGGCAGGACAGGTCGCCTACCGCGACACCGCGTCCGTGTAGAAGGCCCGCATGTCCCGCGCGAACTCCTTCCGCGACGCCTCCCACGCGTAGAACATGTGTCCGCCGGCGTAGTGCTTGAGCGAGAGGTTGGCTCGTGCCGATTGCGACAGCCGCATCAGCCGTGAGATGCGGTCGGAGGAGAAGTAGGGCGTCACGAGGTCGTAAACGCCGTGTGTGATGCGCACCTTCATGTGCGGATTGAGGCTCATGCCGTAGCGCAGATCATCGGTCGCGCCTATCTGGCTCTCGAGCGCGTGGCGCTCCATATCGACCTGCCAGCCCTGGTTCACCTGCATGCTCAGCAAGTAGTAATCGCGGTCGGTCGCGAGCCCGAGTCCACGGCGCAGGTGCGTATTGATACCGGCGGCGAAGATTCGCTCGATCGTGCGAAGCGTGGGGTCCGGTCCTGCGAACGTCTCGCGATCCGGGTAGGGGTCGGCGGTGGTGACCGTCGCGTCGTAGAGCCCGCACACGAGCCCCTGATCGCGCAGCAGCTCGCGCACGAATCGGCGCGGCGCTATCCGTCCGCCGCTGCGTTCGATCACTTCCCGATGGAGGCCGATGTGCTTTGCGAGCTGTCCGGAAAGCCGCGAACGCTCGCGTTCGGACAACGACTCGCCGGCGAGCAGCAGCCTTGGCGCGGTCTCAACGGCGAACGATTCGGCCTTCGCACGCACCGCGTCGAGGTCCGCCGGGTCGTCGTACGCGCTCGTCCGGCGATGATGCGCGGCGGCGGCGGCCATGCTCGGCAGCACGTCGATCCACGGCAGGAGGTCGTAGTCCGAGGAGTCGAGCAGCGAGAACTCGAGCGCCGGAGAGATCAGGATGGTGCCGTTGAGCCCGACACCGTAGGTCTCCTGCGCGAGCCGCGCGAGTTTGGCGGTCCGGAACCCTCCGTAGCTCTCGCCCGCGATGAACACCGGCGAGTCCCAGCGGTGGCGAGCGGAGAGAAACTTCGAGATGAACTCGCCGAGCGCGTTCAGGTCGCGCTCGATTTTCCAGAACTCGCGAGCCGGATCGTCCCCGTCGCTCTTTTCGTCCCCGTTCTTCTTCTTCGGGACGGCACGGCTGAAGCCGGTGCCGACCGGGTCCACGAAAACCAGGTCGGTGAACGCGAGCCAGCTCTCGGTGTTGTCGACGAGCTCGACCGGGGGGCCGGGGGGCGTTCCGTCCGGGTTGAACCAGACGCGTCGGGGTCCGAGCGCTCCCACGTGAAGGTACGCCGACGCGGCACCGGGGCCGCCGTTGAACACGATCGTCAAAGGTCTGCCCGGTGAATCGTCGTCGACCGCGTAGTAGACGTGGAAGATCTCAGCCACCGGTTCCTCGTCCTTGCGCAGGACGAGCCAATCCGCTTCTGCGGTGTACGACAGCTCGCGTCCGTCCAGCTTGATCGTGCCGACGGTGTGGGCGCCCTCCGGTTTCGTGTAGTCGCTGCTGTGCTCGCTCATTGGTTCCTCCTGACCACACGAGCCTACCGGTGTTCGCCCGTCGTGGCAATCGAGCGACGTTGTGACAACCGATGCGCCAACGCTTGACCAAACTGCCGCGGACGGGTACACCATTGCTCGGAGAAACAACTATGGCAGGATCCATCCAGAAGACACGCGACGCGATCGACAACGCTATCAAGGGCAGCACCGAGATCAGGCCTGGCAACTACGTCACGGTGAAATCCGAGAAGCAGGGCATCTTCGGGAAACCCTTTATCCTCTTGAGCGGGCGCTGCACCTCCGAGAAGGACAAGGCGAAGATCGAGGAGATCGCGCAGCAGGCCGCCGGTAACGTCAAGATCGACAGCCGACTGCGGGTCAGCAGCACCGGCTGACGGCGGCAAACGCGATCGGCGAGGCTACTGCGTGAACTTCCGGGCCAGGTGCTCCCACTCCTCGGGGAGGCTCAGCCCCGGCGCCGTGGTATCGGCACGCGAGTACCAGTAGCCTGCATTTCCCAGGTCCCCCTCTTTGCGGTGGAGGTACGCGTGTACGAGACTGCCGTTCTTCGACGGGATCCTCTGCGCAATCGAGTGGGCGTCGTCCCAGTCGCCCCGCCGGTCCTCGTAGAGCGAGCCGAAAGAAGCGGTGGACGGAGTCGCGAGCCATGGGCCGATTCGTTGAGTACCGCGATGCTAGCCAAGCGCGGCGATGACCCGGTCAAGCTTCTGCTTTACTTCCCCGGCCACCGACTCGAGACCGACGTTGCTCATCGTGCCCATCGCGACCACCGGGTCCATCGCGGCGACCTCGACTCCTTCGTCGGTCTGCTGAACGATCACGTTGCACGGCAGCAGAACGCCGATCTTGTCCTCTGCCTCAAGCGCCCGGTGGGCGAGCGGCGGGTTGCACGCGCCGAGAATGATGTAGTTGCGGAACTCCACGTCGAGCTTCTTCTTCATCGTGTCGCGGACGTCGACTTCCGTGATGACGCCGAAGCCCTCCCCGGCGAGCGCGTCCCGGGTGCGAGCGACGGCTTCGTCGAAGGTGCCCCGAACTCGGGCAGAGTTGTAGTACTGCATAGCTGACCTTCCTGCATATGTTTTCCGTAATATACCCGAAGGCGGCTGACTCGTCGACCGATCGCCCGGGATCTGAACCGTGGTGGGGTCTTGCGCTGCGACATCTCACTCGGCATGATTGGACGAAGAGGCCATTGTGAAGAGACTGCGCAGCGTGATCCTTCTCGTTTTCGTCGCGGCGGCGGTCGTGGCGCAGGACGATCCGAATATCGTTCGCGTTCCGGTAGATGGGATGCCGCGTGGCGCGCGGGTCGTGCGATACGCCGTCGTGCCCGCCGAGACGGGAAACGTGCTCGCGACCGAGGTCGAGACGGCCGACGGGACGACGGCGTTCTACGTCTACGACTACATAGATCACGTGCTCACCGCGCGCAGCGTGGGGCCGCGCTCGATCCCGGCCGACCTGAGTCGGCCCCCGCGCGCGGCGCCCGCAAGGCGGGACCTCGCCGTTCCCGGCGAGCGCTTCTGGCCGGTATCCGGTTTCCCGGGTGCTGATGGGAACGAGCAGCTGCTCAGCGCACCTGCGCTCGGCGAGCTTCGGTACGCACGGGTCGCCGAGAGTCCGTGGCAGCTCTCGCCTCCGCCGGAGCACGCACTCGCGATACGCCGAGTCGACGTTGCCACCGACGGCACCGTACTCGACGAGTGCATGATCGAGCCGAACATCACCGCAGACGTCGACCGGATGACTACCGGTGGAGCGTGGTGGGTGCGCCCCTTCGGGGAGCCGCATCTGCTTGTAGGTATTCTCCATCGGGGACGCGGCGACGACCGGCTGGAGGCGCTCCGGCTGTACAACGAGCGGCACGAACTCGTCGCGACGACCGAGCCGGTGATCGCAGTTGACGCGAACGCGATCCCGGACCTCGTGCAAGCCGACCTCTCCGGCGATGGGTCCGAGGAGCTGCTGTTCATTCCTACCGTCGCAGAGGCCGAAGAGCCGCTCGTGGCGTTCCGTTTTGCGCGGCGAGCCGGAGGACGGAGGATCCTCGCGTTCAACCTCTGCTCGGTGAGGATGAACGGGCCCGATGTGGTGAGGCTGCAGCGGGCGCTCGAAGGCCGGGGGTTCAGCGTGGGGCCGGAAGGCCTCGACGGCTGGTACGGACCGGACACGCGCGCGGCGGTCATCAGGTTCCAGCGCGCGGCGGGGTTGGCCGTCACCGGCGTCGTCGACGATGCAGTCTGGGACCTGCTCGGACTGTGAGGAGGAGAAAGGTATGAGACGCATGCTCGCCGTGCTCGGCGACTACTACCACTGTTCCGACCAGCTGCTTGCGCTGCTGGAATCGACCGACCTGCCGGACGACCTTGAGGTCACTGTGAGACGGTATCCGGAGTCGTTCGAACCGTCGTCGCTCGTCGGCTACGATCTGCTGCTGCTTGCGGCGATCGGCCGGTTGCGGCCGAAGGAGTCGCAAGAGCACTGGATGACCGAGGAGGTGGAGCGTTCGCTTGCCGACCACGTGGCCGGTGGCGCCGGGCTGTTGCTCGTCCACGCGGGCACCGCCTCGCACCCGACCGGGGGCGCGCTGCGAGCGCTCACAGGCGGTCACTTTCTGCGGCATCCGCCCGAGCATCCACCGGTGACGATCACGCCGGTCGTCGATCACCCGATCACCGACGGTGTGACGAGTTTCACTCATCCCGACGAGCATTACTTTCTCGACGTCGACGACGATGTTACGCAGCTGCTGAGCGCGACGTCGGAGCTGGGCGAGCAGAGCGGCGGTTGGTGTCGGACCCACGGATCAGGGAGGGTAGCGGCGCTGGTACCCGGTCACACTCGCGAGATGCTCGCGGAGCCGATGATGAGGCGACTGCTCGCGAACGCCGTCCGATGGTGCAGCGGGGCCTAGAAGCCCGGCAGGCGGATGCTGTCCTTCACATCCTCTATCCGGTCGCGCACGGCGTCCTCTGCCTCGCCGGCGGCCCGCTCGGCTTGCCGGCGGGTGGCGGCCTCGGCGCGCCCGGCCTGCTCGCGGGCGGCGTCTTCGGCAGCCTGCCGCGCCTCTTCGACCCGCGCGCGCGCCTCTGCTTCGAGCGCATCGCGTACCGAGTCGACCGCTGTCGCAGCGCGCTGCTGGAGCGCGGCCGCTGCCGCTTCGCGGTCGGTGGCGAGCGCGAGAAGCTCCTCTGCGGTCTTGCGCACCTCCGCGATCTCCCCGAGCGAGTCGTCCAGCCGCTTCAGATCGGGAGCGATGCGCGCGTCGAGTTCGGTTTCGACGCGGCCGGCGAACGCGTCGAGTGTCGCGTCGATGCGTTCCTGGACCACCCCGGCGATCCGCTCGTCGAGGTTCGTCGTGCCGTTGGACAGGCGCAGCGAGCCGTCGCGATCGACGGTGTAGGCGAAGCTGCCCTCGAGCGGCGAGGCGACGAGCACGTCACGGACGAGCTCGCCTACCGAACCCGGCTCCGGCGCGCCTGTGAACGTGATCCCTTCTGCACCGATGCTCAGGTCCCCCGAGGTGGTTCCGTCGGAGTCCCGAAGGAAGGACAGTTCCACGTCGGCGAGCGCGTCGAAGCGCTCGAGACCGAGCGCGGCGAGCCCACGCTCCACCGAGACCGCCTGATCGTTCGCCGTCGCCGTGAGCGACAGCGGGGTCCGGGTCTCTGCGCGGCCGTCGAGGATGGCGCCGAGGCTTATCCTCGTATCGCCGCGCGCGCTCGCGTACATGATCCGTGCGGGTGCGCCGGTGAGGTCGGGATCGCTCGAGACCGCCTCGAGTGTGAGCTCGTGCGCAGTCTCACCCGCGGACGAGAAGTAGGCGTTCTCGAGCTCGAAGCGGGGATACTCGGCGGTGGCGAAGTCGACCGTACGTCCGATCCGGCCCCCGTTGCGCTGCCGGCGGGGCTCCTCGGTCGAGCGCAGGCGTCCGGCGAGCTCCCACGCGAACACGATCCGCCGGTACCACTCGTCGAGTCGCTGCTCGACGTAAGGTTCGATCAGACCGACGAGGAAATCGCGCCCTTCGACGCGAACCTCAGGGATCTGCTCGCGCACGCGCGCGTAGTCGGCGCGCGCGAGGTCCGGGATCTCGGCGGCGGAGGCGACGATCCCGCGGCCCTCGGCGGCTACATCCTCGACGGTCCCGTCCACGCGGTCGACGTAGGCGGAGGCCGATTCGACCACCGCGTTCGATTCCTCGAGCAGATCCAGGGCCTCGTCGACCGAGCGGACGGCGGTGAAGTCGGTCTGCGAGAGCTCGCGGATACGGTCGGCTGACGCGACTCCGGCGGCGGCGAGGTCGTCGATCTCACCGCGCCACTTCGTCACGAATCCGGTCGCAGCGCCGGCGAGCTCCTCCACGCCGACCGGGGTCTCGAGCAGGTCCAGCTGCGCCTCCACGAACGCCTGCGCATCGAGCGTGTTCGGCAGGCCGAGCGAGGCAAAAGAGAGTCCTTCGCGAGCGTGAGCGCCGGGCTGCTCGTCGTCGGCCTCGTCCGACTCATGGTCGGCGATAAGCGCGCCGGATGACTCGCGGGGCGTTGCGAACGCCAGCCCCGTGACGGTGAAGTCCCTGATGACTACCTTTCCGGCGAGCAGTTGCCAGGTGTCAATGTCGAATCGGCCCATCCCCAGGCTGACGAGGTTGGTCTGGGGCTCGCGCGCGTCGGCTACCTCGAGCGAGTCGAAGGCGACGTTGCCGGTGAGGATCCGCACGTCGACTCCGGAGAGATCGGCCTGCGCCCGAAAGATCGATTCGAGCAGCGACTCGGCGCCTCGTTCGACGAGGCGGTCGGCGAACAGCAGGTTGAACGCCACGACGCCACCGACGAGCACCGCGAGCACAACGAGCTTGCCCCTGCGCACCGCGCCGCGGTTCTTCTTCGCCTCCTTCGCGAGCCTTTTCAGCCGCTTCGTCTCGTCCTTCGACGGATCCCGGGCGAGAACGATCCGGCCCTCCTCGTCGCTGGTCGTGATCGAGTCGAGGAATCGGCGGTCGGTGTCGAGGTAGATCCGCGAACGAAGGCGCGTGCGGTACGCCCGTTCGGTCATGGGCTTTCGGAACGGGCGCGGCGGTCTTCTCGTAGCCATAGAGTCTCCTACGCCGCGGTCGGCCAGACGCGACGGACGCCCCGCACCGCGGCGGCGACCTTCTGCGCAAAGGGCGTGGCCATGACAGCTTTGACGAGCTTGCTGTCGGCGATCTTCGCGTGGATGTACTTCCGGTAGAGCCGGACGAGCACGACACCCAGCGCAGTAACGGGGACGAAGAGCGCCGCGCCCGATACGAAAGCTCCGGCGACGAGCGTGTCGTTGAACCGCGTCAGCGGAACGACCGGCTGGGCGTAGACCGTCGTGTAGAGGTCCTCGAGCGCGGGCGCGGTGAGTATCCGGAATCCGATGGCGTCGAGCACCGGGTCGAGAGCCGGTGCCACGAGCGAGAGGACCAGGAAGGAGGCGATCGTCATCCCCAGGTTCACCTTGACGAGGAAAACGAGGACGACGAGCGCGGCGAACAGCAGGTTCGCCGCGGGCATCAGCGCGAGCCAGAGGCCGAGCGCGAGCGCGGCTCCTACCTCGACCGCCCGGCTGTTCGAGTTCAGCAGGGCGAGCAGTTTTGCGATCATTCTGACGATCATGAGCTCCTCGGGTGCTCCAATGATCGCCAGAATGCCCATGCAGGGCAAGTCAGGACGAGCGCTTCGCGTAGATCTCGTAGTGGTAGAGCCGCGCGTCGAGCCCGCCGTTCCACAGCTGCGTCCGCGACGAGGCGCGCAGCCCGAACCCCTTCATCGCCTCCCGGTTCGCCGAGAGGATCCACGCGTCCCAGCCGCGGTACCTGCGTTTGAGCCGGTCGCCGAGCGCGGCGTAGAACTCGCGCGCGCCCTCGAGCTCGAGCCGTTGACCGTAGGGCGGGTTGGTCACGACGATGCCGGCGGGGTAGGGCGGGTCGGCTTCGAGCGCGTCCTCGACTGCGAACGAGATCAACTCGCGCACGCCGGCGCGATCGGCGTTGCGGATGGCCCGCTCGATCGCGTCGGGGTCTCGGTCGCGTGCGATGATACGCGGCGGGCCCGATGGGGGCGCCGGAGCCGGCGCTACCTCCGGGCGGCGGACGCGCGCCCGGCGGGCGTCGAACCACGGCCAGCGGTCCATCGCGTACCCGGATCTGACGTCGCCCGGGCACCTCCCGGCGGCGATCATCGCCGCCTCCACGGCGATGGTCCCCGAGCCGCAGAAGGGATCGCACATCGGCGTCTGCGGGTTCCAGCCGCTTGCGAGGATCATTGCCGCGGCGACGGTTTCCCGCAGCGGTGCCTCGCCACCCTCGATGCGATAACCGCGGACGTGAAGCGGCGTACCTGCGGCATCGAGCGAGATCGTGGCTGACCCGTCGTCCACAAAGACCGACACCGGTACGTCGGGGCGTCGGCGGTCGACCGATGAGCGCTTCCCGCCGGTGCCTCGCCCTCGTTGCGGCCGGGTGGACGAGGCGTTGGGCTGTCCCCCGCGTTGGGCATCGACGATCGCGTCCTTGACCTTGAGCGCGGCGAGCCTGGTATCCGACAGTCGTCGGTCGCGGCCGACGGCCGTGACCGCGATCGAGAGACGGGGCGGAACGAGCTCGAGCCATCGAACGCCACGGGCGAGGCGGTAGAGCTCTTCGTACGAAGAGACACGGCCACGGGCGAGCGGCACGAGCACCCGGCTCGCTACCCTGCTGCGCGTCGTCGCGCTCACGAGCTCGCGACCCTCGCCGCGGAAGCGAACGACGCCGTTCGCCGTGTCGATCACTTCGAGCTCGAGTCGTTGCAGCTCATCGCGCAGGATCGCCTCGGCGCCGCCACCGCAGGTGGCGAGCAGCGTCCCGTTTCCGGGCCAGTACATTCGCCCATTCTCCTCGCTTGCCGCTCCAATTGCAATCTTGCCACGCGCGCGGCGATCGTGCAGGATGCCGTTCATGTCCGCCGACGAGTCTCGCCACAACTTCCGGATTCTCACCGCCGACGGTCTGCTCTTCTTCCTCGGCATGATTTTCATCTCGTTCGAGTCGGTCCTGCCCGTCTTCCTCGCGCGCCTCGGCGCGCCTCGCGTGGCGATCGCCGTGGTGCCCGTCGCGATCGCGCTCGGGGTGAACCTCCCCAGCCTGTTCGCCGCGCCGCGCATCGAGCGGCTCGACCGGAAACTGCCGTTCGTGCTGCGTACAGCGGTGTGGCAGCGCGTACCGTGGGGCATCGTCGCGCTCGCCACGCCGTTGCTCGCGGTGACCCACGCCGGCTGGCTCGTGGTCGTCGTGCTGCTCGCGACGATCGTGGCGACTGTCGCCGGCGGTCTGGTGATTCCAGCGTTCTTCGATATCGTTGCGGCGACCGTTCCGGTCGCGCGGCGCGGCACGCTTTTCGCTCTGCGATCGGTTCTGAGCTACTTCTTCGGGATCGGAGGCGGGTTTCTGGTCCGGTTGATTCTCGAACGGCTTTCCTTCCCTGCAAACTACTCGGTGCTCTACGGAATCGCGACGGGTGTGCTCACGCTCGGGTTGCTGGTCATGTCGTTCGTCCGTGAGCCGCGGCGTGCGACCCCGGCGCCGGTCGTCGCAACCGGCGCACGAGCGTCGATCGAGCGGATCGCGCGCGTGCTCGGAGGGAACCGGAACTTCCGGACCTACATCGTCGCCCGCGGCCTGCTCGTCCTCGCGTTCGCGACGACCTCGTTCTTTCCCGTCTACCTCGTCGAAGAGTTCGGGTTACCCGACAGCGTCTCCGGGCTCTTTGCCGTGATCACCGCGGCGACGTTCATCGTCGTGAATCCGATCTTCGGTCTGTTGGGAAACAAGGTCGGCTACAAACCGGCCTTTCTCGTGAGCTACGTCTCGCTCGGGCTCGCTTCGGCGGTCGGCCTTCTCGGGGTGGAGGCGCCCTGGGCGTACGTGCTGATCGCCTGCACCGCGACGAGCCAGAGCGTGAACCTGCTCGCGTGGAATATGACCGTGGAGTTCGCGCCGGAAGGACAGGTGCCCAGCTACATAGGCGTCAGCGGGTTCTTCATCGGGCTCGTGGCGCCGCTGGGAATCCTCACCGGCGTCATCGTCGATGCGTATGGCTTCGGCGGGTTGTTCGCGACGACCGCAGTCACCGCCGCGTGCGGGCTCGGTGTCATGGTCTTTGGTGTCGAGGAACCTCGGGTTGCTCGACGACGCGTGAATCAGCCGGACATTCCCATCTGAGCGTCGGCCGGTCGGCCCCGCACCGCCGCATCGGCCTACCGCAGCAGCTCGGCGATCTGTCCCATCTCTTGCGGGCTCAACGGGCCGCGCTCGAGCGCTCCGGCGTTTTCCTTCACCTGCTCGGCTGTCCTGAACCCGGGTATGGGAATCGTCACGCTGCTTCGCGCGAGCAGCCAGCACAGCGCGCCCTGCACGAGCGACCTGCCCGATGCTCCCAGAATCTCGCGGATCGATTCGAGTCGTCTCACGAACTCGGGCGACGGGCGGCCGTCTACGAAGTATTTCATCCAACCGGGGGCGTTGGGACCGCGGACGTCGTCGGGCGGCAGCTCGCTTGACGAGTCGTACTTGCCCGAGAGGAGCCCCATCGCGAGCGGGCCGCGGTTGAGCCCTGCGAGGCCGAGCTCTTCGCAGGTCTTGACCATCGCCGGGGCGTCTGCGAGGACATTCATCTGAAACTGGACGGCTGCGCAGTGATTGCCCGCCGCGAAGGTGCGGGCGCGCTCGGGGTCGTCGGTGCTCCATCCGTAGGAGCGGATTTTGCCCTCGTCCACGAGTCTGTCGAGTGTTTCGGCGACCTCGGCGGCTTGATCGATCGGGTAGCCGCCGTCGTGAAACTGGTAGAGGTCAATATAGTCGGTGCCGAGCCGCTTGAGAGAGGCCTCGCAGGCGCGTCGGATGTAGTCCGGGCTCGCGTCCGAGCCGGTGATCTGCTTTGTTTCTTCGTCGAAGACGTTCGAGAACTTCGTGGCGAGCGCGACGTCGGCTCGTTTCGCCGCGAGCGCCGCGCCGACGATGCGTTCGCTGTGCCCCGCCCCGTAAACGTCCGCCGTGTCGAACAACGTAATGCCGCTGTCGAGTGCGGCCTTGATGGCGCGCGTGCTCTGCTTGTCGTCGATCTTCCCCCAGCCGACCGGCGTGTCCCCCCGATAAGCGGGGCCGCCTATAGCCCAGCACCCCATTCCGATGGCGCTGACCTCGATACCTGACCGTCCGAGTACGCGTGTCATAGTCGTTCCTTCAATGGTTTTGTGAATACTCGGTGTCGCTTGTATTCGTGCGCTCCGAGCCTCTTCATGTCGGCGAGCATGAGATTGCTCTGTTCGTTGATCTGGACCATCTCCGCCTCGTCGAACTCGTAGTGGTCCGTTCCCTTCACGGTCCGCGCGATCTCCGAGTAGATCAGCGCGTTCCCGCCGAGGCGCTGGTAGCGCTCCATGATGCCCATTCCGTTGAGGATGAGCTTGCGGGTTCGTTTCGAGGTCGACAACAAACGGAGGATTGACAGGGGCGTGAGGCGACCGGCGCTCTTCTGGAGCGCGGGGGTGACGTCGGGGAAGCCGAGCATGAACCCGACGACCTCGCCGTCGTAGGTGACCACCTTCTCGAGGTCGGGCTGGGCGATCAGGAGGAGGTCGTCGATGAGCTGGTCGAGCTCGGCGTCGGTGAGCGGGTAGTTCTCGCCGTGGTCGGCGAGCGTGGGGTTGTAGAGCCGGGCCACCTCGTGCGCGATACGCTTGAGATCGGCTTTCGACTCGAATTCGAGTACTCTCATGTGACCGCGCCGGCGCACGTGTTCGGCTATCCGCTCTACCTTCGCCGGCAGCGTGAACTGTTTCGGATCGACGAAGAGCGAGAGCAGGTCGAAGTGCTTGGTGAGTCCGGCGCGCTCGTAGTGTCCGCGGTAGTAGGCGTAGTTGTACGGCATCATCGTCATCGCGGCCTGGTGTTCGAACCCGTCGATCAGGACGCCGCCCCCGTACGTGGCTCCCGAGAAGATCGGTCCCATGATCTCGTTCAACCCCCGGTCGCGAGCCCATCGCTCCATCGCGGCGAAAAGCGCATCGGTGACGTCGTCGCGGTCGACGAAGTCTATGAAGTAGAACTGCGCGGCGCGCCGGTCGTGCTCGGCATTGTATCGCTCGTTGTGAATCATCATGACGCGGGCGGCGGGCTCTCTGTCGAGCCAGACCATGAGAAACTCCGCCTCGGCGTGCTCGAAGAACGGGTGCTTTCTTCGGAAGAACCGTCGGTAGTCCAGATCGAACATGGGGACCCACGACGGCGACCCACCGTAGAGGTGCTTCGGAAATGTGACGAACTCGTGAAGTCCGAGGCGATTCCGGACCGGTTTCACCTCCAGACTCACGGCTGCGTACTCCTCACCGGCCGCCTCCCGCCTCGCTTCGGATGATCGATGATAGAGCACTGCGCGCGTCGTGAACATCCCTCGTCGAGAGCTCGCCCGCTGCGAGCAGACTCTCCATATCCTCTCGGAGCATCTCTGCCGCTCGACGGCTCATGCTACCGGTGACAGCGTGAAAATGGGCTTCGGGCGCGCCGAGCAACGCGGTCGCAAGCGTGCGCTTGTCCGTCCTGCGCACGATCGCCTCGATCGTGCGGCCGTCGAGCGCGGGTAGCGCGTCGAAGGAGTAGAGCGCCTCGAGGAACTGCTCCTCGAGCTCGGGCGGCAGCTTGTTTGCGATCGCGCCGCGCAGCCTTCCCGGCAGGTCGCGCGCGAGCGATGCGGCCGCTTCGAGCGCCGGCCACGGCCCGCCCGCGCCGGAGCGCTGCGTCGTGGGAGCGTCTGCGGTCGGCGGCGACCCGGCGATTTGCTCTCCCGCCTCTGCGACCAGTGACTCGACCTGCTCGCGCACCCGTTCGGCGAGCCCACGCGCGACCCGAGCCGACTCGCGGTGGTGCCGATGGTGGAGCTCGAGCAGCTTCATGACCCGTCGGGCCGTTCGTCGAGGATCTTCGTGCACGGCGCCAGTCTATCGCTTTTGCGCACGCTCGTCCTCCCGCTTCTCGCGAGGACGCTTTTCTGACATACTCGCCGACTATGATTCAGATTGCAGAAGCCCTGCCTCCCGAGCCCTCACCGCTGTGGAACCTGGTCCAGCAGGCGGGTGTCACCCACGTCGTCGGCGGTATGCGCGGCGACCCGAACG
>CAZVEF010000046.1:0-16113 GCA_964625715.1 uncultured Spirochaetaceae bacterium | reverse complement strand
GGTTGATCCTTCTCGCCGTAAGGCTCAACTATCATCCCGTTCGATCGCTCCTCGAAGTGCTCTCTCGCGCACTCGGCGGGGAGACATCGATCGATACGTTCGACGACGCGCGTCTCACGCTCAGCGAGCTGATTCGACACGACCAGGCGCTCGAACGTCGAGTCGAACGGGAAGCCGGGCCGGCACGCGAGGGCGTGGTGAACCAGCTCATCGCCGGGACACCCACAACATCGCTCGATCTGGAGGAGTTCTGGATCGGGGCAAACCCGTTACCCGGCGCTCCTCGTTTCGTCACGCTGGCGATCAGAGCTACTGTGGCCTCCGGGGGCGCCGGCGAAACGGTTGCGGCGCTCGTGGCGATGGCCCGCGCGTGCAGCGAGCCACCGAATGCGCGGTGGCTCTTTCGGGCCGGCGTCCTCCGCGAACCCACGGCCGCCGTGGTGCAGTTCACCGCGGACCCGCGAGTCCCGGACGACCAGGTTGCTCGCAGGCTCTCGTGCGCTGCGCTCGCGGCGGTGCGTTCGGCACGTGGCGTCGCCGGCGTCAACGTGGGCGCCGTCGTCGGCGTGGGCGTCGTCGTCGAGTCGCTCGACGAGGTGTCCGTGTCGTACCAGGAGGCCCGGCGAGCGTACGACCAGCACTTCGTGCTCGGCGTGGATCGTGTGATCGCTCCCTCTGACGTTGCTCAGACGCGGTGGGACCACGTGCCGGTGGTGCTCGATCCGCTCGCGCTGCGGCAGGCGGTGCTCTCTCCGCGCGCGGATGAGGCGTCGCAGTACCTCCTCGGGATCGGCGACGAGTTACGCCGCGCGGGGGTTCCAGCCTTCATCGCCAAGGGGCTCTGCGTGGAGGTGTGTCGCGTGGTTACCGATCTCCTCGTCGAGTTGGGCGATTCGCCCGCCGCTGACGGGGAACCGGGCTGCGCGCGACGCGTCGAGTCATACGCGACCTTTGACGCGTTCGTGCGAGATGTCTCCTCAGTCATCGCAAAGATCGGGGCGTACCATCGCTCACGCCACGACCGTGAGGCGGTCCGGCTCGTTCAGCGGGTTCGCCGGGAGATCGAAGAACACTTGGGAGATCCTCAGTTCTCCATCCAGTCGCTCGCCGAGGCGCATAACCTCTCGCCCCCTGCGCTGAGCAATCTCTTCCGTCGCTATGCGGGCAGTGGCGCGAATGCGTACCTCACACGCCGGCGCATTGATGCGGCGCGCGCCCTGCTTCGCACCACGAGTCTCCCGCTCAAGGACGTCGCCGCGCAAGTGGGCTACCGCAACGTCTCGAGCTTCATCCGCAGGTACCGCAGCCTCACCGGTGAGACCCCCGGAGACTACCGGGTTAGAACCGCATCATGATCTGGAGCGACCCATGAAGAACATCGTTGTCATCGTCGTAGATCAGCTCTCATTCCGTGCGCTTCGCGCGTACGGCGGGCCGCGCGCCTTCCCCGCGATCGACTCGCTCTTCGAGCGCGCCACGAGCCGGAGTCGATCAGGCGGGTGTGGCTGGCGCAGCTGGACACCCCGCCGGTGCGATGGCAGAAGCCCCCGCTGGGTCACGGGCTAACGATAAGAAAGTACGCAAGGCTCGATTTGGCCTTCGCGGACCTGCAAGGTCGATGACAGTCATGGCCTTACGCAGGAACCCGTAGGCGGATCTCACATGGAACATGAAGAGCTCCGGCGCCGTGATGCGAGCACGAAAAGGCGTGGCACGATCGAGGAAGCGGGTGTACAATCGTACGCGAACACGTGTGTATGATGAAACGTCTACGGCATCTCATCACACCGCTTCATGGAGCGTTCGATCGACTCCGAGCACTTTCGGTCGGCCAGAAGCTCATCTTGATTTATGTGTTCGGGATATTCGTGCCGTTGGTCGTGGCGAACGGGCTTGTTCTCAGGAGCGTGCTGCGCGACGCGCACGAGCAGGGGGAGCTCTTTCTGGCCTCCGGCGTCCAGAAAATGGCGACCGCCGTCGCGCGCGAGTTCGAGCCCATCGAGCTCGTTTCCGAGTTCGTCTATGCGGACAGCTCCATCTATCGCCTGCTGAGCTCCGAGTACACACGTTTCCAGGAGTACTTCGAGGCGCACCGCAGTTACCTCGATCCAGCCGTGACGAAGTACGCGAATGTCTTCACCGGAATCTCGCGAGTCACCATCTACACGGAGAATCCGGTCCTGAACGTCTCTTCCGGATATCTCCGACTCAACGATCACGTACTGTCCTCAGACTGGTATCGCCGGTTCGACGCGAGCAACCGCAGGCTCATGGCATTCGCGCACGTCGACACCGACCCGCGGACCGAGCTTCTGCCTGCTCGTTATCTCAGTCTCTTCCGTGAACTCGACAACTCCTCGATCTCTCAGGAGGGAAGGCTCATCCTTCGGATCGATATCAACCCCGGCGTCATCACTCGTCATCTGGCGACACCGGAGCTGCTGGGGACCGTCGAGTTGCGCGACCCATCGGGCAACGTCGCCGGAGCTGCGGTAACCGGCGAACCGGCTGGCGAGGTCTCGCAGATTCATCATCTCTTCGACGATTCCGGTACGCTCGCAGGTTGGTCTCTTCGCGCGCGCATCAGCCCTGCCGGTTCTCCGTCTCCCTGGTCGACACGATGGACACTCCTCCTCGTGACCTCCGGGCTGAGCGTCGGGTTCTCATCGCTGTTCATTCTCCTGCTGTCGCGTTCGGTCACCTCACGGCTGCACCTCCTCTCTCGCCAGATGCGCCGCGTGGAGCACGAGGATTTCTCGCCCATCGAGTTACCCGGCTCCAGCAACGACGAGGTGGGACGCCTCATCGTCGATTACAACTTGATGGCCTCCAGGATGGATGTGCTCATCAACGAACAGTACAAGTCCGAACTCGAGCGGCATCAGCTCACGGTGGCACGCCAGCAGGCAGAGTTGGACGCCCTGCAGAGTCAGGTCAATCCGCACTTTCTCTACAACGTCCTCGAGTCCATCCGTATGAAGGCCCACATACGCGGTGAGCACGAGACGGCGCGGGTGGTGAAGATGCTCAGCCGGTCGCTGCGGCGGCTGGCGAGCTGGAGCGAGGACCTGGTCGCCGTCAGCGAGGAGCTCGAGTTCACGCAGGAGTACGTGGAGGTCCAGCAGTACCGTTTCGGTGACCGATTGCGCGCAGAGATTCACGTCGATCCGGAGGCTCGGGAAGTGCGTATCCCCAAGCTCACCATACAGAGCCTGGTGGAAAACGCCTGTGTCCATGGTCTCGAAGCAAGCCCGGATGGGGGCAGCGTGGAGGTGAACGTCGGGGTCGACGGTAGTGATCTGATCATCAGGATTTCGGACAATGGTGCCGGGTGCGATCCGAGACCGATTCAGACGCTCATACGGACACAGAAGAGGGGACCACGGCATATCGGTATTGCGAACGTCCATCGCAGACTCGACCTGCACTTTGGCGATGCGTTCACCTTCTCCTTCAACAGCACCCCGGGCGCGGGTACACAGGTGGAGATTCACATTCGGAACGTTCATGTCACTGCTCACGCTTCTCACGGTTGACGACGAAGCCCACATCCACGCGGGTCTGGACGCAATCATGGACTGGACCGCGCTCGGGTACCGTCATGTTGGATCGGCGTTGAACGGTCGCGAGGGACTTTCGCTCGCGAATGACCTGCGGCCCGCCGTCATCGTGACCGACATCCGCATGCCCGGGCTGGATGGGCTGCAGATGATCGAAGCGGTCGAATCGGTGCCGGACTACGATCCCACGATCATCGTGATAAGCGGGTACGACGACTTCGAGTACGCACGCGCCGCGTTGCGCTTCGAGGTTCGCGACTACCTGCTCAAGCCTATCGATGAAGACGAGCTCGCCGCCCTGCTGCGCAGGATTCGGGAGACGCGCACAGGGGCCGGGGCAGCGTCCCGTCGGGAGGACGTGGAGGAGGAGGTGGCCACGCAGGCTGTCCGACGGATTCTCCTGGGCGACCGTTCTCGCGAACCGGCGAAGCTTGCAGAGTCGCTTCTCCCGGCGGGTGCGTCGACCCTGCGGTACGGGCTTCTGCTTCCTGCGGACGAGGATCTTCACCGGCTCACCGTTCCCGTGTCCGCCGATGCCGTAGCGACGATTCTGAAACGCAGTCACCATCTTGGTCTCGCCTGCAGCGTCGTAAGCGATCCGTCCGGTGGTGTGGGCGTGCTTCTGCTTGCCCGCGAGGACGGCAATTCCACGCGCGGGGCGGAACCGCATCTGCAGGGATTGCAGCGGGTCGTGGCGGAGGAACTGGCACGACCCGTTCTGCTCGCGGCCGGACCGCCGGTATCGGAGATCGCCGAGCTCTGGCGGTCTCGTCAGGCCGTCTTCGCGCATCTACGGCGCACACGCAGCATCGACCGGTCGCATTCAGTCGTGTTGCCGGACTGGAATTCGCGCGTGGAGCCGACCTCGGTGATCAGCTCGCCGGAGGTCACGCACGTCCTCGAGACCGTAGAGTCCCTTGATGAGCGCGCATTGCAGGACAGTATCGACCAGCTTGTCGTCCAGGTGTCCTCCGGCGAGGTCTCCTCGGACGCGCTGAGCGACTGGGTCACACGTTTGCGCGTGGAGCTCACCGTGCTCGTGCGCGACCTCGACGGCGACGAACCAGACCCCGCAGATGCGACCGCCATTCGCCGGATAGCGCGGAGCGTGGAGGTGGTCCCACTTCGTGTGGTTGCAGACGTTACTCTGACGTTCGCACGCACAGCGATGGAAGCGCTGCGAGCGCTGCGCCGGCTCAACCGTCATAGTGTGGTGCTGCTGATGCGGCGCAGGGCGGACAGACGCTTCTACGACGACCTCACCGTCGACGGCCTTGCCGGGGAGTACGGCATGAGCGCCGCGTACTTGGGGCGGCTCTTTCGGCGGGTCACCGGCATCGGGTTCCGGGACTATCTCCGCGCGCGACGTGTCAGCGAGGCGCGGCGTTTGCTCCGGCAGAGCGATCTCCTGGTACCTGAGATCGCGCGGAGCGTTGGCTACAGTGACGTCGATTTCTTCACCGAGCAGTTCAGGCGGGAGACAGGAACAACACCGGCCGCCTATCGCGGTGACGGCGACTGACCGCCGCTTTGGTTTCCCTGCCTACGGCCTGGACCTCAATCGCTAGAAACCCCGGGAAGAATCTACAGTTGGTCCGGTTGCGTGATAGCAGGGCGGTGGTACGCTCGAGACAAATCCAAGCAAAGGAGTGGAGTATGAAGAGGCTACTTGCAGTGCTTGTTGTCCTCGTGATCGCGACGGCCGCCTATGCCAGCGGACAGGGCGAGGCTGATGCGGACGGACCCCGGGAATACGACTTCTTCATCGGGTATGAGAAGGACGACTACCCGAAGGAAGGAACGATCTTCGGTGACTGGCTCGAAGAGCAAACCAACGTTCGCATCAACTGGGAGTTCATCGTCGGCGATCTCGAGCAGAAGGTCGGTCTGATCGCAGCTTCCGGCGACTACCCGGATGCGATTCACCCGAGGAATGAGACGGAGATTCTCCTGGATGCCAACGCGCTCATACCCTTGAACGACCTCATCGAGGAGTACGGCTCGAATGTCGAGGACATGTACGGTGAGCGCGGGCTGAAGATGATCGCCCAGGACGACGGCAACGTATACTGGTTCCCGCAGCAGATGCCGTACGGCGACCGCTTCCGCAACCCGAACGAAGGTCATGCGGTCTACGTCCAGGCAGCGGTCCTGGAGGCGTGGGACTACCAGATCCCCGAAGACCTCGACCAGATGGCCGACTGGCTTATCGAGTACGCGGAAGAGAACCCGACCATCAACGACCATCCGACGATCGCGTGGACGGGTCAGTACGACACGTGGCGCTGGTTCGGTGTTTCCAATATCCCGCACATCCTCAGCGGTCACCCGAACGACGGTGCGGTGAACGTCGACAACGTCGACGGTCGATGGGTCGTAAGCGAATACCGTGGGACCCAGGACGAGTACGACGCGATGAAGATCCTGAACCGGATTCATCGAGCCGGTCTCTACGACACCGAATCGTTCGTGATGAACTACGATCAGTACATTGCGAAGCTCTCACAGGGCAACATCCTCGCGTTCTACGATCAGGATTGGAACTTCGCGCAGGCGCAGGACCTCCTGCTCGAGCAGGACGATGGGCGCTGGTACGTGGGAATCCCGGTCATGCTCGAGGGGTATGAGCCGACGATCATGAACCCGCCCAGCCCCCAGGTGTCCGAAGGTATCGGTATCAGCGTCGACGCCGACGATCCTGAGGGCATCATGCAGTACTTCAACGTACTCGCGAGCCGCGAGGCGCATCTCCTGCGCAGCTGGGGTCGTGAGGGTATCGACTACATGGTAGACGACGACGGTACCTTCTACCGGACGGAGGATCAGATCGAGCGTTGGAGAGACCGCGACTGGCGTGAGCAGACCTACGGCGCCTACTTCTGGGACACCTTCCTCCGCATTGAGGGCGGTTCGGTGATCTGGGACGGTATCAACAACATGGATCCTGCCAACCAACCGTCGGTCTTCCGCGAGTCGCTCCTTCCTCAGGAGATCGAGGTCCTCGACAACCTCGGGGTAGACACATGGTCGAGTCTCTTTCCGCCGCCGGACATGAGCCGAACCGTCTACTTCCCGGCCTGGACGGTCACCATGCCGCCCGACAGCCGCGAGTCCATCACCGGCACCCGGATCGACGACGAGATTCGTCGACCGATTCTGCCGCGGCTCATTATGGCGGACAGCGAGAGCGAGTTCGAGGCGCTCTGGGAAGAGTACATGGATGAGCTGGATGCGATCCCGCGCGACGACTGGAACGCCCGGATTCAGTTCTTCCAGGACGCGATCGACGCGCGCGTTGAAGACGCGGGCGGGTACTAGTCCGGCCGCACCGGATGCGAGCGTTTCGGAGGGGCTGCCTTCGTGAGCTCGCTGCGCCGCAGCCGTCACCGAGGGCCGGACCATCTGGTCCGGCCCTCATCCTGAACGGCGGATTCTATCGTATGGAGATTCTGTATGGCTAACCCGCCCCCACTGTCGCCTGTTCTGAACGAACGGGAGAGCATCGCCCTGTCGCCACACCGGCGGGGTCTAGCAACCATCATGAAGACACAATGGATGCTCATTGCGATGTCGCTTCCCTTCCTGGCGCATCTTGTCCTCTTTCGATTCGGACCTCTGTTCGGATGGGTCATGGCATTTCAGAACTATCGACCCGGTCGCTCGATGTTGGACCAGGAATGGGTGGGTCTGACGCAGTTCCGGGAGCTTCTCGTCGACCCGGTCTTCTGGCGAGTATTCAGAAACACGATGGCCATGGCGCTCATCAAGCTGATCATGGGAACCTTCTTCTCCGTATTGATCGCCGTCCTGATCAACGAGACGCGCAACAGACCGTTCAGACGAAGCGTTCAAACCATCAGCTACCTTCCGCACTTCATCTCATGGGTCGTCGCAGCGAACATCTGGCTGGAGCTGCTCTCGCCTCGCGGCATCGTGAACGAGCTCATGATGTCGCTCAATCTGAGCGAGGAGCCGATTCTCTTCATGGGGCAGAAGCAGCTGTTCTGGTGGATTATCGGCTGGTCCCACGTCTGGAAGACGGCGGGGTTCGGAGCCATCATCTACCTCGCTGCGATGACGTCCATCGATCCTCAACTGTACGAAGCTGCTGACATCGATGGTGCATCGCGGCTGCAACGGATCTGGCACATCACCTTACCCGGCATCCGGGCCACGTTCGTTATCCTTCTCATTCTCAACATCGGGCAACTCATGGAGCTCGGGTTCGAGCAGCAGTACCTGCTCGGCAACGCGCTCGTTCAGGAATACTCGGAGGTCTTCACGATCTACGTGCTCCGATACGGCTTGCGGCTCACGCGATTCTCGTTTGCCACAGCGGCAGGCATCTTCCGGAGCGCTGTGAGCATCGCGCTCGTCGTGCTGGCGAACACCATCGCACGACGTATGGGCGAAGAAACCCTGATGTAGGAGTCCAGAGATGAGACTGACCCGACAAGACTACGCATTTGACGCGATCAAAGTGCTGCTCCTGCTGACGTTGGTCGTCGTTACGCTCTATCCCTTCCTCAACGTACTCGCGATCTCACTCAATGACCCGCGCGATACCATGCGCGGCGGAATCAAACTCTGGCCTCGCGTGTTCTCGCTGGTGAACTACGAGGACATCCTGGCAGGCCAGAACATGGCCATAGCGACGCGTAACTCGGTGGGCCGGACGGTGATCTCCGCCCTGGTCCAGACGTTCTGTACGGCGATGGTAGCGTACACACTCAGCCGACGAGAGTACGTGTTCCGCATTCCGATCGCGATCATCTATGTCGTCACGATGTACGTAGACGGTGGCCTCATCCCGACGTATTTCCTCTTTCGTTCGCTCGGGCTCATCAACAGCTTCCATGTCTACTGGCTACCCGGGCTCACTGTTGCCTTCAACATGCTCATCATCCGGACGTACATACGCGGGATATCGGAGAGCTTCGTGGAGTCGGCGAAGATGGAGGGAGCAAACGACTTCTGGATCTTCATGCGGATCATCCTCCCGCTGAGCGTGCCGGTGCTGGCAACGATTGTCCTCTTCACGGCGGTCTGGCAGTGGAACCATTGGTGGGACACGTTCATCTTCAACTCCTCGAAAACCCACCTCACCACGCTCCAGTACGAGCTCATGAAGAAGATCCAGTCGGCGAACGCCGCGATGTCCGGGACGAGCATGCAGGACGCCTTCAGTCGCGGTGCCGGTTCGGGTAGTCAGGTTACGCCGGCCTCGCTGCGGGCCGCGATGACGATCGTTGTGAGCGTTCCGATCATACTGATCTACCCGTTTCTGCAGCGCTACTTCATCCATGGCTTGACCATTGGCGGCGTGAAGGGGTGACCCCCAGCCGAACGAACGACTGCGAAAGGAGCCCAGATGAGCATTACAGACGACATCCGAACGAACCGATTCCACGACTTCACCGTGCGCTTGGACAACGGTGCGATCTCCGGCGGCTCACTTGGTACGGAGGGACGCGCACTGCCGCGTACCGCCGGTGTGCGCCAGACCGACCACGCTTTCTGGTTCGGCTCGAACGTATTCAAGCTTGTCCGAGACCCGAATGAACCGGGGATGAAGCAGTACCGCAACGCGGTCACCCATCTCTGGAACTTCGGTACCCTGCCGTTCTACTGGGGACGATACGAGCCTGTCGAGGGCGAGCCCATGGAAGCGGCAACCATGGCGGCGGCAACGTGGGCCCGGGAGAACGGACTGACGACGAAGGGCCACCCTCTGTGCTGGCACACCGTCTGTGCCGACTGGCTCCTTCAGTACGACAACGACACGATCCTGCAGAAGCAAATCGAGCGGGTCTATCGCGAGGTGGGACGCTTCGCCGGGCTGATCGACATGTGGGACGTGATCAACGAGGTAGTGATCATGCCCAGCTTCGACAAGTACGACAACGCCGTCACGCGTATCGCAAATCACGTGGGGGCGGTAGAGCTCACGCTCCAGTTGTTCCGTACGGCGCGACAGGCCAACCCCGGGGCAACGCTTCTCATAAACGACTTCAACCTGTCGCCGGACTACGAGCACTTGATCGAGGAGCTGCTCGAGCGCGATTGCCCGATCGATGCCATCGGGCTGCAGTCTCACCAACACAAGGGCTACCATGGAATCGAATACACGCTCGACGTGATCGACCGTTTCTCCCGGTTCGGCAAACCGTTGCACTTTACGGAAACGACCATTCTGTCCGGGCATCCCGTGCCACCCCAGATCGTCGACCTGAATGACTACCAGATCGACGAATGGCCCAGTACACCGGAACTCGAGGAGCGACAGGCCGAGCAGGTTGCCCAGTACTACAGCGCGATCTACTCGCGACCTGAAACCGCCGCGATCGTATGGTGGGACCTCCAGGACGGGAACTGGCTGGGCGCGCCCTCGGGTCTGCTTCGCCGGGACATGTCGCCCAAGCCCGCCTACGACCGACTCCATAGCCTCATCAAGGGGGAATGGTGGCTGGACAAGCAGGAGGTTCCGGTGGGTCCGGATGGGGCGGTGCGGTTCACGGGAACCGCGGGGACCTATGAAATCGAGATCGACGGTACCGTTCGCTCGGTCGAGTTGGGGAGGGATGCGACGGCGGCGGCGGTCTGAACGCCGGTTGTGGCAGCAATGCGAAGAGGCTGATCAAGAGGGAGCTATTATGGAGCAACATGAGTTCACGTCGTCGTTCGAGGTGGAGCATCGCGGCCGCCGGACACTATGGAAGGCCGGGTGCGTGCTCGTCGTCGCGGCGCTTCTCTCCGGCTGTGCGAGCCTCGCGGGAGCTCGCGACTCCACGGGGACGCTTGACGTAGCGTACGTGGGGAACGTCTGGCCGAACGACATGTCGGAGGACCCGAACTTCGCAAGGTACTGGAACCAGGTGACGCCGGAAAACGGCGGCAAGTGGGGGATCGTGGAAGCGACCCGCGACCGGATGCACTGGGAGGACCTGGACAACGCGTATCGCGAATCACGGGAGCTCGGGATTCCCTTCCGGCTGCACACGCTCATCTGGGGACAGCAGCAGCCGTCATGGCTCGCATCACTTTCCCCTTCAGATCAACGCCGCGAGATCGAAGAGTGGTTCCAGGCGCTGGCAGCGCGCTACCATGACATAGAGTATATCGACGTGGTGAACGAGCCGCTTCACGCTCCACCGGTGTACAGGGAGGCGTTGGGCGGTGACGGACGGACCGGCTGGGACTGGGTTGTCTCGGCGTTTGAGCTCGCACGCGAGTACTTCCCGCGCGCTGAGCTGCATCTCAACGACTACAATATCCTCGCCTATCCCGAAGAGGCGACACGGTACGTGGAGATCGTGGCCGTACTTCAGGAGCGGGGGCTCATCGACGGAATCGGCGTTCAGGCGCACTCACTCGAGCAGACCCGGAACCGTGTGATCAGGTCAACGCTCGATGCGCTGGCAGAGACGCAGCTTCCCATCTACGTCACGGAGCTCGACGTCAGTTTCTCCCAGGACCTCCGTCAGGCGCACCGGCTGCGCGAACTGGTCACGCTCTTCGCCGATCATCCGGCGGTCAGGGGAATCACGCTGTGGGGGTATCTGGAGGGGCGCACCTGGAAGGAGAACGCGTACCTCCTGCGGGCGGACGGCACCCCGCGCCCGGGTCTGGAGTGGCTTTCGTGCGTGACTCAGGGCGAGGCCGATGCGGATTGCGAGCTTCCGCCGTACGAGCCCGCGGCGCGGACAGGAGACGGCAATCGAGTTCGTATTGAAGCCGAGGAGTTCGACGAGACAGAGGGCGTTGAAGCGGCCGGCAGCATGATCACCTACGTAGATGACGGCGATTGGGCGCTGTACAACACGGTGCTCTTTCACAGCTCCTATACCTCGCTGCGGATCCGCTACGCAAAGGGGAACGATGCTCTCGGAGTCGTGGAGTTCCGTCCGCGTTCGTTGGAAGCGGAGCCGGTGCTTTCCGTTGAGCTCGAGCCGACCGGCGGCTGGAACACCTTCGAGACAATCGAGCTCGACTGGCCGCCTCTCAAGGGTCCCCAGGACCTCTACCTCACGTTTGCGAACACCGAGGGAGTCGGCAACATCGATTGGATCGAAATCGGGCGGCCGGGTCGTACCGGCACCGGCGACCAGCTGGAGCTCGAGGCCGAGTCTGCCGATGACCAGGCCGGTGTGGAGGTCTACGGATCGTTCATCGGCTACGCGGACGGTGGAGACTGGCTGAAGTTCAGTCAGGTGGAGCTGCGTGCGGAGTACACGGCGATGGATGTCGTCTACGGTCGTGACGCCGCTGACCCGGGCGGACTGGAGGTGCGCATTGGTGCGCCCGACGGTCCCGTTGCCGCGCGTCTCGACGCAGTCACCACCGGGGGCTGGAACAGCTTCGAGACCCATACCGTGCCCTTTGCCGCGGAGGCGGGGGTGTACGACGTGTATGTGATATTCACCGGAGCAGAAAACCTGGGCAACTTCGACCGGCTGGTCATCCGGCCCGGGGAGTAGTGTGTCGAACGAGGACGCCACGATTCGAGCACGACCTCGCGACCATCGGCGTGCATCCCGAGCACCCGCCTAACAGGCGAGCCTCGTGATCGGAGTGCTCCCGCTCTTGCCGCCTCGGTTGTCCGGGGAGTGCTGATGCGCAGCCCGGCAGGCCGCGCGAATCACCGTCGGCGGAGCGGGTAAACCGGAGCTGACCGTCGCCACTCGCCGGTCGCCGGGCTGCGGCGCTTCCGACGCGAGCGCTACGAACGCTCAAAGACGACATCGTAGAGCGGCGTGGTCCGGAACCTCTCCGACGTGCCGTAGCCGCCATCCGTCTCAAGGAGACCGAATGAGACTCCCAGGTGGTCGACGAAGAACATGGATACGACCACGAGCGTCCAACTACGAAGGCCGAATGGCGCGCCCGTACTCGTGTGCTCGGCTTCGGCCGCAGCGGCGAGCTCTGGGACCGCCGCGATGAATCGGTCGGCGAGCGCTTCCGCCGGCACCCACGCGGCGTCGTTGTGGGTCCCGGTCGGCCCACTGCGTGCCCGACAGAGTTCGCCCGCGGCGTGGAAGAGAAACCCCGCCATCTCGTGCAGGTAGACAGGCGGCTCGAAGTAGCGCGCTTCGGCCCACTCGAAGGTCCGGAACGCTGTCACCAGGAGATGATGGTAGAGGGCAGCCGGATCGTCGGCGAGACGCTCGGCGGTCTCGGTCGGCTCGAAGCGTCTGCCCGAGAGCCGCAGGAGGTGCGCGCTTTCGGCGAGCCTCCGGGCACGGAGCAGCTGAAACCAGTCACCCTCCTTCCTGGGGCGGGAGCGTTCGCGGGCACTGGCTCGTTCGTCCGGGTCGGCGTCGCGTCCCTGCCCGGTGGACGTGACGGTAGCAGAACGAAAGATCTCCTCGTCGTACGCCCGGGCTACGATTGCCGGGGCGATGTAGCCTGCCTGCGTGGCGGGAAGCCCGCCCTCGCCCATCGCGCGGTCGAGGAGCCAGCCGACGGCGCTGCAGTACGGAGCCTCGGCCGCGGATCGCCACGCACGGCGTACCTCTTCCGGTCCACGCAGGCGGAGGACTCCGGCCACGTCCGGTTCTCCCGGACGCATCAGCTGGGAGAACGCCTTCGGTGAGAGACCGAACCGGTCGGCTCCCGGGAGATCTGCCGTTCCCTCGGTCATCCGGCCGAGCATGCCTTCGAGCTTCCGCCGAACGCCGTCCACCACCGCCGGATCGGTCCCCAGCGCTGCTGCGATTGTATCGCTCTCCTCGTGCCGCCCCTCGTTGTGATTCGCGATAAGTCGGTCGGCTATTGCCCGGAACTCCTCGACGCTCACGGGGAGTGCCTCGTCACTCGCCTCGTCGTCGAATGCTCCGTCCGGCGGCCCGACTCCAATGATCGTCTTCTCGTGTCGTTCGCGCAACAGCGCGCATTCGTCAAGGAGCGTCTCGTCCAGCCCCATGACGTGCGCCATCGCCACCACGGCCGTGAGAGCGGTGCTGACCTCCGGGTGCTCGGGAAAATCGATGACCCCGGCGGCGACCGCGCGCCCGCGGTCGTAGCCCTCACGCGTGCGCGCATCGAGAAAGCCGTGTCGTGTCTGGCGCGACAGGTAGATCGCCGGATCGTACATCGGCGAGCCCTCGCCCATCGTGAGCGCGCCTCCCTCATCGTCCAACACGATCGCCGCAATCTTCTCACCTGCGCCGCGAGCGGCGTCTTGCCACACCTGCTCGGAGAACGCGTCCGGAAGGTCGGGGAGGTCCGTCCAGGCGGCGTACCTGCCGGGAACGCCGTGCGGGGTGCGTACCGGCGGGGTGTCGCTCCAGCGCAGCATCGCGAGGAAGGGGATCGGGTCGCTCGCGGCGAGGTCGCTCACCGAGATGTCCGGGTCGGCCACCCCAAGGAGCGGCACCGCACCGGGCGGGTCATCCGCGTGGGCGATCACGTCCGCTGCGAACAGCACGTCGGCCTTGTCGAGACCCCTGAACGGAATGACTGCACCGTGCGTGACGAAGGCGGGTCCGGTGTCGGCGAGCTGGGCGAAGAACAGCGCTGAGCCGCGGCGGTAGTTGTCGGTGACGACCGGCGAGTAGACGAGGAGCTCGTCCCACGCCTCGGGGTCAGACCAACCCGAGGGCGGGGCACCGACCGGAGCGACGAGCAGGCGCCGGTCGCCGAGGTCTTCGACGACCTCGAAGTAGGCGTACGCCCAGGGACGCGTGCGCCACCGCCGGACCATCGTCGCGAGCTCGTCGCGGAGTGTCTGCTTCGTGCCGCGCAGGAAGGAGGCGACGCGATCCGGGCGGCTGAACACCGCCCCGGCGGCGAGCATTCCGAGGACGTTCTCTTCCCAGCCTTCCGGGAAGTCCTCCCACAGATCGGCGGCTTCCCGGTAGGCGGCGAACGGACGCGCGACGAGGCGCTTGCGCTCTGCGTACCGGAACGCCGGCTCGAGGACGTCGTTGAACCGTGAGGCGGCGCGCTTGCACTCCGCTTCGGAAGGGAACGTGATCACTCGGTCTCTCCTCTGAGCATCCGGTTCACCGCGTCGATGTCGAACTCATCCGGGTCGAACTCGTCCGCGAAGAGATCGAGGAATTCCCGCTCGTTCGCGTCGAGCTCCTTGCGCGGTCGGGCGAGGAGCTCGAGCATCCGGGAGTACCCGAATACCCCACCGCAGTCCTCCGGCGGCGCCGCGCGCTCTCCGGCGGTGCAGACGACCGCCTTGCGTTCGGCGGGAGGAAAGGCCGACGCCGGAGCCACTCGTGACACGCGGATCGTATGCTTCCACGCGTCGCCGAAGTCGTAGATGTACGTGAAGCGACTCCCGGACGCGAGGCCGAGCTCGTCGAGCGTCACCGTCTCTTCGTCCGTGTACTCGGGATCGTCCACGTCCATCGTGTTCGCGTAATGGCGGTCTCCCACGGCGAACGCGTGCAGGTGATCGTCGTACCAGCCCATGACGACCTGGATGACCTCGTGCAGGTCGCCGAGCGAGAAGTCGCCGGGAACGCGCACCTGCCGCCAGACCTTCGGCGTGATGCCGACGAGCGAGACGCCCAAAACGAAGATCGACTCTGGTTCGGTGGGCTTGCCGACCCAGCGCTCGACGTCCGTCGATACGCCCTCCTCGATCTCCTGCTCGGCCTCGCCGATGGTCTGGTCGACGATCGGCCCGAGCATGCGAAGCGTCTCGCGAAAGTGCTCGACCTCCTCGTCGCGCGTCTCATCGCCGCGGTTGATGAGCTCCACCACACCGTTCAGCATCCCGCTCATCTCGCCGAGCCGTTGCATGGGTTCTGCCGGCAGCTCGGACGGGTCGAGCTCGCGTTCGTCGAGCGACCGGATCCAGTCGGCGATGTGCTTGACGAGTACGAGCACGTCGTCGCGAAGCGGCGCGAGCATCGCGTCGGCGCTCGGGTCGAACCGTTCGGCCTCACGCGACCACATCTGATCTGCTGCGGCGCGAAAACGCCGCAGCTGCGAGTCGCTCGAGTTCGTCGGACCGTCGGTCTCGAAGCAGCGACCGATCGCGTCATCGAGCTGTTCGCCGCGGGCGAGCGCCTGCCGCATGAAGGCCCGGATCTCCTCCAGCGAGACCATTGATTCTGTTTCGGTGAGCACCGTCTTGATGACCCCTTCCGGGTCCTTGTAGGTTCTGGCCACGCCTCAGGGTAGCGCAAAGCGGCCGGTGGTGGCAAATCGATGGACAACGGTCGGTCGCGTGGTTCGGGGAAGAGTTCCCGTTGAGTCGCCCTCTGCGCCCGTCGCGTCCCGGGTTGGACCGGGGCGGCAGTACGGTTCGTTATGAGACTGTTATCCTGACGCAGGGCGCCATCATCACTGTGCCCTCCAATGGGTGATGAGGCAGCCAATGACGAACCGGTCGCTTGGAGACGCCGGCTCTTCGGAGTTGTTCGTCGATCCTAAGAGTTGCTCGTCGATCCTGACCGCCGGGCCTACCCGATCTCGATCATCCGCTGCACCGCGTCGAGCGCGCGCAGGCGCAGATCCTCGTCGAGTTCGACGACGTAGCGCGTCTGTTCGAGCGCGGCGAGCGTGTCCTCGAGCGTGATCTCGTTCATGTGCG
>CAZVEF010000045.1:0-16276 GCA_964625715.1 uncultured Spirochaetaceae bacterium | reverse complement strand
AGCCGCAGCCCGCGGAAGCCGCAGCCTGCCAAAGCCGCGGCTCCCGCGTCGTGACACCTTCGCCGTGCCCTGCTATGATACGGGCCGAAATCGAACTCGGAGGAACTCATGGATCAGGCACAGATAGACGCCATTGCGCTCTCTATTCGATCGCTGTCGATGGATGCCGTCGAGGCGGCGAGCTCGGGACATCCCGGCCTCCCGATGGGCTGCGCGGAGCTCGGCGCCCTTCTCTACGGCGACGTGATGACATACGACCCCGCTGATCCTGCCTGGCCGAACCGCGACCGCTTCGTTCTCTCCGCCGGACACGGGTCGATGTTTCTCTACTCGTTGCTTCATCTCGCCGGGTTCGATCTGCCGCTTACCGAGCTCAAGCGATTCCGGCAGGTCGGCTCGAAGACGCCGGGCCATCCGGAGTACGGGCACACTGTAGGGATCGAAACGACGACCGGGCCGCTCGGGCAGGGCATCTCGAACGCCGTGGGCATGGCGATTGCCGAACGGATGGCCGCCGCCACGTACAACACAGGCAAGCGCACGATCGTCGACCACTACACCTACGTCCTCGCCGGCGACGGCGACATGATGGAGGGCGTCTCCTCTGAGGCATCGTCGCTCGCCGGGCACCTGGGCTTGGGGCGGCTCATCGTCTTCTACGACGATAACGATATCTCGATCGACGGCAGTACCGACATCACCTTCACCGAAGACGTCGGCGCGCGCTTCGCGGCGTACCGCTGGCATGTCCAGCACGTGGACGGCTACGACACGAAGGCGATTCAGAAGGCGATCGAGAAGGCGAAATCGGTGACCGACAAGCCGAGCCTCATCGTGATGCGCACGGTCATCGGGAAGGGATCCCCGAAGATGGCAGGTACGAGCGGGGTGCACGGCGCCCCCCTCGGCGAGGACGAGATCAGGGCGACGCGGAAGAACCTGGGTCTCGAAGAGGACCAGGAGTTCTTCATCCATCCCGACGCGACCGCATTCTTCGCCGCCCGTGTGGCCGAGCTTCAGAAGGCCCACGACGCGTGGAAGACCGAGTTCGACGCGTGGCGAAACGAGAACCCCGAGCTCGCGGAACAGTGGAACGCAGCGCGCGCCGGCAGCGTCGACTACCTGAAAGACGTGAAGCTTCCTGACTACGAGGTCGGCGGGAAGAACGCCACGCGCAAGGCGAGCGGCAAGGTGCTCAACGCCATCGCCGACGCGGTCCCCAGCTTTGTGGGCGGGTCGGCCGACCTCGCCGGGTCGAACACCACCGCGATGCCGCAGCACGGGGTCTTCACAACCGAGACGCCCGCCGGACGCACGATCAACTTCGGCGTTCGGGAGCACGGCATGGGCGCGGTGACCAACGGGCTCGCGCTCTATGGCCTCTTCCGGCCGTTCTGCGCGACCTTCCTCGTCTTTTCCGACTACATGCGGCCCTCCATCCGGCTCGCCGCGATCATGGGCCTCCCGGTCGTCTACGTCTTCACGCACGACTCGATCTTCGTCGGCGAGGACGGCCCCACGCACCAGCCTGTCGAGCACGCCGCAGCGCTTCGCGCGATCCCCAACCTCACGGTGCTCCGACCAGGGGACGAAGAGGAGACCGCGGAGGCGTGGCTCATGGCGATGGAGCGCCTCGAGGGACCCACCGCGCTGCTGCTCACACGACAGAACCTCGTCACCTACGCCAAGCCGGAGAACTGGAAGCGCGATGCCCGCCGGGGCGCCTACATCGTGCAGGATACCGACGGCGCTCCGGAGGTCGTCGTCGCGGCGACCGGCAGCGAGGTGAACCTCGCGCTCGAGGCAGCCGGGAAGTCGAGCCGAAAGGTGCGCGTGGTCTCCGTCGTGTCGATGGAGCGGTTGCGTGAGCAGGACGCGAGCTTCCGGAGCTCGCTCTTCCCGACCGGCGTGAAGGTCGTTACCGCGGAGGTGGGCGTCGGCTTCGGTTGGCATGCGATCGCCTCGGGGAGCGAGAACGTGTTCGCGCTCGACCGGTTTGGCGAGTCGGGCCCGGGCGGTGAAGTTGCCGAGTACCTCGGCTTCACCGCAGAGAACCTGCAGCGGGTGATCGAGGCGTAGTATGGGTGATTATCTGTTGGGGTTCGACGTCGGGTCGAGCTCGATCAAGGCGAGCCTCCTCGAAGTGGCCACCGGCCGCCCGGTCGCAAGCGCGACTTCCCCGGAGACCGAGCTGGACATGGTCGCGAAGCAGCCGGGCTGGGCCGAGCAGGACCCGGAGCTCTGGTGGGAGCACATGCGCAAGGCCGTGGGGATGCTCCGCGAGCAGCACGCCGCGGCGGTGGACGCCGTCGGCGCGATCGGCATCTCGTACCAGATGCACGGTCTCGTCGTGATCGACAGGAAACGGACCGTGCTCCGGCCCTCGATCATCTGGTGCGACAGCCGCGCCATCCCCTACGGCGAGAAGGCGTTCTCCGACCTCGGCGAGTCCGAGACGCTCTCGCGCCTGCTCAATTCGCCGGGCAACTTCACCGCCGCGAAGCTCGCCTGGGTGAAGAACGAGGAGCCGCAGCTCTACGAGTCGGTCTGGAAGATGATGCTCCCGGGCGACTACCTCGCGTACCGGATGACCGGCGAGCTCTGCACGACCGCGAGCGGCCTCTCCGAGGGTATCCTCTGGGACTCCCGCAACGAGGCGCCCGCCGAATTCCTGCTCGACTACTACGGCTTCGACCACGACGTCCTGCCCGAGTATCGCGAGAGCTTCGGCGACCACGGCACGGTCACCGCCGATGCGGCGAAGGAGCTCGGACTGCCCGAAGGTACTCCCGTCTCCTACCGCGCCGGCGATCAGCCGAACAACGCTCTCAGCCTGAGCGTGCTCGAGCCCGGTGAGCTCGCCGCCACCGCCGGTACCTCGGGCGTCGTCTACGGCGTCGTCGACCGGCCCGTCTACGACGAGCGCTCGCGTGTGAACACCTTCGTGCACGTCAACCACACGCCGGACCGAAAGCGCTACGGCGTGCTGATGTGCGTCAACGGAACCGGTATCTGCAACCGGTGGCTCAAGCAGCACACGGTCGACAACAGTTTCGGCACCACGTCGTACGGCGACATCAACGAGATCGCCGAGCAGGCGCCGATCGGCAGCGAGGGCGTCGTCGTCCTGCCCTTCGGCAACGGGGCCGAGCGCACACTGGAGAACAACGACATCGGCGCTTCGATCCACGCGCTGAATTTCAACGTTCACCGCCGCGAACACCTGCTTCGCGCCGGTCAGGAGGGCGTCGTCTTCGCGCTCGGGTACGGGCTCGAGATCATGCGCGACATGGGCATGCAGATCGATCTCATCAAGGCCGGCAACGCGAACATGTTCCAGAGCCCACTCTTCCGTACCGCCTTCTCCGCGGTGAGCAAGACTACCGTCGAGCTTTACTCGACCGACGGCGCCGAGGGCGCCGCGCGGGGCGCCGGGATCGGCGCCGGCGTCTTCGCTTCGCCGGAGGACGCGTTCAAGGGGCTCGCGGTCGCGCAGCGCTTCAGCCCCGACGAGCTGCCCGGCGACGTCGGGGCCGCCTACGACCGCGCCTTCGCGCACTGGAAGGACGTCCTGCGGCGGGCGTTGGCGTAGAATCCGCCGCTCCGCGTCCCGGGACGGGCGCTACTCGTAGGGCACGTAGTTGATCAGCTTCCAGCTCCCGAAGTAGCCGGTTCCCGGCGTCGGCGGATCGTCTCCGGTAAACGGAGTGGGCATGGTCGATTCGGCGGCGAAGAGGAATATCCCGCAGTTGGACGTCTCGAAGAGCGGCATCCACCGCTGCTCCTCGGCGCCCACCGTTGCCTTGATGAGCCACTGGATCATCCCGCCGTGCGTGACGCTCGCGATGCGCCGATGGCCGGCGTGCGCGAGCTCGATGAGGCGGTCCCAGACCGAACGAGCGCGCCGTTGGAGCGATTCGATCCGCTCGGCCTCCGGCACAGCCTCCCAGCTGTGCACGCGGAACCGCCGGAAGAGCTCCTCGTCGGCCGTCGCGACGTCGCGCAGGCGCTCGCCGGACAGACGGCCGGTATCGAGTTCGATCAACGCGGCGAGCTCTTCGACCGCGCTCACGCCGACGCGCCGCGCGATCACCTGCGCGGTCTCGCTCGCGCGCGAGAGCGGCGAGGTGAGCATCGCGTCGATCCCCCGCGCTTCGAGCCATCGGGCGGCCGCCTGCGCGTGCGATCGGCCCAGTTCCGAGAGCGGCGAGTCGAGGTGACCCTGGATACGCCTCTCGGCGTTACTCTCGCTCTCGCCGTGGCGCACGAAGGTGAACTCGCACGCGTGCGGCAGCGTGTGGAAGGCGGGAACGCGCATCAGAAGAACACCGCCATCTCGCGCTGGACCGAGTCGTCGTAGTACTTGATCATGAGCGTGTCGGTCTGCGGGTCGTAGTATCGTCCCTTGCTGTAGACCTCGAAGTCCGGCGCGTCGCGCCAGGTCTGGCCGAAGAGCTCCATCCGCTCGAACGTCGGGACGCCCTGCGCGACGAGATAGTGCGTGCGCAGCCGGGGGTAGGCGAGCTCGAAGCGCCACTCGGATTCGCTCATGCGGATCGGGCGGACGTTGACGATCGTCCAGATCCACGTGCCGCTTCCCGCCTCCTCGTAGAGCGATACCTCTCGCGGATAGTTCGGCGCCTCGGCGAGGAGGGGGTAGAGACGCTCGGGCGCGACCGCACCTTCGGCGGTCTCCACGGTCTCGCCCCGCACGAGGAGCGAGGAGGGTGTCATTCCGTCGGCGTCCGCGAGCGAAATCACCGAGGCTACCAGGTTGCGACCGATCGTCGTCATTGTCCGGTCTCCGCGCGACGAACCGTACGCGTCGAGCACCGCGCCGGCGACCGCGCTCTGGTAGACGTCGATCTGCCCCGGCGAGGTCTGGACGAAGAATCCGGCGTCCGTCTGCGCGATCGCGCCGAGCAGCTTCAGCTGGATCAGGTCGACGCTGCGCAGCGCGGCCGACGTCGCGCGGTCGTCGGGGAGCGGTTCAAGGAAGAGGTTGCGCAGCAGCCCGATCGCGCTCTCGAGGTCCAGGCTGCGAAGTTCGACCTCACGCGTGAACTCGAGCAATCGGCTGTAGAGCTCTTCGCTGCCGCGGTCGGCGGCGAGGAGGAAGACCGACGGACGCCGATAGAGCGTGACATCCTCGGAGTCGAGCTGCTCTTCGAGCAGGTCGATTCGGGCACGGTCGTCTTCGATGAAGCGCTCGCGCATCTCGTCCAGGTTGCCCAGGAAGGGCGCGGAGAGGAGCGAGAGCTCGTCGGCGTGCAGGTCGGTCGCGCGGCGCATCTCGGTGAACGCCCGATCGTACTCGTCGCGCGCCCACGCCTCGGCGAGGTACGCGGCGAGTGCCTCCTCGCTGAAGGTCGCGAAGCCTCCCGGTCCGTCCCACGTCAATTGGGTCGAGTTGTACCGTCTGCTCTCCCATCCTTCGTAGGCCGATTCGACCCACGCGCCGATTGTCTCGGCGTACTCGGCGTCTCCGATCGCGAGCGTCTCGTCCTCGAACCAACCGACGACCCTCGTCGGGTCGCCTTCGGTCGCCTCGACGTAGCGAATCGCCTGTCCCGCGGCCTCCGGCTCGAGGACGATCTTGCGGTTTTCAAGGTCGATCGACGCCCGGGGCGGCACGGTGAAGTAGTACTCGTCGTCTTCGATGCCGAGCGTCACGAAGCTCGTGCGCGCCGTCTCCGCGTCGATCGGCGTCCCGGCGTGCTCGAAGGGGATCGAGACTTCGCGCAGGCCTTCGGGCCGGTCGGTCAGCTCGAGCCGGAGCTGGAGCTCGCGCGCCGGGTCGGTCGCGATCAGCAGCGAGAGCGCGTAACCGCCTTCGAACTCGATCTCGAACCCGTCGTCGAGCACGTCGTACCCGATCGCACGCATGTCGGTGACGTCGTCTTCGGTCTCGACGATCAGCCCGGTGTCCTCGGCGAACGAGAACGAGATGCCGTCGAAGGAAACGGTGAGCTCGCGTACCTCCGGCGTGCCGTCGTCGCCGGTCGCGCCGCGCATTGCGTTCAGGGTGAGCGGTCCGACCGACCGGGTGAAACGTTCTCCGCCGGAGAACTGGAGAAACAGAAGGCCGAAGATGACGCCTGTGTATACGATCGGTACGAGGAAGTAGGCCCTGCCGGACTTTGTCATGCGGCGCTGATTGTAGCAACGGCTCCTCTCTTGTGCAACGGAACACACATCGATATGCTCGGGACCGCGATGCGACGAAACTTTCTGTCTACACTCTGCACGCTTGCCGCCGTCATCGTGACGTTGGCGCTCGCCGGCTGCGAGACCACACAGCCGAAACCCGCCGCCCCGTCGGCCGCCGAGCCGGCCGAGGCTGCCCCGGAGGCCGCCCCGGAAGACCCCGAGCCCGTGCTCACGGTGCCCGAGGCGTACGACGCGATCAGCCTCTCCGTCCAGGCGGGCGACCCGGGGGCGGCGATCGCCGCGTACGAGGAGGCGGAGCTCGACGACCCGGACGACCCGGCGACGAAGGTGCTGCTCGCCAATCTCTTTCTGATCGCGGGCGAGACCGGCGAGGCGGTGCGCGTGCTCGACGAGGTTCTCGCGGACGAGCCGGAGAACACCGATGCGCTCTATCTCCTCGCGCTCGTGCGGGGCGCCGAGGGCGACGAGGATGAACAGCGTCGGCTGCTCGAGGGTATCCTCGAGCTGGACCCGGAGCACACACGCGCGCGCGCCGCGCTCGCGGAGCTCCAGGCCCAGGACCGATCGTATCGCGACGCGGCTGAGAACTTCCGCGCCGTTCTGGAAGACGAGCCGGAAGACCTGGTTGCGCGCGTCGGTCTGGGCAACGTCTACCTGCGGCAGGAACGCTACGAAGAGGCGGAGGAGGAGCTCTCCGCTGCGATCGAGCTCGAACCGGACTACCCCTTCGCGTACAGCGACCGCGCGCGAACGCGAGCGCTGCAGTACGAGCTGGGCGCGGCCGAGGACGATCTGTCTACCGCGATCGAGCTCGAACCGGAGTTCTACTGGAACTACATAGACCGAGGGCGCGTGCGGCTCGAGCGGCGCCGCTTCGAACGCGCGGAGGCAGACTTCACGCGCGCGATCGAGCTCAACGAGGAGCGCTTTCTCGGTTTCGCGCTGCGCGCGCGCGCGAGAGACGTGCAGGAGGAGATCGACGGCGCGCTCGCCGACTACGAGCGTGCGCTCGCGATGCGTCCCGACTACTCGCCCGCCTTCGCGCCCATCGGCGTCCTCCTTTACATGACCGAGGCGTTCGACGACGCGTTCGACTACCTCGAGCGGGCGTACGAAGAGGATGACCAGCGCTACGATCTCGCGCTCCTCGCCGCGCTCGCGTTGAAGAGCGGCCGACGCGACCAGGACGCGGCCGACTTCCTCAACGGCATCGTGAATTCGGTTCCGCGAGACTCGCTCTACTACGAAACGATGCGCTACTACCTCCAGCCGGGCAACGAGGGGTACGTGATGAGCCAGATCCGCGCCTCCACCGACGATACGCTCAAGGCGCAGATGTACTTCTACGTCGGTGCGCAGCTCGAGCTCCTCGGTCGCGTGCAGACCGCGCAGGCGGCCTTCCTCGAGGCCGAGGAGGGGCTGCAGCCGGGCCTCGTCGAGTGGCGACTTGCCAGGTGGCGTCTGCGCGCGTATCGTTCGGAGGAGGAGGAGAACCCCGGTGAGTAGCTACGCCGACCTGCTCGAGGGCATTGACCGCGAGCGGCCGGTTGTCATCCAGGCGCACGATTTTCCCGACCACGACGCGGTAGGTGCGGCGTACGCGCTCTCGCACCTGCTGCGTCTGGACGGGATCGAGGCCGATCTCAGCTACGGGGGAACGATTCAGAGCGCCTCGCTCGGCGAGGAGATCGAGACGCTGAAGATCCCCATCCAGGCGGCCTCCGACGTCCGTATCGCCGAAGACGCGCAGGTCATCATCGTCGACGGTTTCGTGGGCAACAGCAACGTATCCGGGCTGCCCGGTGAGATCTACGGCGTGATCGACCATCACAGCCCGCCGCTGCAGCCGGCGACGCAGTTTCACGATATCCGCGAGGACTTCGGCGCCTGCTGCACCATCGTCTACACCTACTACCGGGAGACCGGCGTCGAGCTCTCCGGCTCGATCGCCACCGCGCTCTTGATCGGGCTGATGATGGACACCGGCTTCATGACCCGCGGCGTGTCCGAGCCCGACCTCGACGCGTTCACCGAGCTCTTCTTCAAGGGCGACTGGCGCATGGGCAGCCGCCTGCTCAAGAACAGCCTCTCGCTGCGCGACCTGGGGCTCTTCCGAGAGGCGATCAACGCGTGCGTTGTCGCCGGCGACTTCTGCTTCGTGCCGGTCACCAAGGAGTGTACGCAGGAGGTGATGGCGCTCGTCGCGGACTTCTTCCTCGGGCTGCGCGAGCTCAGCTTCGTCGTTGTCGTGGAGCCCGACCGTGAGGAGTACCGGTTGTCGGTCCGAAGCGAGGACAACGAGCGTCCGGCGGATGTGATCATCCGCAGGGCGCTCGACGGGATAGGCGCCGGAGGTGGTCATATCCACATGGGCGGCGGCAGCATCCCGCGCGATCTCTACCCCGGCGAGGAAGGCCTGCGCAAGCGCTTCGTGGAAGCGGGCGCGAAGAAGAAAGCGTAGCCGGCGCGCAGCCGGTGACTGACTCCACCACGCGGCGCGCCGCGGCGAAGAGAGACCCATGGATACACCCGCATCTGAATCGACTTTGCACGTGACCCGCCTCGAGCTGGGCGGCCGCGAGTTCATCCTGCTCGGAACCGCCCACGTCTCACGCGACAGCGTCGACGAGGTGGGGCGCGCGATTCGCGAGCTCGAGCCGGATCGCGTCTGCGTGGAGATCGACGAGGCGCGGCACCGCTCGCTCGTGGAGAAGCGCAGCTGGGAGAGCCTGAACGTCTACGAGGTGATCCGCGAGAAGAAGGGCTTCCTCCTGCTGGGCAACCTTGTGCTGTCGAGCTTCCAGCGCCGCATGGGCGCCGACCTGGGAGTCACGCCGGGGGAGGAGATGCTCGCGGCGATGCAGGAGGCACAGGGCCTGGGAATCCCCACGAGCTTCGTCGACCGGCAGATCCACACGACGCTGCGACGCGCGTGGGCAAAGGCCCGGTTCTGGGGCAAGCTGAAGATGCTCGCGGCCCTGCTCGGATCGATCTTCAACCGTGAGAAGCTTCCGTCGGAGGAGATCGAGGCGCTCAAGGAGCAGGGCGCGCTCGAGGGGATGATGAACGAGCTCGCCGCCTACCTGCCCGCGGCGAAGGAAGTGCTGATCGACGAGCGCGACCAGTATATCGCGGCGAAGAGCTACGATACCGAGGGGTCGCGTATCCTCGTGGTCGTGGGCGCCGGTCACGTGCCCGGAATTGCCCGATGGCTTACGTCGATCCACCAGGGCGTCGAGAAGCCGGACCTCGACCGGATAGACACGGTGCCGCCTCCCGGCGTGATTCGCAAGGCGATCCCCTGGATGATCCCGGCCGTCGTTGCCGGCCTCATCGCGTGGGGCTTTGTGCAGTCGGGTTGGGACGGCGGTCTTCAGATGCTCCTGCGGTGGTTCCTCGTCAACGGGATTCTCTCCGGGATCGGCGCGATCATCGCGCTCGCGCACCCGCTGAACATCGTCATCAGCTTCCTCGCCGCGCCGTTCACGAGCATGAACCCCACGATCGGCGTGGGATTCGTGAGCGGACTCCTCGAGGCGGTCCTGCGCAAGCCGCGCGTCGTGGATTTCGAGCGGCTTCAGGACGATATCACGAGCTTCCGCGGTTTCTACCGCAACCGCATCACGCGGATCCTGCTCGTCTTCTTCTTCACCACGCTCGGCAGCGCGATCGGGACGTTCGTGGCGCTGCCCTTTCTCTTCCCCGGCGCGGCGTAGATATCGCGTTCGTGGAACCGAGTGGATTCCACGACGAATCACAAAACTGCTGGAGCAAACGGGACCGGTGCCCTTCGCTCTCGTCAAGGAGCCTTTATGACAACACTTTCGTTGAACGGAACATGGACCGCACGCGATGCCAACGGGCGTCTCACCGTACCGGGAAGCGCCCCCGGATGTATCCACACCGATCTGCTCGAGGCGGGTCGCATCGAAGACCCCTTCTACCGTGCGAAGGAGTTCGACGCGTACTGGGTCGCCGAGACCGAATGGGAGTACAGCCGCAGCTTCACCGTTCCCGCTGAGCTCCTCGCGCACGAGCGCGTGATGCTCGTTTGCCATGGTCTCGATACTCTCGCGACGATCCGCGTGAACGGCAAGGAGATCGCGAAGACCGACAACATGTTTCGCCGCTACGAGTTCGACGTGAAGGAGGCGCTCAAGGAGGGGGCGAACACGATCCGGATCCGCTTCGCCGCCGCGCTCGACTACACGAACCGCAGGCAGGCCGAACGCCATCTGCCGGGGTGGAACGGAGGCGAGAAGATCGGGTACCACGGCTACATCCGCAAGGAGCAGTGCAACTTCGGGTGGGACTGGGGGATCAGGACCGTCACTTGCGGCATCTGGCGCGACATCGAGCTCGTCGGCTTCTCCACGGGGCGCCTCGCCGACGTGCACGTCAGCCAGCACCATCGCAGTCGCAAGCGCGTCGACCTCGAGGTCGACGTTGCCGCAGAAGGGTCACGTTCGGCACGGATGAACGCGAAGGTCTCCGTCAGCCGCGCCGGGAAGCAGGTCGCGGAGAAAGTCGTCGCGGTGATCGCCGGGAGCGCGAAGGCGAAGGTCTCGATCACGAATCCGGAGCTCTGGTGGCCGAACACGATGGGCGACCAGCCGCTCTACGACGTGGAGGTCGAGCTCGCCGACGAGGACGGCGACGAGCTCGACCGGTGGACACGCCGCGTAGGGCTGCGCACGCTCGAGCTCGACCGTCATCCCGACGAGTGGGGCGAGTCGTTTCGCTTCGTCGTAAACGGCGTGCCGTTCTTTGCCAAGGGCGCGAACTGGATTCCCGCCGACGCGTACAACGACCGCGTGACGCCGCAGCGCTATCGCGATCTCGTCGCGAGCTCGGCGGAGGCGAACATGAACATGCTCCGCGTCTGGGGAGGCGGACTCTACGAGGAAGACGTCTTCTACGACCTGTGCGACGAGTACGGTATCTGCGTCTGGCAGGACTTCATGTTCGCCTGCTACGCCTATCCGACCTGGGACGAGCAGTTCGTCGCGAACGTCGAGCAGGAGGCGATCGACAACGTCCGTCGGCTCCGCCACCACCCTTCGCTCGCGCTGTGGTGCGGGAACAACGAGCTCGAGCAGGGGCTCGTGGGCCCCGAGTGGACCGAGCGCACGATGAGCTGGGACGACTACGGCGCGGTCTTCGACAAGCTCCTGCCCTCGATCGTAGCCGAGTACGACGGCGAGACCGCGTACTGGCCCGGCAGCCCGCACAGCCCGTGCGGCGACCGCGCCGATCACCGCAACCCCACGTGCGGCGACGCTCACCTCTGGGACGTCTGGCACGGGCTCAAGCCGTTCGAGTGGTACCGGACGTGCGAGCACCGGTTCAACTCCGAGTTCGGTTTCCAGAGCTTCCCTGAGCCGAAGACGACCCGCGGCTACACCGCGCCGGAGGACCGCAACGTCACGAGCTACGTCATGGAGCACCACCAGCGCAGCGGGATCGGTAACAGCACGATCATGCACTACATGCTCGACTGGTTCCGCCTGCCTACCGGGTTCGACGAGACGCTCTGGTCGAGCCAGATCCTCCAGGGCATGGCGATCAAGTACGCGGTCGAGCACTGGCGCCGGTCGATGCCCCGCGGTATGGGGACGATCTACTGGCAGCTCAACGACACCTGGCCCGTGGCGAGCTGGTCGTCGATCGACTACCATCATCGCTGGAAGGCGCTGCACTACATGGCGAAGAAGTTCTTCGCCCCGCTTCTGCTCTCGGGGCTCGAGAACCCGGACGCCGGCACCGTCGAGGTGCACCTCACCAGCGATGCCCTGGAGACGCGCGAGCTCACGCTGAAGTGGACCGTCACCGATGCGCGCGGAAAGAAGCTCGACACCGGCGCGAAGCCGGTCAAGAGCCGAAAGAACGGCGACAAGCGCGTGCATACGCTTCGGCTGCAGAAGCTCATCGAAGCGCGGAGCGAGCGCGACATCCTCGTCTGGCTCGAGGCCCACGACGGCCGTAGGCGTGTTGCCGAGAACCTCGTGAGCTTCGCGCGCCCGAAGCACCTCGAGCTCGCTCAGGATCCCGGGCTCGCCGCGACGGTCACGGACGGCAGGAAGGGATCGTTCCGCGTGACGCTCAGGAGCAAGGCGGTCGCGCTCTTCGCGTGGGTCGAGCTCGACGGCGCCGACTTCCGCGCGGACGACAACTTCGTCCACGTCCGTCCGGGCGGCTCGGTGTCGCTGACGCTCACCCCGTCGACGAAGATGACGCTCGCGCAGGCGAAGAAGGCGCTCCGGGTGCGAAGCCTCGTGGACCTGGGCCGGGAGCGCTGAGCGGTGTCGCGGTGGCGTCTGCGTCGGTGCAGGGACCGGGTGGCCGGCTGTCCGGGAGGTCCGTCAGGTGTTTCGGCAGGGGCGCTCGTGCGACGCTCCGGCCATTGCCGCTCGGTGCGCGAAGCGGTATGATCGTTTCCGGAGTCACCGCCCGAACCCGGAACACTGTGAAGTAGAACATGCTGCAAATCATCAAGCGTCTCCTGCCGTACCTGCGCGCGCACCGCGGCGCGCTTGTCGTCGCGATGGTTACGATGATCGGTTTCGACCTGCTCGCGCAGACGATTCCCATCGCGATCGGTTACGTCACCGACAACGTCTACCCCCGGATCGCCGAGCCCGGCGCGATGCAGCTCCTGCTCCTCGTCTGCGGCGTGATGGCCGTCGTCGGGGTTCTGCGCGGGCTCTTCATCCACCTGATGGTGCGCAACTACTGGCGGTTCGCCGAGTCGGTCGTCCGCGACCTGCGCAACACGCTCTACGAGAAGCTTCAGCACCTCCCGCTGACCTTCTACGACCAGGCGCGCACCGGCGATCTCATGTCCCGCGTCACGTACGACATCCAGATGATCCGGAACTTCCTCGCCTTCGGCATTGAGCACCGCACGCGCATCATCCTCATCTCGCTGACCGTCTTCGGGCTCATGCTCTACCAGGACTGGCGGCTCGCGCTCGCGGTCTTCGTCTTCGTGCCGATCTTCTTCGCCGTCATCCTTCACTTCAGTCGACGGATGAGGGCCGCCGTCCTTCGCCAGCAGCGACAGATGGGACGTCTGAACGCGCGTATCCAGGAGAACCTCACCGGTATCCGCGTCGCGAAGGCCTTCTCCGCGGAGGAGAAGGAGAAGGAGCTGTTCGAGCGCGAGAACCGCGAGATGCTCGACAAGGACCTGGGTGTCTCGCTCCTGCAGGTCTATCTCAACCCGATCCTGCTTATCAGCGACGGCGTAGGCGCGCTCGTGATCCTGCTCTTCGGCGGGTGGCAGGTGATCGAGGGTACGATGAGCCTGGGCGTGCTGCTCGCCTTCGTCGCGTACATGAACATCATGCGCTTCCCCATCATGATCCTCGCGCTCAACACGTCGATGGTGTCCATGGCGCAGGGCTCGACGATCCGCATCCGCGAGATCCTCGACACCCCCGACCAGAAGCGCACCGACACCGGGACGCGGACCGAACCGATCGACGGGCGCGTGACCTTCGACCGGGTGGGCTTCAGCTACGAGGGCCACCCGCCGGTCCTGCACGACGTCTCGTGCACCATAGAGCCCGGCGAGCACGTCGCGCTCTTCGGGCTCACCGGCGCGGGGAAGAGCACGCTGATCTCGCTCATCCCGCGATTCTACCTGCCCACCGAGGGGCGGCTGCTGATCGACGACCGGCCCATCGAGGAGTGGCGACTGCCCTACCTGCGCTCGCAGATCGGCACGGTGCTCCAGGAGACCTTCCTCTTCTCGGCGACGATCGCGGAGAACATCGCCTTCGCGCGCCCCGACGCCACACGCGAGGAGGTTCGCGCGGCCGCCCGGCACGCGCAGATCGACGACTTCATCGCCGCGCTCCCCCACGGGTACGACACCATCGTGGGCGAGTACGGCGTGGGCCTCTCCGGCGGGCAGAAACAGCGCGTTGCGATCGCGCGGACGATCCTGCAGGATCCGCGCCTGCTCATCCTCGACGACTGCACGTCGAGCCTCGACGCGGCGACCGAGCGCCGCATCCAGAACCAGCTGCGCGAGCTGATGGAGGGCAGGACGACGATCATCATCGCGCAGCGCGTCTCCACACTCGCGCTCGCCGACCGGATCATCGTGCTCAACGAAGGTCGTATCGCGGATGTGGACTCGCACGCCGGGCTCATGAAGCGCAACGAGCTCTACCGCACGACCTATCTCGCGCAGACGGTCGCGCGCGGGACGCCCATCACCGAGTCCTGGGGGTAGTGCCATGATCACTCGCAAGAGCACCGGGGACATGCCCGTCTTCGACGAGAAAGACGTCGCGGAGTTCGACTGGGGGATCCTGCGTCGCTTTCTGGCGTACCTGAAGCCGCACGCGCGCAGGCTCGCGGTCATGTACGTCTGCGCCGTTCTCAACGTGGGCGCGTTCATCTCGATCCCGATTCTGCTCCAGATCGGGATCGACCGTCACATCGCGGAAGGCAACGTGCGTGGCCTCGTGCTGATCGGGACTGCGATGGTGGCGCTGCTCGCCGTATTCTTCGTCGCGGCGCGGATCCAGGGCGTGCTCATGATGAACATCGGCTACCGCGTGATCTTCGCGCTGCGCCGCGACATCTTCGGTCACCTGCAGCGTCTCTCGTTCAGGTTCTTCGACAAGCAGAAGACCGGACAGCTGATGAGCCGACTCACGAACGACGTCCAGGTCTTCGAGGAGCTCCTGCGCGCCGGCCTCGACACGATCGTCGTGGATGCGTTCATGCTCGTGGGCATCGCGGCGGCGATGATCAGCCTCGATGCGCGTCTGTCGCTCGTCCTGCTCGTCACCATACCCTCGTTCGCGGTCATCGTCTTCGTGCTCCGGAACAGGCTCGTCGACGCAGGCCGGCGGATTCAGCGACGGCTCTCATCGGTCAACGCCTTCCTCAACGAATCGATCTCGGGGATCCGCGTGATCCGCGCCTTCGCACGCGAGGATGAGAACATCGAGAACTTCGCGTCGGTGAACGACGAGTACTTCCAGCAGACCCGGCGCTTCTACCCGCTGCTCGCGTATTTCTGGCAGGCGGTCGCGACGCTGGCGACGATCGGCCCGGTGCTCGTGCTGCTCTTCGGCGGGATCCTGCTCTCGCGCGAGCTCGTGACGATCGGCGTCATCGCCGCGTTCCTGACGTACATCAACCGGTTTTTCCAGCCGATGCAGAAGATCAGCAATATGCTGAACCAGATCAGCCGCACGATGGCCTCCGGCGAGCGGATCTTCGAGATCCTCGACGTGGGCGAGGACGTTCGGGACAAGGCCGATGCGCGCAGCGACGTCGAGCTCACCGGTCGCGTGGAGTTCCGCGACGTCTGGTTCGCCTACGAGGGTACGGACTACGTCGCAGAGGACCTGAACTTCACCGCCGAGCCCGGCGAGACGATCGCCATCGTCGGCCCCACCGGCTCGGGGAAGACGACGATCATCAATCTGCTCTGTCGATTCTACGACCCGACCTACGGCGCCGTACTGGTCGACGGGCACGATCTCCGCGATCTCGGGCAGGAGGCCTACCGCTCGCAGATCGCGCTCGTGATGCAGGACGCGCACGTGTTTTCGGGAACGATCATCGAAAACATCCGCTACGGACGCGAGGATGCCACCCGCGAGGAGGTCGAAGAGGTCGCTCGCGCAATGGGAATCCACCCGATGATCGAGTCGCTGCCGGAGGGGTACCACAACGAGGTCGGTGAGCGGGGCGGCAACCTGTCGCTCGGACAGAAGCAGCTCATCGCCTTCGCGCGTGCGCTCGTCCGCGACCCGAAGATCCTCATCCTCGACGAGGCGAGCTCGTACCTCGACTCGGAAAGCGAACGGCTCGTGCAGGAGGCGGCGGCGAAGCTCAGCCGCGGCCGGACGAGCTTCGTCATCGCGCACCGCCTCGCGACGATCCGCGACGCGGACCGCATCATGGTCCTCGACAGCGGCCGCATCGTAGAGGTCGGGTCGCACGACGAGCTGGTCGAGGCGAACGGCCGCTACGCCGAGTTGCTGAAGACGCAGTACGCCGCGATGTGAGCGGCCCGCCGGGCGCCGTCACGCGCCGCCGAAGAGCCGCGCCACCGCGTCCTCGAGCGATCCGAGCC